>JACMPM010000005.1 GCA_014377485.1 Bacteriovorax sp. | reverse complement strand
TGTTTTTTGGCAAAATACTCTTCGAAGTTTGACGAGATTATATTACCGCTTCCAAAGAGAGGAATGGTCAGTATCAGTGCAATAGTATGTGTCCGGTACGGGGTATTTATTGAATCGCCAAAACTATTTCCTGAATTATTATAAGAGCCTTGGATCTTTAATTCAGGCCATTGGGCTTGAGTAAGGCTAGCAAGCGCAATCGTATTGATTTTTTCTTCGTATCGCAAACTCTCTAGCAGAGGACTTTTGGCGAAGGCCGGCTCACTTCTTATGGTGCTCGTAGTATTGGGAGGAAGACTAATTGAATTGATAGTCGATAGAATTTGAGTTTCATCTAAGTTGTCTAAAAAACTTAAGTCCGAATAATCAAGACCAGAGTATTCTAAAAATTTACTTTTAGTATTTTGCTCTTCATCCGTATAACTTGTTTTCTTTGAATCCAAAGACACCATATTGGCTTCTGATCGAAGTACATCTAGTTTTGTTTTTTGTCCTAACTCAAAGCCTAACTTAGCTTCTCTTTTTCCAGTTTCAGCTTTCTTTAGTGAATTCTCTACAGCTGCTTTTTTATACTTGGCCAAAAGATAATTAAGGAGATTGGTATTAAAAGTAATTGGGTATTCTTTTTCTTTATTCATCACTTCTAGTTCAGCTTTATCTTTTTCAGTAAAAGTTTTTCTTGAAGCTTGAATGTATCCGTAATTGAGCAGGGTCCATTTATAATCAATTCCCCAAGTAGAGCTAAAAGGACCAAGTCCCAGTGCTCTCAAGGGCGCGTTTCTTTCTTCATAAAAATCTTTTTCTCGCCTCATACTCAAATTGGCCTGAGGTAAAAAATCAGTAAAGCGGGTATAAGCTTCAGCACCTTTTTGAGAGCGGAAATTTCTAACTATTTTTAAATCAGGAGAGAGCTGAACTGCTTTGTCTTGAAGTTGAGTAATTTTTTGGATAACAGAAACTTGAGTTGAATCTTGGGCAAAGCTATTGCTAATTATTAAGACGCCAAATGCCAAAAATCTTAGTAGCACAAACATGAGTATTCCAACTGTACAGTTTTAAAAAAGAAGACGAAAATCCCTATGGCAATTAATACACCGATTATAAAAACTTCACAAGGAAAGAAGGCTTATGACGCAACTACTTAAAAGCATCTCAAAGATCCCATTAGCGTTTGGTGGAGCGGCCATTAGTGGCGAAGGAGGAGGCTACGGTTTTGGAGATATAACAGAGGAAGATTCGATTAAACTTTTAAATATGGCCTTCGATTTAGGGATGCGTATTTTTGATACAGCTCCTATTTATGGCTTTGGGTTATCTGAAGTACGGATGGGCAAGGCATTTAGACAAATGCGCGACAATGTTTTTCTAGTCTCAAAATCGGGAGTTACCTGGGGAGATAATAAACGTGTAGATATGAGTAACGAACCAGCTGTTACCACTCGTATGCTAGAACAAAGTTTGCGCGATCTCCAGACTGACTATATAGATCTTTATATGATTCACTGGCCGGATTCTAGAGTCGATATTAGACGTCCCTTAGAAGTTCTTGCAAAGGCTAAAGCTCAGGGGAAAATTAAGCATATTGGTTTGTGTAATACGAATGTTGAAGAACTGGAGAAAGCGCTTGAAATTGACCGTATCGAAGTAGTGCAATCTGAATTTAATTTATTTCAACACGAAGCGACTGAAAAACTTTTTCCTTACTTAAAGAAGAATAATATCAGTTTTATGAGTTGGGGAACTCTCGATAAAGGAATTATCACCGGTAGAGTCGATGAGAAAAGAAAATTTGAAGAAAGCGACTGCCGTTCATGGGCACCATGGTGGAAGAATGCAGACAATAAATCAAAATTCGAGGCCATGAAAAAAATATGGCCGCTTTTAGACAAACATAACTACAGCGGACTGGAGCTTGCTTTAGGTTATAATTTAAATTTTCCAGATCTAAGTGTAGCGTTGTGTGGCGCCAAAAACCCTGAACAACTCTTATCTCTTTTTAAAGCTTTAGATCATTTACCCGGAAAAGATTTTCTATCTGAAGTGCAAGAACTTGCTAAAACAGAGCAAAAATGATTGAAAGAATCATTCTAAAACTCAGAAATTTCCATGGAGTACTATCTTGAAAAAATTATTGTTATCTGCTGCTCTCTTTTTAACACTTACTTCATCTGTTTTTGCGTTCGTTCCACAAATGAGCTTTTTTGTTAACGGTGAAACCGCAGTTGCCCGCGTTTTCAATAATACAGGCCGTCCTTTTATTTGCGAAGGAACAGCTTTTGGTCAGACATATGGTGGAGCTGTTTTAAACGCATGGTTTAGCCAAATTTATGTGACTCCAGGGATGTTTGCTGATGCTTACGTTTATACAAATGGCCGGGACCCATTTATCAATTCTTGGGCACAAGTTGATTGCCAATTTACTTGGTAATTTTAAGGTTATAACAAATGATTTTTTACCATCCCGACTGTGATTTTCGGTTTTCAGATTATGGAATAGAGATTCCAGTCGTGGATGATCGTGCTAGCAGAGTCTTTCAAAATTTAGTCAGTCTTGATTCAAGTCTTACTTATTTTGATCCAGCACTCATTCCGGAAATTACCAAAGAAGATTTACTTTTAGTTCATAATAAAGATTTTGTAGATCGTATTTATGGAAGCTACCGCGAACTTGAACGGGAGATTATGTCTTGCTTTGAGCTCCAAGATGCCGACGGAAATTATCACCGCTATAATCCTAAAAATGCTAAAAAAGATTTTAATCACGCCCTCAGCATTGTTTTAAAACAAACTGGCATGACCTATTATTCAACCAAATCTGCATTAACGACTGGCTTTAGTTATTTTCTAGGTGGAGGCATGCACCATGCGATGAGTTTTGGTGGACGTGGATTTGGCCTGATAAATGATATTGTAATAACGCTCAGAAAACTTCAAAAAGAAAATCTCATCAAGACTGCTTGGGTGATCGATGTGGATGCACATAAAGGTGATGGCACGGCTGAGCTCACAGCAAGAGATCCAAGTATTGTAACTTTAAGTATTCATATGAAAGAAGGCTGGCCCTTGGATTCTGGCACTGTTCGGGATCCATGGTTTATTCCTTGTGATCTGGAAGTTGGTGTTGATGTAGGTGAAGAAGACAAATATCTAGGTCTTTTATCTGCGGCCTTAAATGAATTGGATCAAAAATATCCACGTCCAGATGTGGCCATTGTCGTTAATGGAGCCGATCCCTATGAACACGATGAACTGCAGAGTACGGATAAATTAAAACTCACTCGCGAACAAATGCTGGCGAGAGATATTTTAGTTTATGAATTTTTACAAAAACTTAAAATTCCCCAATCCTATGTCATGGCCGGTGGCTACGGCAAAAGATCGTGGGAGATCTATACGCAATTTTTAAAGTTCGTGTGGGAGAGTTCTTCTAAAAGGTCTGAAGTAAGTTCTCGGTGAGTAAGAAATAAGATCTGCTACTTTCGTCATATAAATACATGCGTATTTTTCCACTTGATCAGCAAACCGAGATTCCTCTAAACCAGCTCTCATCATTTCTCCCCAATAGGGATTAAAAAATTTCTTATGCTGATCAAGAAGATCTGAAATAATGGCGTTGACTTTATCAATGTCGCTAAAGAGGCTATTGAGCTCTTCTTTTGAAACATCTTCATGCAATTCATTTTTTCTAATATCGATATCGTTAAGCATATGCTCAAGCGACTCTTTAATGGCCATTTGTTTATCAATTTCACTTTGAATAAAAGCGCTGCTTCTAATGGCCTCTATTTCTTCTTTAAGAGGATCTAGTACCAGTGCAGTTCTCCAGTTAAATGTTTTTTTGATACTAACAACGTCACCGTAAATATGATCTCCAAGGTAAAGAATTTCGTCGCCTTCGAGACCTAAATCTTTTTGCAATTTACCGGCGAATCCACCTTGGTAAATTCCCTTAGTGATTTTTCCTTCGGCGTTTGTCATAAAACCTGTGGCCGGATCAATTTTCAGGAATGCCGTTTTCGTTGTAAAAAAGCGGGGCTTGCTCGAAAGTGTTATCGTAATTTCAAAAAGCTCAGACCAGTCTTTATGTTCCTTTAAAAAAGGATTGATGGTGTAGTCGAGTAAAAGTTTTGTGTAGTTAAAATCAGAGTTGGTAATGACCAATAATTTTTTACCGTATCTTTTATATCGCTCAAGCAACGTTACAACTTCAGGGTCTTGAATAATGAATTCAGAAATATTATTGCGTACGTGATCTTTAAGTGTTCCATCTGAGTGGCAAATGTCGAGAGCTTCTTTAACATCATCGGCAAGAGTTTCGAAGTCTGGAAAATTAGCTCCCTTTTTTTTCATTTCAACTAATTGTGAATAGAGGACTCCATTTGAAACAGAAAAATTTGTATCTAAACTTTGGATGTGAATATCAGAGAGATCGATAACTCCGTTGCCATACATTTTTTGTTGTTCTTTGAAATCAATTGGCGAGAGACCATGATAAGAAGATTTAACTTTTCCAAAACGAGAAACTTTTAAAAGGTTGCCTTTTTTTTTGTCGATGACTAGACCTTGAATGACACGTTGGAAATCAAATTCAAGGGATAGTATTACTTCCGAATATTTTTTCTCTGAAACCAATTTTTTTAAAGTGGCCTGGTGAGTGAAGCGCTCGAAAGCTTCGGTGTTGTAGCGGACAATTGTATAGTCCATATCAAAGCCGATTGCTTTGATTTTTTTCATGTTTAGAGTTCTATTGATAAAAATTCCCATAAGGTCCTTAGTCGTATTTAAGTTAGATTCCGACGATAAATTCTAAGCATTGGATCTTATCAGAAAGACACATTATGCGTAAATTATTTTTGAGTTAGAAAAATTTGCAGAAAAGAGCGCGTTAAAATGCTTTTGATGGTCTTTAGTTATAAAAAAGCTTGAAAGAGCTCTTTTTTTTTTTTACATTTAGTTAACACGTTTTTTGTGGGCCCTTAGCTCAGTTGGTTGAGTCCAACGCTGGCAGTACTGTCTACTTAAATGAGTGTAGAATTGATGAATTCAATTAATTGAATTAGATAAGTTTTTTATAATATAGATTCATTAGATAAAATTAGGGGAATTAGTTTAGGGGTAGAATAAAAGCATGGCATGTTTTAGGCCCGAGTTCGATTCTCGGATTCTCCACCAGATGATATCAAAATGAAAAATATAAATGTGCAATTTTCTCTTTTCTCATCAAAAATAGCATAGTTAAGTTTAAAATTTTAAACTTGGATCTTGGCATCATTTTACATTTATTGTGCATTGGAATTACAAGCAAGAGTGCTCATTCAAAGTGAATGGCTCGATCAAAAACTTATCTTGGACTATAAAGGGCCATTTGGCTACAGCGATGACATTGGAGCTAACATGCAATCTGGTATGGATAGAGACGAGACTCTTGAAACCTATTTCTCATTTGAAAATAATGTTCATATGAATGATGCAAATAATTGATCACAAGAAAAGATCTCGAGCTTGATGAATTTTAAAAACTCACGACTTTTTTTATTCCTGCAGCCAGTACAATATCTTTTTCGACGTAACTATTAATATAATCATCAAGAATTTTTTTGTATCTCGATTATCATTTGCATGTAGTTCAGGCCATCGAGACTTGATCCCAATGGCTTTTGTTTTTTAAGATCACTTCCAACCTTTTGAATCTTCGGCCAATTAATAATAGGCCGTGTAGACAAGCATTGTTAAAACCTTTATCGTATTTAGAATTAGAATGTTATTTTAGAAACGTGTGGACAATAAATGTGTAATGGTAATGATTGCTTAATTTATTTATTTTTTTCAGTCATAACTTGTTTTGCTGTTTTAATTTATTTTTTACTAAAATATAGAGAATCTTTTCAAAAAAATAACCTTGAGATCACTGTCGATCAAGCTTGGGCAAGCGTTGCTGAGCGTGCGACTCGTTTGAATTTTTTAAAATCTAATATGCTTTTCGGTGTTTGGCAGGATGCTTCTTTAACTAAAATGAATTTATTAGTTAAAGACTCTAAAGGTCAGATCGTAGGGCAAATTTTAAGTCTAATGGGAAGTAGAGTAAAAGAAATTAAAATTGAAGATAAGACTTTTTTGATTAAATTTCCTCTGACTTGGAATCGTACAGCTCTCTTACATGCGCCTGATGCAGGAATCATTGCAAAGTATGAGAAAACGAGCTGGCTTGGTCGACACGAATTTGATGTGGCAGGGTATGGGGTATTAACGTCAATTTGGCCGGGTCTTAATTCGAGAGCTGTTTTCAACTACAAATTGCGTAATAAAATAATTGGAACCTGTCAGCAGATCTCATCAACACGTGAAAAAGGCAGTCTAGTTCTTCTTCCCTCGGATCTTCCTTTGGAAGTACGACTATTTATACTTACTATATAAGTATTAAAACACAAGAGATCGAATCAATGTTTGATTAAATTCGCCAATCACGTCTTGTTTACTTGATCAAAACTTTAAAGTGAGTAGAATTTATTTTTTGCATTATCATGAAGAAGAAATGTTGACGGTGTTGAAGGATCAACAAGAATTACTTCTGTGTTTCATCAGTTTTAAAATTTAGATTTATCTCGCTCCAAACATTAATTCCAGCTTCCTTAAATAATTCACGACTTAAAGCTTCTAGTTAAGTTTCACCTGAATTTATATACGTACCCGGAAACGCAACACCACCTTTTCGTGGTCCTAATCATCTTCGTAATCCTAGTATTTTTTAAAATGTTACCCACCCACTACATTTTGTCTAGGAGTTAGTTACTATGTAGATATTCAAGAAAGGTTGATTTTTTTTAAGTCATCTAAGATTTATTAGTTGATTGATAGGTTTTATAAACTTCTTATATATAGCAATTTTATGAAATTTAAGATTTCGATCAATATATGAATCACATCTTTAAAAGATATTTCTTTTTTTATGAATTATAACGGACGATTATCCATGTGAATGCTTCAATCGAGAGATGGGAGGTCAGCATGCAACAAAAAAAAAATATTAAGCAACATCAACAATTAGATTTATTTCAACTCATTCTTTCGATTATGTCCGAAGGAGTTTTCCTGGCAAGAGTTAAAGATGAAACTATTGTTTACGCTAATACAAAGTTTGAAAAAATATTTGGGTATGGACCTGATGAACTTAATGGTATTAAACTCGCCAAGCTCAGATCTAATCCAAATGTTGTTAAAAGTATTTATGAGACATTAGATAAGCTTGGTGAGCATGTGGCTGAATTTCAAAATATAAAGAAGGACGGTACAATTTTCTGGAGTCGTTCACACACAATTCAGTTTGATCATGCTGTATTTGGTCTTGTCTGGGTAACTGTTGTCGAAGATCTTACTCTTTTAAGAGAGGCGGAAGAGAATATTCGAAAATCTTTAATAAAAGAAACCCAAGAAGATGAAAGGACTCGTATTTCTCGTGAAATTCATGATGATCTTGGGCAGATGTTAACAATTATTAAAATAGATCTTTTTGATTTAAAAAATAAAATCACCAAAGATTCTATCTCTAAAAATAATTTAATAATAAAGATGGAAAATTATGTTGATCAAATAATAAATAAAATTCAAAGAATTACTCAAGACTTGCGACCTTCAATTATCGAAAATTATGGCCTTGAAGAAGGAATTAAATACCTCGTAAATGAAATAAAATCACATACTGAAAAAATTATAAATCTCGGGATCAATCTCGAAGGTTCAATTGTAGAGCCTAAAATTGCCACAGTCATATTTCGAATTTTGCAGGAAGCGCTGACCAACATACTTAGACATTCACATTCGGATAGAGTCGATATCTCTCTCATTAAAATAGTTAATGTATATACTTTAATTGTTAGAGATTATGATGATTCCAATTTATCGTTGCTTCAACCAATAGAATCAAATTTAGGATTAATAGGTATGAAGGAGCGTGCTTTGAGTGTGGGGGGCGAGTTTTTAATTTGGAATGAAGGCGGAGTTCATGTTAAAGTTAATATTCCACACGAGGGTCTCTAATTGGAAAAGCTAATTATTGCTGATGATCATGCAATTTTAAGAGAAGGATTAAAAAAAATTCTAGCCCATGCTGGTGGGTATACCATCGTTGGAGAAGTTGGTTCTGCCATCGATTTGATTAACATCTTAAGTTCGACGCAGGCAAAAATTTTACTTTTAGATCTATCAATGCCTGGTGCGGTTGGAGTAGAATTATTAAAAGAAATAAATAAAAAATACCCTAAACTTTTGGTTCTTGTATTAACCTTCCACTCTGAAGTTGATTATGGATTACGCGTTTTTAAGGCCGGGGCTGTTGGATTTCTTAATAAGGCCTGTGCTACCGAACAACTGATACTTGCTCTCCAATCTATAGTAGAGGGGAAACGATATTTTTCAAAAGAGACAATGGATACAATTTTTAATCAATTAGAAAAGAAAACAGCTTCAAATCTTCTTCATTATGATTTATCAGATAGAGAACTTCACGTATTCACAATGATAGGACAGGGAATAACCTTAACCCAAATTTCTATTGATCTCTCACTCAGTGTGAAAACCGTGAGCACATACAGGTTACGTGTCTTAAAGAAGATGAATATGACAACAAATGCTCAGATTGTGAGGTATTTTATTACTCACGGTGATTCGCATGAGGCATTAGCAAAATAACAAAGCTGGAAAAGAAGATCTCCTGTAGGAATAACCTTACAACAACTTTCCTCAAATCCGACACTCAATCTTTATTAATTTATCCAGATTTTTGTTAATCTCAATTAAGCAGATTTATTATTTTTGCCCAAAATGTAAAATTGAAAAGGCTAAAATGAAAACCGAATCTGCCGAAAGAAGTACATCAATAAATTATTATAAATTCATTAAAATTCTGGCAATAGTTGCAACTTGGAAAGGCATTATCGTGTTGGCATTATCACAAATTGAAGGCTTATCTCCGTTTGTTCAAGAAGCTATAGATACATTTGCTTTAACATTATTTTCTGGACTCAATATATATTTTTTAATTATTCTTCCTGAAAATAGGAAAAAACAAAAAGAGTATTCTATATTATACGAACAAAAAATTAATGCAATTAATAGTGTTGCGATTATTACTACAGCAGATGTGAGCGGAAAAATTATATTCGCAAACGATAATTTTTGCAAAATATCCGGATATTCTCATGAAGAGATTATTATGCAAGATCATCGTATCGTAAACTCAGGCTACCATTCAAAAGAATTTTTTGAACAAATGTGGTCTACCATAAAATCTGGAAAAACATGGCGGGGACAAATCCGAAACAAAAATAAGAATGGTGAAATCTTTTGGGTTGAAACCCATATTGTTCCAATTTTTGATACCCAAGTAAAACCTTTTAAGTATATTTCTTTTCGATTCGATATTACTTCCGAAAAATTAGCTGAAGCAGAATTGGAGATAGAGAAAATAAAGAGCATTCATATGGGAAGGCTATCTGCGATTGGTGAAATGGCCGGAGGAATTGCACATGAAATTAATAATCCGCTAACTGTCGTAAAAGGGATACTGCAAATTATCGAAAGAAAGCTTCAAGCCGATAATTCAATAGAAGAACTACCAAAAATCTTGGTGGGTATTGCAAAAATTCAGAATCAGGTCATTCGAATAACCAAAATTATAAAAGGCTTACGAGATTTTTCTCGCAAAGAAGGAGAAGAAGTTTTAGAAAAAGTATCTATCTTAAATATCTTCTCTACTGTTGAAGATTTATGTTGCGAAAAAATAAAAAATAATAACGTTCAATTTGAGATTCATTCTGATGAGATTGAGATTGAGATTCAATGCAATTTGATCCAGATTGAACAGGTTTTGGTTAATCTTATCAGTAATTCAATTGATGCAATTTCTAATCATGATATTCGTTGGATTAGGTTGGAAGCAATCCGTTTTGGAGAATTTGTTGAAATAAGCGTAACCGATTCAGGGGCAGGTATTTCGGAAGATTTATCTCAGAAAATCATGCAGCCATTTTTTACAACCAAAGAAACAGGAAAAGGAACTGGACTTGGACTAAGTATTTCACATGGAATAATAGAAAAACATGGTGGTACTATTAATCTCGATCCATGTTCAAGGAACACGCGTTTTGTTATTCAAATTCCTTTGAATGATTCATCTTTTTTAGAATTAATTAATTTTGATGAAGCAATCTTTGTTCATTTGAAACGGCGACAGAAAATTCTAAGTTTTTTCTTAGATTTAAATACTAAAATAGACTTGGAAACGGTACATTTTGGCAAAGAGAACTTATTAGAAAATTGGATGATAAGAATTGAGCCACGTTTTAAAACTAATCTTCATTTTATTGAGTTAAAGATCGCACTTAAAAATTTCAATAATTGCGCAAGTGAAATCGTACGTAATTCTCACGAAGGAGACTTCGAATCAATTAAAAGTTCATTAGGACAAGGTTCTGATTACGATTTACTTTGTAGTAGAGTCGTGACTTTGCTCGAGACCTTAAAGCTTAATATGACAAGTGCCAAAAATGAATTTGATAAATGTGGTTGATTTCTTTACAACAAAATTAATTGCAAACTTTTATCTTAAAATTGGCTGCACAATAAATTATTTAATTTTGAAAAATTTCTTCAATGAAATGAGAAATTACTTAGTTCGCTCACTTTTATTAGCCTGCCGAATTATGAAATAAGCAATGGAAAGAGCAAGCATTGTGGCGGCTATTCCGAGCAATGACCCGCTTGAAACTTCTTTCAGGTCCAGTGTTATGATCTTGCGGGCAAGTGCGATGATCGCTACCAGAATAATAATTTCTGCTCTTAACTCATTTTGTATCATGTAAGCTTTGAGTGTTTCGATGAGTTCAATGCCAATTAAAACTAAAAGGAACATCGAAAAAATATCCAACAACTCAAATGTGTCTAGGACGAGAATAGGGGGTGTTATAATGTCTCTATAAAGAATCAATGCGAGATCGACCACTGACAGCATAACAACAATTGCCATTAAAACCATTAGTATGATTGTTATAAACAATTCAAAATTTTTTAAATATTTAGTCATTTTTTTGTCTTCTATAACAACGAACTATTTATATCCATAACCCTGATCGTATAAGCAAATACATTAACAAATTTTAAACAGCAAGTAATAATAGAGTTTGTTTGTTTAGCTTCTGTGATCTATATTCTAAGTGCTTTGGGTTCTTGCTCGAAAAACTCTGAGTCTTTAATTTCAATAATAAAAGGATTTTAGAATGGCACCGACTTCAAATAAAGAAGACTCCTCGACATCCACTTCTAAGAAAACTTTTTTCACCTCTTGGGCAATGCCTGTTGAGAATTGTCTAATCCAATTTAATTCTCGAGAATTGGGTTTGACTGGAGAGGAAGTAAATTCTCGTCTGGCCCAGTTCGGGCCCAATCAATTAACAGAGCGCCCTCCTCGATCAGTTTTTCGCGTGGTGTTTGATCAACTCAGAGGATTCTTAAATTTACTTTTGGGAATCGCTGCCATCGCTGCTTGGTCTATTGGAACACTTAAAGATGCGATAATGATTGCAGCTGTTGTGACATTTAATACTATCCTGGGTTTTGTTCAAGAATATAAAGCAGAAAAAACTCTAGCGGCGCTTAAAGCAATGATCCCTCGTAGAACCAATGTACGCCGTGACGGAAAAACATTTGAGGTTGCTGCAGAAGATATTGTACCTGGTGATATTATTTTACTTGATGCCGGAAGCCGCATTCCAGCTGATGGTAGGTTGCTTCTTTCACAATCCCTTGAGGTTGATGAATCCGTACTCACCGGAGAATCGCTTCCAACTATTAAAAGGCAAGACGTCCAACTTGATTCCAATGCTCCTATAAGCGACCAAGTGAATATGGCCTTCATGAATACAGTAGTCACAAGAGGTCGAGGCGAATTATTGGTCACCGGAACCGGTGCAAATACTGAGATTGGAAAAATGGCCGAAATGATTGGTTCGATTGAACTTCCTCCAACTCCCTTGCAAAAGCAACTCGATCAACTCGGTAAGCGACTAGCTGCATTTGCAGTCAGCGTTGTTGCAGTCATTGGAGTCTTTGAATACTTTAGAGGTGACTCATTAAACCAGATAGCTATGGAATCCATCTCGCTTGCCGTGGCCTCGATGCCGGAAGGGCTTCCAGCTGTTGTGACGGTAACTTTGGCGCTTGGTCTATATCGCATGGCCAAAAAGCGTGCGGTGGTAAAACGCTTGGCCGGTGTTGAAACTCTAGGCTCTACAAATGTAATTTGTACTGATAAGACCGGCACCCTAACACTCAACCAGATGACAGCTGAAGCATTTTGGATACGCCCTCAAACTTATGATGCTCGTGACGCAACATCAGAAAAAAATATTCTATTTGCTGCTCTCAGAGAACCTCTTGGACTCTGTAATGATGCTCAGATGAATAATGGAAAGTTTGTTGGAGATCCAACTGAAGTCGCTTTGATTAAGCTTGCGATGGATCTTGGATTTAATCCTGTTAAACTTCGTCAAACCCGCCCGCGAATAGCAGAAATTCCATTTGAATCGCACCGAAAGTTTATGGCCACTTTCCATTCATCAATAGATGGAAATGTCATAGATGTCCTCGTAAAAGGAGCCCCTGATATCATACTTAACCATTGCGACCAAATACTCACGGCTGAAGGATGTATTTCTCTAAACGATAAAATGATCGAAGAAGTTAAGCAAAAGATTGCTAACTTTGCACGTCGTGGAATGAGAGTGTTGGCCGTAGCCTCTAAGACAAAAAGATCATCTGAATTTTCATTATCAGGCGATCTACTTTTAGAGATCGACCAACTGACTTTTATAGGTCTTATTGGATTGATAGATCCACTGCGAGCAGAAGCTAAAGCGGCCATAGAGCGTTGCAAGCATGCTGGTATTGAAGTTAAAATGATTACAGGTGATCACCTCGAAACTGCAATCGCTATTGCCCGTGATTTAGGACTTGAAGGTGAGGCTATTACCGGCGCTGACCTTGTTCAAATTGACGACGAAGACTTATCAAAAAGAATCTCACAAATTTCCATTTTTGCCCGTGTCGCTCCGGAACACAAACTTCGTATAGTGCAGGCACTTAAGAGTAATGGTAAAGTGGTTGCAATGACCGGTGATGGAGTAAACGATGCTCCTGCTCTTAGGGCCGCAGATATTGGAATCGCGATGGGCTCTGGAACAGAAGTTGCCAAGGAAGCGGCCACCATGGTTTTAACTGACGACAATTTTGCCACAATTGTTCAAGCAGTTCACGAAGGGCGAACAATCTATGACAATATCGTTAAATTTATGCGCTTTCAGCTCTCGACAAGTATCGGGGCCCTGCTAACCATCTTTTTTGCACCTATTTTAGGGCTTCCTTCTCCACTTCAACCCATACAGGTGCTTTGGGTTGCAATGATTATGGATGGACCTCCGGCCATTGCCTTAGGCATGGACGCTGCCGAAGAAGAGATAATGGCCAGACCTCCACGTCCTTTAGGAATGCAGATTCTTTCCTGGCAACGCTTGAGATCTTTGCTGTTTTATGGCGCAATAATGGCAGCGGGAACACTTTTTCTACTTCACATTAAATTACTCAATGGAAATCTCCAGCAAGCAACTACGTTGTCTTTTACTACCTTTGTCTTGTTTCAGTTCTTCAATGCCTTAAATGCAAGATCCGAAGGGCACTCTGCATTTGGACCACAATTGTTTACAAATTATCGTCTTTGGACTGCTTTAGTTGTTGTTGTCTCTCTTCAAGTTCTTGTAGTGCATTGGTCGCCGCTGCAAAAACTTTTTGGGACAGTACCGTTGGGACTCTCTGAATGGTCTTTTGCCATAGGGACTGCTTCTAGTCTTCTGCTCCTTGAGGAAATCAGGAAATGGTTAATGAGAAAAAAAGTCGCTTCTAAAATTTAATGACACGAAAAAGCGCAACCACTTTCAGTATTTAAAACTATATAAGAAGCAAATAGAACGAATTAAAAATGGACTTGCTCATAAAATATTTGTTTCAACTTGGCATTCAACAACACCAATTGGAATAAGTGCATTGCTTATGTCCGCCGTAGCGGTCAAAGGATGAAAAACAATGAAATCAAATGAAGAAAAATAAAAACAGAAAAGACGTGAAAAAGCTGGTTGTCGTTATTAAGTAATTAATATTAAAAAATTTTTATTCCAGGTAATATTATACATCACCTTTGGTATTTGTTATTTCTAAAAAAGGTTTCAAAGGCAATACGTGCCTTATTGAACAAATGTCAAAAAGAAGAATTTATCTAACTGGTAAAAGTTTTTTTAAATTTTACTACTCACATTCCTTAATAGAATATTTCAAAAATTGAATTATTCTATCTGAGTTATGCGCTGATTGAAAAACTTTAATTATGTAGTTCAAAGGAATATCAACTTGATTTAGAATGACTTCATTTTCTTTGAATAAATGTCTTATAACTGTTTCCTCAGTAGTGTAAAGATCTCTAAGGATTATTTTTTTCTCACTAGTTACGGGTAATTTATTCTGATCATATTTAGTAATTTCAATCTCGTTAATAGATTCAAAGTGATCATTGTTTCTTACACATACTTCATTTACTGGCAAAAGCACTCTCGGAGAATCTTCTAAATGAAATTCAACAATAGGGAGATTCATTGTGTAATTGAGTGAGTGAAAGTAAAAATCAAAATTATGTGTTTCTTTTAAGGTTTTGTCTCCACCAGTGCTTCCGCCGACACCGGAAATAGCATTAAAAGAAAATATAACCAGACTTAATATAATAACAATTTTCATAGATTTCCTAATGTAGCTCTTTTGTCTGGATAGTTTCAGAAATCATAAAAGTAAAAGCTCTAATACTTCCTAAGTTTTTTGAATTTCTGGTCAGTTCGTATTTTTGTTCAAAAGCTTTTCTATCAATTGCAAGCCATTCGTTATAGGCACTTTCGCTTAAACCTTCGGCATAAAAGGAAATGAAATTATTGCCTAAACTCTCTCCACTCGAAGGCTTTGCGTGTGATGAAATCAACGATTGTCCAACAGAAACGATGGTGTTTCCATCAAAAGTTGGCTGGTTTTTTCCTAAGATAAAGACATTTTTATGTATTTCACTTAACAATTTTTTTTCAATCATTTTTGAAACTAATTCAACACCATTTACTCCAAAACGATACAAGATCTCATCTAGAGTGACTGGACCAGTTGAAGCAATAATATATATTTCAGCTATCACAGAGTTACTTTGCAATAGGATATCTGAATCTAAGTTATAGTTTTGGTTAGTTAATAATTCTTGTGGATTGCGCTTTAAGAGAAAATCTTTAACTATAGTTGGAACCAACTTAAGAACTTTCGCATCATTGTATTCATTAAAATAAACACGGTATATTTTAAATATTGTCTGATAATTGGGCTTACTTGTTTGGTTAATAATACGAGTTAAGGTTTTTTCACTAACTCCCATTTGCTTAGAGAGTATTCGAAGACCTTTTTTTTTATCTATAAAAGTTGAGATGAGTTTATTGATAGCAAAAAGAATTTCGCCTTCTAATGGAATTTTGATCTTTGCTTCAACCGCTTCGGTTTCTTGAGGCTCTTTATACATAATGATTATTATTTATCATAGTTAAATATTTTAACTAATTGTTTTGTATTTTTTTCATACCTAAAGAACACAAAGGCAAAGTTTTTTCAATCTTTGCCTTTGTAATGGACTATCTACCGCCAGTTCTACGGCAAATATCACCAACTCTAACAAACTTATGTAGTTCTGAGCTCCAAACATAAGCTGCTACTGCTTCAGATCCCATTGGACAAGTAACAGCTTGAACTTCACTTGAATCAAGAACAGTTCCAGTAGTATCAACTTCTACTTCACCAGCAAAAGAAAGTGTTGATCCCAGAATTAAAGCAGTCATTAATAAAGTTTTAAACATAATGTCTCCAAAGATTTAATCAAAAAATTTTGATATCAAATATTTGCCTCACGTATAAGGGACAATCAATGTTTAAAACTAGGTAAGGAGAAATTGTTGGACATAATTACTTTTGACCAGAAAATTTTTGGTATTTATCAATTTTGTCCATCTTTTAATCTTTTCTCATAATATGGGGAGGGAGCCGTAGTAGGTCATTCGGCCATAACGAAGAAAACTTTTAAGTGTGACCACATGGATTTTTTAAAGTACCTCGGGAAGTTGTCTATTTTCTACTGTTAGCACGGTCAATGTTGCAGCGATTGCGATTAATTTATTCATTTTATTTTTCCAATGAGACTTATGGCACTCAAGAGATTCGTTATAAAATAATTATTAAGAACAACTTAAGTAATGCTCTTGAAAGCGTCATGATATTAATTTAGTGATTACGTGCGCGTTTTATTTCGTATTGCCTATTTAAACAATTTAATTATCACCAATACATTTTATTGTATCACCAATGAAATACATTAGTTTTTCGATTGTGTAGATTAAATCACAAAAGAGTCACATGGCTTAAAAGTTTAATGAAGCAATTTAGCCGATGATGGATAAGTGTGAAAATTTCTAACTTAAATTTAACTAAGGATCCTATGAATAACAAAATTATATCTTCTCGTTTTTCAACAATTGCATCTACTGCTTTAACTTTTTCTTTAGTGGCATTAATTGGATGTGGCACTGACAGCAACGGCAGCTTAGTTTTTAATCCACGAAATCCCTTTGGTGCTGGTCCTGCAGCTGTCAGCCTTTCAAAAACTGGCTCGACCAATATACCTGGTGATATGGGATCTGCCGGTAGTTATGTTATCTTGGCAAAAACTGGAATATCAAATGTCACAGGATCCGTCATTACAGGCGATATTGGTGTAAGCCCCGCGGCTGAATCTTATATAACCGGTTTCTCACTTGTTGCTGATGCAACGAATGTGTTCTCTACTTCAAGTTCAGTAGTAGGAAAGGTTTATTCTGCAAATTCAGCAGTACCGACGCCAACGAATTTAACTACGGCAATAGGAACAGTAGAAACTGCATACACAAATGCGGCAGGAAGGAATCCACCTGACTTTAATGAACTTTCAACGGGAAATTTAGGGGGACTTAATCTTGTGCCAGGCCTTTATAAATGGACTAATAACGTAAACATCTCAACTGATGTTACTATTACGGGAAGTGCGACTGATGTTTGGATTTTTCAGGTTGCAGGTAATTTAACTATGGCTTCAGCTGTAAATATAACTCTCGCAGGTGGTGCTTTGCCTGAAAATATTTATTGGCAAGTTGCGGGTGCAGTGACTATAGGAACAACGTCTCACTTTGAGGGGATTATGTTGTGTAAAACTGCTGTCGTATTCGGAAATTTAGCCACTATGAATGGGCGAATTTTTGCTCAGACTGCGGTTAACTTAGACAATAATACTATTCATCAGCCATAATTTTATGTAAACGAGGGGGGCTTTTTTCTCGGCCCTCCAAATATATGAGTCTCATAGAATAATTATCATAAAAAATCTTCCACCAAATCAATCATTTAGAAATAGCTAAACTTGGCATCATCTCTGCTTTGAAATAAGAAGGAACGGAAGACGGAGATCAATTCGTAATTTCTAGATCTTTGTTTAAATGATTATTCAATTCATCAAGATAAGGGAGGACGTAATGTTGCTACCAAGTCGCAAAAAAAAACTGGCCTTGATACTTTCATTGGCCATTACAGTAATTAATACCAACGCATTTGCAGCCAAAACTAATTTTTTCGATACTCTTGATCCCAGGTCTCCAAACATTGAAAAAATTTTACATCAAGTCGATATGGACTATGAAAGTGTCACTGGCAAATCAGCTCATCTTAAAGTAGGTCCTCTCGAAGATATCATGCAAGGTTGCTTCAGGAACTCGTGCAAGATTTGGGCAGATGTAGATATAAATGCTCAAAGACTATATTTATATATGGACGGAGTGTTGACCTATACCTGGAAAACATCAACTGGTCGCTTAGGTTTTGAGACACCATATATGGATACACATCCAGATGGCAGAATCTATGACAAACACACATCTCCTAAATATCCAGAAGGCGATTATAATGGGCTAGGAAACATGCCGTTCGCGGTCTTTATCGATGGCGGTTATGCCATACATGGTACGACTAGAGGGAGTTGGAGTCAGCTTGGTACGCCGGCCAGTCACGGTTGTATACGTGTCCATCCTGATAATGGACAAATGTTCAATGAGTTTGTCCGAAGAAACGGAGTTCGTAATGTGTGGGTGACTGTTAACTAAATTAGTAAACTCTGAGCCGAATTTCGATTCGGCTTTTTGTTGTCTAAATTTAATGTTAAAACAATATTCATATGACTCAAAATTATTACCCCCCTATTGGCGTGATCACGACCTGTTTCAAAGAGAAATTTGGAGTACCCAGACAATCTGGAATGGTAACTGAAGCCCGTGCAGTTTTAAAACTGAATGATGTTCCTGAATATAAATTAGCACTAAGTCACCTTGAAGACTTCTCGCATATTTGGGTTTTATTTGTTTTTCACAAACACACAGAAATGAAATGGAAGCCAACGATTCATCCACCACGTGTAGATGCTCCAAGAAAGATTGGCGTATTTGCTTCTCGTTCTCCTCATCGGCCTAACCCTATCGGAATGTCGGCCGTAAAGTTAGACAAAATTGATTGGGATGCAAAAGGCGGAATTGAAATTCATCTCAGCGGTGTTGATTTTCTCGATGAAACACCTGTCATAGATATCAAACCTTATCTTCCTTATACTGATCGCATTCTTGAAGCCAATGGTGGCTGGGCAGAAGGAGTCATTCCCCATTATCCTGTTCACTTCTCCAGTGAGAGCGAGCTGATTATTGAAGAAGTTTCTCTCACTAGGCATCCTGGTTTTGGAAAATTACTTTTTGAAATGCTTCAATGGGATCCAAGGCCTACTTCACAGAAACGCACTTATCCGATCGAAGATTCTAAGAATGATGGAATGCAGTTTGGTTTTCATTGCTTAGATTTTGATGTGAAATGGAGAATTGAAAACAAAGGAATTTATGTTTTAGAATTGGTGAAAGTGTAACTAGTTCTAGTGCTAAGCGATCGGTAGTTGTGAACTTTGGTGATTCCTTGTGAAACACTTAATCCAAGTCCCTTTGCACTTCCTATTTCTTTTGAGAAACATCTTTTTTTTAGTTATTTTAGGTTCAATGAATTTTTTTTGCAAGATTGAGAGATTCTTCAATTAATTTTACTAGGTCTACTCTTTCTAATTTAAGCCATTCATGAGAAATATGATTAACTTGTTAAAAAGCGGTTTGAAAGGGATCTTGTAAATATCTTAGCTAATTACGTATTTTTTGTATATTTCAGATAAACAATTTGTATAATCCGCAGCTGCAGAGGCGAGTATGGAAGAAAATAAAAAAGTAGAAATTTTAGGTCAGTACGGATCAACTTTATCAATTATAGAAGTAGGGTTTGGTTCGCTTTTACATACATTTCATATTCCATTCTCAGGAGTCCTTCTATCACTTAACCAAGGCTATCTACTTTGCAGGGCCGCTATACAGTCACGCGATCTTCCCGCTAATCAGTGGACTACTTATGGCATTTCAAATGTTGCTGCTGTCTTGAAATCCCTATCGCCTGCAGGAAAAAAGCTGGGACCAATGTTAAGCTTGAGTATGCAAGGATTGCTTTTTAATATTGGAATAGTATCACTAGGCACAAATCCAGTGGGTCTTTGTTTTGGTATGTTGCTCCTGTCGTTATGGGCCTTCATACAACCAGTCATTACCTATTATCTTTTTTTTGGTGAAAAATTATTCAGTGCTGTCGATTATATATATCAAAAAACTTTGCCTTATCATGGAGTAAAACCTGAAAAGCTCATTTGGATTTTGGCGATTTTAGTAGTCCTTAAAATGTTAGCTGCTTGCTTTTTAGCCGTCGTAGCCTGGAGAAGACAGGGGGAGGCACTTTATGTAAAAAATTATGAAGAAAAACTTATACGATTAGCCAAAGAAAAAGCATTAAAAATTTCAAGTGAAAATACAATGCCTAAAAACGCGATCTGGTCTGCAATCATAGATTTATTCCGTCCAATCTTTCTACTTTCATTGGTAATGACCGGGATTTTTCTTTATTTTTCAAATTATGCTAATTCCCAAATTGCATTGTATCTTTTGCGGCCTATTGCCGTTGGTTTCATATTCTTTTACATATCACGTACTTTAACTCTAGATCGAATGCTCATACGTTTAGAAAAAGGACGTTTTCGGATTTTCAGTTTAGCTTGTCAAAATGCTTTGGCAAAAATTAGAAGTTTTGTATAAATAGTAGATTCCATGTAGAGAGGTAAATATGCCCTACGTACTTTCACCAATAATTGAAGAAAATTTTAAAGGACTATGGAGCGAAGGTGCACCTTATCAGCGAAAGAGTATCTATAAGATTCAAAATGAAAAGCTACCTTCAGTAAATTATGATGAGCATATTTTAAGGCCACATAGCATTCCTCATGCAGAGGGATCTAAACATACCCAGGAAAAAGGGAACACAATTGACTATTATTTTGAGAAATCAAAAGAATGCTTTTATGGCGAATGCATTTTGCTAAAATTTAAGGTTCCAAATTTTATTCCGGTATCTAATGATCAGACTATTTTTCATTGGCAGATAAGTAAACAAGAATTAAGGGATAAATTATTCTCAGTAGTAGGGAAAGATTATCAAGTAAAAAAAATTGCTATTACAATTGATGACTTTATTTTGCCAAAAAATTCTAGAAATTTACATGACTCTAATTATGTCGTCACTCTAAGCTTAAGCGCTGCAGAATTTCTCGTTTCTTTCGCTGGTTTCAATGCTTTTTTAACTTCCTGGAAGTCAAGTGACTATATGCCTGGAAAAAAAGAGAGACCGGTACATGATATTCTTTTTAGTAAAGCAATTATTTATGAATGTCTCACCTTTATCGGTGTGCCTGAAGGGAAATATTTTTTCAACGGATTTCCCTTACCATTAAAAAATTCATCTGAATCTCCATGTTGTCCGGTCTTTTTTGAATATCACGAATTTTCTTGATTTATTTTTTTAGAGTTTTTTTCACATGATCAACCACTTCATCTTTTTTTGCTTCAAAGTTTTTAAAAATATTTGAAAGCTTCACTCCGTAATCTTTTTGAGCATCGCCGTATTTCTGTTGAATAAGGCCACTGATTGACTTGATGTCTCCTTTTGTTTTTTCAAGATCATCGTCTGTCAATTTCCCCCAGGCTTTTTGAAGCTCTCCCTTAATTTCAAGCCATTTTCCTTTAGTTTTGTTTTCATTTAATGCCATTTTATTCCTCCTTTATTTGAATGTCTCTTAACAGAATGCAATTATTGAGCCATCAAATATAATAAAAAATTATAATTGATGGGCAATCTCTATGCTTGAAGATATCTTTAAAGAATGAAATAGTTCGGAGTTATAAATTGCAAAAAACATTTATTTTTTTTACCTGTGAGCATGCAAGTAATGCTATTCCCTCTCAGTACAAACATTTATTTATAAGATTTGCAAATATTCTTTCCAGTCATCGCGGCTTTGATCAAGGGACTAAATATTTAGGACAGGCCTTTGGGAAAAGTTTAAAAGCTCCGGTAGTTTATGGAAAATTCTCTCGCCTTCTAATTGACCTTAATCGTAGCCCAAGTCATAAATCTGCATTTTCTGAAATGACTAAAACTTTATCATCAGATCAACGATTCGAAATTAAAGCAAAGTATCACCGCCCACATTGGGAAAAGATTGAAAAGATTATTGATGAAAAAATGGCTAAGGGGTTTACTGTTTTACACATTGGAGTGCATTCCTTTACTCCTGTGCTGTATAATGAAGTTCGGAATGCGGATATAGGAATTCTTTACGATTCTCGAAGAAAAAAAGAAACGAGTTTGGCAATTAGCTGGCAGAAATCACTTCGAAATAACAGTGAACTTCGCGTTCGTCGCAATTATCCTTATTTGGGAATGAACGACGGCCTGACAACAGAACTGCGAGAGCGCTATTCTGAGAATAAATACATAGGGATAGAAATAGAAGTCAATCATGCATTATTAAAGAAGCCTGAACAAATTAAAATGATAGGAAAGCTCCTGATTAAATCTCTTAAAGAAAACCTTCCTTAATTAGCCTAACTTAATTTCTTGATTGGGTTGCTCAATATGATGAAGGGCATTTAGGAGGCAGAAGTAAACCTAAGCATGAAGAATGGATGAAAGAATTAAAATACCCGATACTTCGAATCGAAGGAACAGTAAGCCCTCAAGAATCTCTGATAAAAGTTTTAGAATATTGTAAAATAAATTAATAATAAAACTTTTCTTCACCTTAGGCGAAAATCTATCGTAGATGAAAGTTTGACAAGTAAAAGGAGGCTTTACAGTTGTAAAGCCTCCTGGAAATTTATTAATAGATAGTAATTGCAGCTTCTTGATGAATTGCAGGTATTCCACTGCCATTTATCACTGAACCACTTGGTAAATTAACATCAAGGTCAACTTTGATAACATTTTTCTTACCACTTTCGAAATTACCAACGACTCGACTCAAGTCTACACGAACATATCCTGTACGAGCGTCAATTGCTTGATATGTAAATTCAGCATTCGTAAGAATTCTATTAATCAAGACTTCATCACTTTTTAGAAATCTTTTTCTTTGAACATAAAGCTTTAATGCAAAATTAGACATTGCTCTCATTTCACCAGTTTTTACAACCAATACATTTCCATCCATATGAAGTTCGCTTAAGCCACCCGCAAGAGGAGCAAAAACTTTCTCATAATCAAAGAGATTAATAGCATATGAATAATTTTTTACTACTTCTAAATCTTGTCTGCCAATTTGAGCAACAGCTAAATATTCACTGCAAGAATTAGTTGCTTGAAAATTATCTCCATTCAAACTGAAATTAATTCCACAGTTTCCACTTTGTGGCTTAGTTGCAGGGGCAGCAGAGACCTTCACATTTACATTAGCAATGCTTTGGTGATCAATGACTTCGTAAGGAACAGAAATCGTTCTCATACACGAATATGCTTCTTGATGATAAATTGGTTCATCATGACAAATAGGCGGACGAGGTCTTGGATCCGGACGTGGATCTGGTCTTGGATATGGACGTGGATCTGGTCTTGGATCCGGACGTGGATCTGGTCTTGGATAAGGACGTGGATCTGGTCTTGGTTCTGGTTTTCTATCTGGAGGTGGATCTCTTGGGTCACGTGGATGTGGTCCTGGAGCTGGATGAGGGCCAACATCTTTAACTGCAACCGATCCGATAATTTGTTTAAAACTTAGGAAGCCATCACAGACTCTTCGGTAACCATCGAATACTTGTCTGTAACAAGTACTTTGAACTTCTTCTGTTCTATACTCAGTTCTAGTTGTGACTGTGTTAAGTGAAAATGAATCATTTTTCTCATTATTTTCTATAATGACTGAGTGAAAATCACCAGTGCTGGCGAACGTTGGTGCCACAAGACTGGTCATTAGCATAAAAGCTAATAATTTATTCATAACTACTCCTGATAGATGAAAAGTTAATAACTTTGGCCAGAGTATAAGGGCGCAAAGGGTGGGTCAAGAAAACTGGTTTAAGTGTGAGACTTATGCAGTTTCTGACACAATTTAATTTTTAAAGGGCTCGAATCGATATCACTTTGACACCTTGTGAAGGTATTAGGCATTTTATTTGCAATCTTTCTCTTTGAATCTTATGCACTTTCAATTTCGGCGAAGAGTCGTCACATAAATTTTCAAGGAGTATCTATGATGGCAAAATTTCTATTGTAAAGATTTTGACTAATGGGTTTCCTGCAACGACAACTGTTAATTCTGAAATGAAGACAAAAATTACACTTCCAGAATCTTGCGTAGCACCTGTTGTTTTCGTAATGGCGGGTTCAGAAGAAAAATGGTTCTCTGTGACAGGCGCCGAAATGGAACCGAAAAAAATCAATAAAAAAATAAATAATTTTGAAACTAACAGGTTTGATAAATCGGACCTTCTTCACTATCGAGACTTTTTATTTCTAAGACATATATAAGGCAAATCGATTATAGATTTCATACTAGTTTTATAGTGTCATTAAATCTTTAGAAGAATAATATTTAATGATTATGAGATATATATCTTTTTAATAATTTCCAGTGGGCGTGAGCAAGTGTATTCAAAGTAGTGTATTTGTACGTTCTCTATTTTTTCTTTTTAAACTTTTTCGCCAAAGAGAATACTATGCAAGAAATTTTAAAATCAAGTAAGTTAAATTCCGTTTGTTATGATATTCGTGGTGCAGTCCATAAAGAGGCACGTCGATTAGAAGAAGAAGGTCATCGAATTTTAAAGCTCAACATTGGCAATCCGGGGGCATTTGGTTTTAATGTCCCGGAAGAAATTATCCGGGATATTATTTTAAATCTTCCGACTGCTCAAGGATATTGTGAATCAAAAGGTATATTTTCTGCACGTAAAGCAATCGTTCTTGATTATCAGAATAATGGAGTAAAAGGAGTAGATGTTGAAGACATTTATATAGGTAATGGTGTATCGGAACTTATCGTTATGGCGATGCAAGCTCTTCTTAATACTGATGATGAAGTGCTTATTCCATCTCCCGATTATCCACTCTGGACTGCTGCCGTTAATTTATCAAGCGGCAAAGCTGTTCATTACAGATGTGATGAAGAAGCCAATTGGTTTCCGGATATTGATGATATAAAAAAGAAAATAACCAAACACACTCGCGCAATAGTATTGATCAATCCCAATAATCCTACTGGCGCCGTTTACTCAAAAGAACTTATTCTCGAAGTGATCGCTCTGTGTCGTATGAATAACCTTCTTCTTTTCTCTGATGAGATTTATGACAAAATATTATATGACGGTTCCGTGCATATTGCTGCGGCATCTTTATCGAATGATATTATAACTGTGACTTTTAGTGGTCTTTCTAAAGTTTATCGTGCAGCTGGATTTAGAATTGGCTGGATGATGTTGTCAGGCAATTTAAAAATTGCAAAAAGTTATATTGAGGGGTTAGATATTTTGTCTTCAATGCGGCTCTGTGCAAATGTTCCCTGCCAGCATGCCATTCAGACCGCACTTGGCGGCTACCAAAGTATTAACGAGCTTGTCGCCATTGATGGGCGCCTAACCAATCAACGCAATATTTGTTGTGAAATGTTGAATAGTATTCCCGGTGTGAGTGTCATTCCTCCGAAGGGTTCACTATATACTTTCGCCAAACTCGATTCAAAACGTTTTAATTTAAAAAACGATGAGCAACTTGTCCTGGATCTCTTACAACAAAAGAAAATATTACTAGTTCATGGGACTGCCTTCAACTGGCCGGAGCCTGATCATGTGAGAATTGTCTTCCTTCCTCATAAAGAAGATCTTGAATTTGCGTTGAAGCAATTTGGTGATTTTTTAGAAAATTATAAGCAGTAATGTCTAGTCCACTTTTTCCCTGTAAAAAATACACTGGAGACTTATCCACTTTAGTTTCTGATAAGCTAGTTCGATGAAAAAAATATTATTAATAACATCTCTCGTCGTTTTTAATATCAATGCTTTTCCAAGCGAAGTTGACAGTTTCCATCATCGTTTTGATTCTTTAAAAGATGCTACTGATCAAATCAATCTTAATTCAAATAAATTATTTGATAGAGTTTTATATAATACCAACAAAGATACTGATAATCTTTGTAATGAAACGACTCTTTATAAGAATTTGCGTAAAGAATTTCACAACGCTCTTTTTGGAAAATTTAATAAATATATTAATAATTCCAGTGATATTGAAAGAATTAAAATTAAAACTATTGATTCAATTTATGGTGATTTTACACTAGGAGATTCTATTGTTTTAGGTTTTTATTCAAAGCACATAAATGATCCTCTTGCCAGCGCTTTAAATATTCGTGGGCACTATGTGGGTACTGATAAATTTGAACATTTCGCTGGTACTGGCTTTTTATATTTTGCAAGTTATTATCTTAAGAAAATTTCACTTGATGCCACTCTAGCAATTGGTCAACATGACGAGAGTGGATTATTGGGTGCCTATACAACCGGTGTCTTCTCTTATGGAGATATGGTCGCTGAGTTTAATGGAATGAGGTTTTGGAATCATATTCTTTCAAAAAACGAAGACATTCTTGGTGTTAATTTAGGTCCATATGTAAAATGTGAAAATTCTCGATGGATAAAAGCTAAGCAAATTGATTTTAGTCAGTATGTAGATGACGCCTGGGATGAGGGAGTGAATTGTTCGAAATTTAGAACGGAAAAAATGTTAACGAAATTTAAAAATAGTATAAAAGAGCTGGAACGTACTTCTGGTAATAATTATACTTGTCCTATCAAGCGAGAAAGCGTCTCAGAGTCAATTCATAAATATGGTCCATATTCAAATAGGATTATAAATGCTCGCTGGAGTATCTTAGACTAATAAATATTTCTTTTGCTTTTTCTGGTTTTTTCTATAAATTCGCGGAAGTGGAAGCTAGATTTGCATTAATATACCCGTGCCTATTCCCCATAGTCCCCCAAAGAATGAGAGAGATAAAACACTCGGAATGTCGAAGGGGTCTGTTGGTTTTAAATTATAAGAAATCGCTGGATAAAAGCCTGAAATACTTAAAAGTGAAAGAAGACCCTGATGAAAACTATAGTTCAAAAGAACCCTGCGATAAATGCTTTTAAATAATTCATCTAATCACTCCATGAAAATAATTAATTTATCAATAGATATTTCTTCGTCAAAAAATCAGCAAGTGTTTTTTATTATAATTGTTTTTGTTATGAGTTCTCTGCGATTGACTCTGGCATTGATATTGCTATTCCTGTGTAATTGCTCTTTTGTTATTGTGGGCAATATTGAAAATCAATAACAATTATAAGGTGATGCTAATGGATTGGAGTTGGCGAACGCCCTTAGTTGGCGTGTGAATGGGGATAATTGTCTGCAACTCAATCTACGAATGTTTCTCTTTGAAAGTAATCACAATTTACTCACGCGAAAAAAATCACTGGAGGGGCTATGTTATTTCACGACCGAAGAAATGCAGGAATACTTTTGGCAAATAAAATATCACAAATTCCTTTGGATAAAAATAATACAATTGTCATCGCTCTTCCCAGAGGAGGAGTACCTGTGGCATTTGAAATTGCCAAGAAATTACAAATCCCTTTAGATATTATTTTAGTGAAAAAAATCGAAGCACCTAATTTACCAGAATTAGCAGTTGGCGCAGTCAGTGAAGATAATGAAATATTTTATAACGAAGATTTAATTGAAAGATTGGGTTACGAAACATCAGATCTTCAACCTTTTAAAGATCATGCTTTTAAAGAGCTCCAAAAAATAAGCACGAGTTTAAGAAGAGAATATCCTTCAATACCTTTAATTGGAAAAGATATTATATTAGTTGATGATGGTATCGCAACCGGGGCAACGATAAAAGTAGTGATTCAATTGCTAAAAAAGAAAAAAGTAGGAAAAATAATAGTTGCCGCTCCAGTATCTTCTCAAAAGGCATTGAATGAATTGGGCAAACAAGTGGATATGGTAGAGGTGATTATGGCGCCACCAGTTCTTAATTCTTTTGGGGAATGGTATGAAGATTTTACTCAAGTAGAAACCGAAGAAGTAATAGATATGCTAAGTGAGTTTTCTTCCTTCCAAACAAATGTTAATTCAGAAGAAGTCATCATAAAGGATTCTAATATTTCTTTGAGCGGAAATATTAATAGAACCGATAAAATAAAATCTTGGATAATTTTTGCGCATGGGAGTGGTAGCTCCCACAAAAGTGTTCGAAACGTTAATGTTGCAATCGAGCTTACGAAGGCCGGTCATGCAACATTATTATTTGATTTATTAACTTTGGAAGAAGACGCCTATAGTAATCGATTCAATATTCCATTGCTTTCCAAAAGACTTTTATTGGCAACACGATGGTTGATGAAAAGCAAATATTATCAAGAGGGAACACCCATCGGATATTTTGGCGCAAGTACAGGTACCGCGGCAGCATTAGAGGCGGCAGCAAAGTCTACTGAACAAAATCTCATTTATGCTGTAACAAGTCGTGGTGGAAGACCGGATATGATTGATAAAAAAACTCTTGGTACAATTTACATTCCAACCTTATTGATCGTGGGCGAAGAGGACATTGAGGTAATTGAGTTAAATAAGATAGCGGCTGAGTCATTACCAAATTGTCGATTGACCATTGTTCCATGTGCGACTCATTTATTTGAAGAGCCCGGAGCATTGGCAGAAGTTACAAAACTTGCGATTGAGTGGTTTGACGGACATGTCCCAAACAATATTTATCATCCATTGAATCATCATTAGCGTTTACCATTATAGTTATGATGCTTTCTAAGAGGTTTTTATGAGAATATTTTTATTGTTTGTATTCATGGTGTTTTCAATACCTGCGATAGCAAATAACTTAGATCCAGCTCTGGCACCAGAATTTCAAGGAATAAAAGATGAGGTAGAATTCCGCGCATTAGTTAACTGTCTGACGGAAACTGATAATGAATGTGTGGTGCCGATAATTTTTATCATGTCAGGTTCGGAAGACAAGTGGTTTTCTATTACTGGGGCTGAAGTACCAGATTGATTATAAAATTGCCATTCTAGTTTTGATAAAGCTAAATGTTTACTAGGACTTGTTTTTAGTTCAAGCAAGTAAATAAAGAGGTATCTATGCTTTATTGGTTATTAATTTGGTTTCTAACTGCTTCCGTTTTATTGCTTACGTCTTACTTTGTCCCTGGCTTTAATATATCAGGGTTTTCTTCCGCTCTCATTGCTTCAATACTCATAGGTATATTAAATATTTTTTTCCGTCCGATACTATTATTTCTTACTTTACCCATTAATATTTTAACCCTAGGTCTTTTTACTTTCGTGGTTAATGCAATCATCTTGAAAATGTCAGCTTACTTTTTAAAGGGATTTGAAATTAAGACTTGGATAGCTGCTATCATCGGTGCTGTTTTTATATCGATTGTTCAATCTATTTTGTTTCTTTTTTTTTAGAATAAAATATGGAAAAAAAAGTTGTTGAAGATCAAGAGATGGAAAATGACAAACCCATAAGCATATGGAGTTTATTTTTTCTCTATCCAATTGCCTTGGTTCTATTATTTGAAGAGTGGGGCTGGGAGCCTTTAGCTGCTTTTTTTGACCGGCTGGCGAGACTGCCAGTATGGTCTAGCGTTGAACGAAAAATTACTCTGCTACCTCCTTGGAGTGTTTTATTTGTTTTTGGCATTCCAGTCGTCGCTCTCTTACCAATTAAACTTCTGGCGCTTTATCTTTTTGGAAATGGGCATGTTGTTATTGGTACATCATTGCTTATTACAGCAAAAATATTTGGAACTGCATTTTGTGCAAGGCTTTTTCAACTAACAAAGCCGGCTTTAATGAAAATTGGATGGTTTTCTCGTTGGTATCCGCAGTGGAAAAAATGGAAAGACCGAATATTTCGGAAAATTAGAAGATCTTCATTTTGGCAAATGATGCAGAAAGTGAAGTCGAAAGTAAAAATATTTTGGGAGAGAATTCATCCACCTAGACTTAAAAAAAAATTATAGTATATCGCTTTCGTTTAATTCTCGCCATTCTCCTTTAGGTAGTTCTCCTAATTCTAACTTTCCAATTTGAACCCGGATGAGGCGAAGGACATCTATATTTTCACTTTCTAGCATTTTGCGAATTTGGCGATTACGGCCTTCATGCAATTCGACACTGATCCATGAATTTTTTTCTCCAGAACGAATTAACTGAAATTGAGCTGGCAGCGTTTTTTTATCTTCAATGAAAATTCCATTTGATAATTTATCGAGACATTCTGGACTAGGAGTTGGAGAAACTTGAACGTGGTAAATTTTTTTGACATGTGTTTTGGGATCCATCAATAAGTTTGACCATTGATGATCATTGGTAAAAAGTAATAAACCTTCACTTGCAAGATCGAGTCTTCCTACAGCTTGAAGCAACGGGCCTTCCCAATTTTTGAGACACTCATAAACAGTCGGGCGACCTTTTTCATCAGAGCGGGTGACCACTAGCCCTTTAGGTTTATTTAAAACAAGATAAGATTTTTTTGTATGAATTATTTTTTGACCAGAAATTTCAATCACAACTCTAGGATCAAAGCCTTTAGTAGGCTCAAGACAAATTTGTCCATTTACCATTACTTTTCCGTCAAGAATCAATTGTGTTGCTTCTTTGCGGCTAGCAATCCCTCGTTTAGATATCAGCCTTTGTAGTTCAGTTCTCATAAGTAATTAAATGATATTACATTTCTTATACAAATCAAAACATACTCCGAATATACCCTATGATATTTTTTAAAAAGAATGTTTTCAGGAGAATCTTATGTCTATGGCCGAATTACCACCGCTTATTATTAGAAAAACAATTATAAGAGTTCCAATAATTCAAGGTGGAATGGGAATCGGTTTATCAAGTTATACATTGGCCGGAGCGGTTGCATCCGAAGGCGGAATGGGCGTTTTATCATCGGCTGCGCTTGATAGAATTGTCTCAGATAGACATGGACGAAAAATGAATCATCGTGAAGCAGCAGCTCAAGATGTAATTGATGCAAAAAATATATCTAATGATGGTCCCATCGGAATGAACATTATGGTCGCCGTCATGAACACCTATGAAGATTCAGTATTAGGTTCAATGGACGGCGGTGTCGACGCAATTATTAGTGGCGCCGGTCTGCCAATGGCCCTTCCTGAAATTGTGAAACTTCACCCACGAGCTGATGAAGTCGCCTTGATTCCAATCGTATCATCTGGCAGGGCCACAGAAGTCATTTTCAAAAGATGGTCGAGAAGTGGAAGACTACCGGACGCACTTGTTGTTGAAGGACCACTGGCAGGTGGACACATTGCCTGGCGTGAGCAGGAACAAGCAGAGGACCCGGCCAATAAATTAGAAAATTTATTGAAAGAAGTGCTAGAAGTATGCAAATCATGGAATTTGAATATTCCAGTTATCGCTGCAGGTGGTGTTTATACCTACGAAGATATTAAGCACTACATACAATTAGGATGTAGTGGCGTACAAATGGGAACTCGATTTTTAGCAACTCATGAGAGTGGCGCTAACAATGAGTACAAGCAACTTTTAGTTGATTGCCAAGAAGATGATATTGAACTTGCCAATAAACCAGGGTCTCCTTGTGGAATGCTTTTTAGAGTCTTAAAGCAAAGTCCATTTTATCAAGATGCACTTAACTTTGCGAGAGCTCCAAAGTGTGACAAAGGTTATCTTTTAAATAAAGGTAACTGTTCGGCCAAAAATGAAAATGATAAAGCATTTTGCATATGCAATGGACTTTTGGCATCGATTAAATTAGCGCCGAATGAAAAAAACTTATATACCGTTGGGCAAACTGCATATCGAATCAAAAAAATTATGTCAGTGAAAGATTTGATGAATGAGTTAAAAACAGCAACTATTCTCATTTCAAATAAACTGATGATAGCGCCAATTGAAATGCCTGTTTAATCTCGCATGGCCAATGGAATAATTTGCCTTATAATGTAAGAAGATAAATTACTCTCTTCTTAAGGTTTTTTATGGAAATTCAATCGAAATCAATTCAGGATTATAACGGTGATTATTCAAAAATGCTTGCTTATGCTTGGGATCTTTTGAAGAAAAATCTCCCTCTCTATATCGGCTTAAGCCTAATCAGCATGATCTTAAATTTTATTCCCTATATTTCTATTTTTTCAATTTTTATTAATATTGGATTTTTTAATTGCTGTTATAAATTAATGAAAAATGAAACTATTGATTTTAATGATTTCTTTTTTTCGTTTCAAAGTTTTTCTCGATTTCTAAATATCCTTGTCGCCGTGGTTTTAATGACTATTGCGATCATAATTGGCTATGCTTTATTGATTATCCCGGGAATTTATCTTTCTATTGCTCTGTTATTCACAACTATTGTTATGGTTACAGAAAAAAAAGTAGGGATCGATGCCTTAAAGCGCTCGATGGAAATTGTGGACGGAAAATGGTGGAATGTATTTATGTTCTGCGGTTTTTTATTCTTATTGAACATCGCAGGCCTACTTTGTTTATTAGTAGGCCTGATTGTGACAATACCACTTACGATTATCTTGTTGTTTGAATATTATTTCTTTTTAACAAAAGCTAAGTTAGAGGCCTAGTTTTTTCCAGAGATAAGTATACTCTAGTGAGTTCCACAAAATACGTTGTTCAATATTGGCCGAACCACCATGACCACCTTCTGTATTTTCAAAATAAAAAAGTGGGTGGCCTTGGCTTCTCATCTTGGCCACCATTTTTCTTGCGTGTCCAGGATGTACACGATCATCTTTGGTACTGGTTAAGAAAAAAACTTCTGGATAAGACTTATCCTGTAAAACATTTTGATAAGGTGAATATTTAGCGATCACTTCTCGCATTTTTGGATCATCCGGGTTTCCGTATTCGTCCATCCAGCTGGCACCAGCTAATAATTTATTGTAGCGGAGCATATCGAGCAAAGGAACTTCACAAAGAACTGCATTAAATAATTCCGGTCTTTGAACAAATGTTCCTCCGACCAAAAGTCCTCCATTAGATCCACCTTGAATGCCAAGATTCGCTGGAGAAGTGATTTTTTGTCTAATAAGATCTTCCGCTATCGCAATAAAATCATCGAATACTTTTTGGCGATTTTCTCTAACGGCAGTTTGGTGCCAAGCTGCTCCGAATTCACCACCGCCGCGAATATTGGCAAGTACGTACACTCCGCCTTTTTCGGCCCAAACTTTTCCTGCATTATTTAAATAATGAGGCTGTTCTGAAACTTCAAATCCACCATAACCGGTAAGCAGAGTTGGATTCTTGCCGTCTTTTTTCCAAGTTTTTTTATGAACAATAAAATAAGGTATTACAGTGCCATCCTTACTTTTAGTAAATAGTTGTTCGCTTGTTAATTCTATTTCATTAAATCGCGATGGAGCTTTTTTTAAAACCTTAAGAGTTTTTTGGTTTAAACTTGCATTTCCAAAAACGAGCGATGGAGGAGTAAGAAAATCAGTATAGGTTGAAAGAAAAATATCGGTTTCATTATTGGCTGACTCTATAGAGGCAACTCCATTTTTACCAAGAGAAATATTTTCGCTTTCCCAGTGCTTAGGAGATTTAAATGTAAATTTTAGAATTTTTCCCTGGATATTATCGATAATATCCAAAAGGATATGATTTTTGGTTGTTGTAAGATTTGAAATAAATCTTTTTGTTGTTGGTATAAAGATTAATTCTAAAAAACTCAAAGCTCTAGAATTTTCATTGATTTTGCTGATAGGAAGAGCAACGACGCTTCCACTTTTATAAGTGACATTGCCAACAGTTAAATCAGAGCGCAATAGATAAAGAATATAGTCTTTATGAACACCATAGAATTGTGCATCGTTAGGCATTGGAAGGAGAGTCATCTGTTCATTGGTCACAAACCAAACTTGTTTTTCAAAAAAAGATATATCTCTAACAAAAAATTGATAATTTTTGTCGGTCGTGTATTCAATATAGGCGCCGGCTGACAAATCTTTTTTATCAACATGAAATAATTCTTCAGTTTCGTTAATTTTCTGACCACGCTTCCATGATTTTAAAATTCTGGGGTAACCAGAATCAGTAGTTGTGTCTGGTCCAAAATCAGTTCCAACATAAAGAGTATTTAAATCGGCCCAGACTGCACTGGTTTTAGCTTCAGGTATTTCAAATCCGTTTTTAACAAAGAATTTACCTGGAAGATCAAATTCACGCACAATCGTTGCATCTTTTCCTCCTCTCGATAAAGAAATAAGACATCGTTCATATTTTGGTGGAAAACAATTGGCACCTTTCCAAACCCAATTTTCATTTTCAACTTTAGATAGTGCATCTAAGTCTAAAACAATTTCCCAGTTAGGATTTTTATTTTCATAATTTTCAAAACTAGTTCGCCTCCAAAGTCCTCTAATATTTGTTTCATCTTGCCAGAAATTATAAAGTGAGTTCCCCAATTGATATGCCCATGGGACTCGATCACGTGCCAAAGCAATTTTTCTGATATCGACTTCTATACTTTTAAAATGGGGATCATTTTTTAAAACAGATAAAGTTTTTTCATTTTCTTTTTTTGCAAATTCAAGGGACTTTGGACTTTCAATTTCTTCTAACCATAAAAAAGGATCTTTTTCTTCTTTGGTAGATTCTTTGGTCGCAACTTTTTGGTTAACTAATTTTTTACTCGAGCACGATGATGCCAAAATAATGAGTAATAATCCTAAAGCAGTTAATATTTTTCTCAAGCAGCTCTCCGTGTAAAATAAAACAATTCTAAGCATAGGAAAAAAGAATAGCAAACATTTCATCTAGCTATGCTTGGAATGAAATATGCTCGCAACGATATTGTAAGCTCAATGTATTTACTAAATCTATTCACAATGAAATGTACAGACTATATAAGTAAAAGTGCCAAACAAAATGGAGATTTCATTATGAAAAAAATTTTATTCTTTGTTCTTCTCTCAACTCTCTCTCTATCTAATGCTCAAATTAATTTTGGGGTAGAAGATAAGGATTTTTCGAAAGGTAATATCGGAAATATTCACACCGGACATAACGAAATTATTTTAACATTTGATGATGGACCCGTTCCAGGTGTTACTGATAAAGTGCTCGATATTTTAAGTGAGCACAATATAAAGGCTACTTTTTTCGTGATTGGAAATAATGTTAAGGCTAATCCTAAGCTCATGAAGCGTATGGTAGATGAAGGACATATTATCGGAAATCATTCTATGAGCCATATTGCTCTTCAGCACCTCGATCCACTTACATGGAAAGATATTGTTAATCGTGAAATATTAGATGCACATTCTGTAATAACCCCTTATCTTGTAAACAATAAACATTTTTATTTTCGAGCACCTTACGCTGCTTGGGATAAAAGTTTTGCAGAATTTTTAAATGAAAATGAAATTGGAAAACAATATATAGGACCAATACTTTGGGATATCGGGGGAGAGCTGGAAGTTAAGGACGGCAAATATCTGCAAGCTGCTGACTGGGAATGTTGGAGCAAAAAAATATCAATTGATGATTGTATGAGTGGATATCTATATGAAGCTACGAAAAGAAAAGGTGGAGTCATTTTAATGCACGATTTGAGACATCAGTCAGCTGAGTTGCTAGCTAAGATGATTCCTGAATTAGAAGACCGTGGATTTACTTTTTCGACCATGAATGACGTGAATTGGAAATAAAAAAGGAGCCGAATACTCGGCCCCTATATTTTAATTTAAATTTTAAAACCGAAAACTAGATTTCGCTAGCACTAGGTTTGTACCAACAAAGAGGGCGAGGTCCAACAGCATATCCGTCTTTCTTAATACATGTACCATCTATAGGACTTTTGTCTGAAACGTCTTCAGAGTATGCTTTATCACAAAGTGACCCGCTGAAGTATGTGTCCATACGACATTGTGCTTGTGGATGGGCATCAAAAGTTTTCTTAACTACTGATTGATCTGGAGTATTGAAAGCAACAATTGAATTTCCGCCTAAATCACCTAGAAGTTGAGCTAGAGATTTTCCTGCCATTGCAATTCTTTCACAAAGAGCTACTTCATCACCTGATTTATAAACCATTTCACATTTTGATTTAGCATCTGGATCAATTGTCATTTTTGCTACGATTGCTTGGTTATCATCTTTTTCAAGAACACGTTTCATACATTTTAAAGACCCGAAATAATCAGCTTGACCTTCGTTTGATGCCCAATTATTTCCAAAAATACTGCCCATTTTTGGTGCTCCACCTAAATGGTGACCAGTTTCATGACAAACAACTAATAAAAATCCGTCATCTGTAACTAGAGGGTGACGAGCGAGCCCACCAAACATATTTACATGCCATGTAGAGCCAGTACGGTTTGCGTAGGCGTTTACAGTCCCGTCATCCCAGTTATTATCCATTTCAAGAGTAGCCCCTTTTGCAGAAATAATTGGAGAATAGGCCAGGTAAACACGATTAACTATGGCTTCAAACTTTTCTTTAGTCATACCATTAGTTTCTTTATCGTCTTTTGATATATTGAGTTTATTTTCTGGCATAAAACCAGTTTTACCGTTTATATCGCAAGCAAAGGCTTGAGATAAAGAAAAAGTCAAAGTTAGAGCGCTGATCAAAATTCCATTTTTCATAAGTCCTCCATAAAGAAAAATAAGACCGACGTAATAATGTCATCAGCTATTAAACATCGGCATCAAATAAATTATGTCATTTGCTCAAATAATGAAATTGTAATTTATTTTGTAATGTTATGAATGAAATTTCTTCATCTAAATGAGTTTAATTACCAATGAAAAAAGACAATAATCTGTTTTTTGATTTCACAATCATTTTTTTTCAAAATTATTTTAGAAAAAATTCTGTGAACTCAGGTGTCAAATTTCCAACGCCAATATTTTTACTATTTCCTTATAAAAAGAAAACGCAGAAGATATACCTTATGAAAAAAATCTTGATTACGTCTCTTATGCTTTTCAATCTTCAGGCCTTTGCCGAGGGTTTAATATTTAAACTTAACGGGAAGCCACTAGAAATAGTTTCTTTAAATAAAATAAAATCGGGAAATTTGAAATTTGGACGTGGTGAAATAAAGTCAAAAAAAATAAAATTATACAATGTTTTCAGAGGCTACGAGAGAACTTATGTAGGTTATAATTTTAACGAATTGCTAAATCTTATCTACGGCAAAGAATGGCAACAAAAAGAGAAATTAACTTTTACTTCAACAGACGGTTATCATCAAATTGCCCTTATCCCGCCAATGATAAAGTCGACCAAAAATAAAATTGGGTACATTGCTTTTACTGAAGAGGGCAAGATTGGTTTTTCGCCAGTTATAAAAGACGGAAAGATGATTGATCCAGGTCCATTATACTTAGTCTGGACTAATTTTACGTTGAAGGATAAGGCCTCCCACGGAGACATTATCAAATGGCCTTATCAACTAAGCGATATAGATCTTGAATAAATTTTGTTCGCCAATAAGCTGCAAAATGCACGTAGTATAAACTTTTTCCAACTAGCCTTGTAAGTGTATGAATTTATTGAGTAAAAAAGCTAAGTTTTAATCTATATTTTTAAATCATTACAAAATCATTACTCATCTTTTTTAAACCGTAAAATTTTTATATTAATTAAAAATTACAATTGTTGTTTTGAGAAAAAAGAGTAAATTCGGGCAAATTAAAAATTCTACTTTTTAAGCAAAATAATTTGCTTTAAGTTTAAACTTTTGGAGATCTCATGAAATCAATGATCGTAATCGCTCTTGCACTAACTTCAGTAGCTTCTTTTTCTGCAACTACTAACACAAAAGCTTGTGCTAACTTAAAAGGTGCAGAACTTAAATCTTGCGAAGCAAAAAACGTAAAAACTGCTCCAGTAGCTGAAACTAATGCTGTTGCTGCTCCAGTTGCTGCTGTTGTTGCTAAAGACGCTAAAAAAGACGCTCCAGTTGTTACAGCTAAGAATGTAAAAGCTGCTGCAACTACTACTGCTCCTGCTGCAAAAAAATAATTTCAGATTTGTTCGAAAAAATGGGAACCTTTGGGTTCCCATTTTTTATTCCCATTGAAAATAAAGTAAAGTAATCGACGATATTGCCATCAAAAGGAAAGTTGATATTCCTAAAATATTAGACCACTTCGTATTCGTAAATTCCCCCATAACATTTTTATTATTTGCAATATGAAGGATGATTGCAATGATTACCGGTGCGGTTACACCATATAAAACAGCAGAGTAAATCAACGCTTGAATAGGACTGATTCCAATATAATTGATTAATAAACCAATTATCAAAGAAATACCAATAACTGAATAAAAAGCTTTTGCTTCATGAAATTTTTTATCAAATCCTTCTTCCCATCCAAAAGTTTCCGAAATGATATATGAGAGAGATCCACACAGAACTGGTATTGCCAAAAATCCTGTTCCGATGACACCAATAGCAAATAATAAATAGGCAGCTTTTCCAGCGAGTGGCTCCAAAGCTTTTGCTGCTTGCTCGACTGTATCAATTTGATGAATGCCACCATTAAAGAGAACTGTGCCAGTGGTTAGAATAATAAAAAACATAACAAGATTTGAAAATAACATTCCAAAATCAACATCTAACACCATTTCTTTAATCAGTTTTTTATTAACCAATAATTGTGTTTTTTTCATATCTTCTACTTCCATCGTGGCCTGCCAGAAAAAGAGATATGGCGAAATAGTCGTTCCCAACAATGCGACCAGCATTTTGAGATATTCTTTGTTGAGATGAATAGTGGGAATTAGAGTTTGTTTTATTATTTGCAAAAAATTCTGCTTAACTAAAAATGGTATTATTAAGTAAACCAATAAAATTAGACATAAGTATTTTAATACTGCCGCGAGTTTTTGGTAGGGGAAATAAATCATGCAAATTAATAAAATAAGAGTAAAAATGATACTAAAATAAATGGCGTGAATCGATGGAAATAAAAGATTGGAAACGGCTCCCATTCCAGCAAGATCTGCACCAATATTTAAAGTAATCGCCGGAAAGCTAAAAATTACCATTAAATATAAAATTGATTTTGGATAATTTTTTTTTAAAGTACCAGTCAAGCCTTGCGAAGTAACCATTCCTATTCTTGCACAGTTTTCTTGAATAGAGGCCATAAGTGGAAACGTAATAAGCGCAGTCCATAATGTCGCAAGGCCAAATTGGGCTCCAGCCTGTGAATAGGTTGCAATTCCAGATGGATCGTCATCACTTGCTCCAGTCACAAGTCCAGGACCTAGGATTTTCCAAAATTTTTTGAGAAGTTTTATAGCTTTTTTATTTTTAATCATCATTATTCCAAAGAAGATTCACTACAATCAAATGCATCACAAATTAGTATATGATTTATTCCATAATTTTTTAGTATACAACATGAACTTGATCTTATTCATACCGCATGAAATTGTAAAACATTGTCGCAAGGTTTTAATGGATACAATTAAAATCAGTGGAGATTTATGAAGTTTTTTTATAAAATATTTATTTTATCGTTCGCGCTTGCTTTTGAGACACAGGCTATAAATTTCTCTGTAATTCCCATTTTAAAAATTGGTCTTGAAGATGCCGAAATAAAAGTGAGTTCTCACTCTGAATCATTAAAATCAATTTTGTCTTCTGTCGAGAGTTCACAGTTTCAGTCTAAATCAGCGAAGGCATCTGCCTATCCAAATCTTTCTCTTCAAGCAACTTATTTCTACCAAACAGAAGTTCCTAAATCTTCTCTAGGACCTGTTGGATCAATAACTTTCGGAACTCATAACAACTATGCAATAGGACCCGTTTTAACTTATACACTTTTTGATAATAATAAAGAGTCAAAAAGTGCACAGAGTTATGATCTGTTGGCACTGTCAAAAATTGAGAATTACAAAGCATTGAAAAAGCAACTTGAACTTAATATAAGACAAGTTTATTTCCGAGTGCAATATGCTTTAAAGGAATTAATATTAACAGCGAATTCCCTTAAAATATCTCAGGCAGAACAACGAGATATTGATCTTAAATGGAAAGCAGGTGCTTCAAGTCGGCTGGATCTTACTCAGGCGCATAGAGATGTGATTAGTTATCAATTGAAATACAAGCAGGCACAGACCCAACTTGCAAATGAACTAAGGGAGCTGATTGCACTTACGGGAGTTGGTGATGAATTAGATACTTCGAGGCCTATACCGGAAGAATTAATTTCAAGTACACCGAGGGGAATTGAATCACCAACACTAAGAGTGGACCTTGATTCACTAGAGGCGACATTGAAAAAATTTTCGGCAACTCCTGAAACCTTTAAACAATTTACTGCTCCTACTGACAATCATCCTGAGCTGCAGTCGCTTAATCATGAAGCCGAATCGAGTCGTTTAGCTTCTGAGAGTGAAAAATCAGGTCTCTTGCCCAAAATACAATTCCTCGCAAAATCACAATATATTTATCCAGATGCCATTCTACCAAAAAATATTATCCAAAATACTATAGGTGTTACTCTCAGCGTTCCTCTCTATGAAGGAGAGGCAACTCGCAGCAGATCCGCTTTGAAAATGAGTGAGGCCATGTCGAGCGAATATCGTAAAAAGCAAAGACTCTCAGATCTCAATCGGGATTTTCTTAAGGCCCATGACGTGATCACCAGTCTTCATTCTCAAAAATTATTAAGCGAACAAAGCGTGCATGAGGCAGGAGTGGTGGAGCATTTAACTTATCAGTCTTATAAAGCTGGAAAAAATCGATATCTCGATGTTCAAGATGCAAATTTAAAACTTCTTGAAGCTGAGGTTAATCACGCAAAAATCGAAAGCAGTATTTTAATGGAAACTGCAGCTCTTAGTTACTTAAGTTCAATAGACACAAAATAAAACCGAGGAGTTTTTGTGGTGGCCAGTGCTAAATCAAAAAGTATTAAAAAAAGAATATCTATAATTCTACTTTTGGTTGTTGTCGGTATTGCGGTTAAGTTGTTTTTTTTCCGTAAACCTTTTTATTATGCGGGAACAGTTGAAACTACAAAGGTTGATATTTCAGCAAGAGTGACTTCTGTCATTGCATTATTAAATTTCAAAGAAGGTGATCATGTAACTAAGAATCAGTTATTGATGCAACTATCCTGCGAGGACTACAAACTTGCCAATCTAATAACGACTCAAGACTTTATTAGAACTGAAAGACTGTATAAACAAGGATCTCAATCGAAGGAAATATTTGACCAGATGAAAAATCGCAAAGACGATTCAGACTTAAAAATTAGTTGGTGCAATATCACTTCACCATTAGATGGCATTGCCTTAAATAAGTACCATGAAGCAGGTGAGATGGTGACACCTGGAACACGCTTACTCACTCTGGGAAATTTAAAAAAAGATATTTATGCTTATATTTACATTCCTCAAAACTTAATTAATAAAATTTTAATTGGAAAAAAATTAACAGGATATTTGCCAGAATCAAATATGCAGGCGTTTGAAGGTACGGTTACTCAGGTTGGCGAAGAGGCAGAATTCACTCCCAAAAACGTTCAGACTAGGGAGGAGAGAACTCGCTTAGTGTATGCAATTAAAATTTCATTTATTAATCCAGATGAAGTGTTGAAGCCAGGCATGACTATAGAAGTAAAAATAGATGAGGAGAAGTAGATAGTGAATGGAATAGGTATTCAAGTACTAAATGTTTCTAAAAAGCTTGGTTCCAATCAGGCACTAAATGATGTCAGCTTAAATTTTGAAGCTGGTCATATGCATGGATTAATTGGACCTGAAGGTGCAGGGAAAACAACCCTCTTGCGATCAATGATTAATCTTCTAAAGCCTAATAATGGTAGTATTCAGTATAGCAGAGACGGCAAAGTTATTGCCTTTAAAGAAGTAAAAGGGGTTGTGGCCTACATGCCACAGCAACAGAGTTTGTATGGGGACCTTTCAATCGATGAGCATTTGGAATTTTTTAGAGATTTGTATTCAATTCCAAAAGATCAATATCAACAAAAGCGTAAAGAACTCTTAGAGATCACAAGATTAGATAAATTTGTCGATAGAATTGCATCTGAGTTATCAGGTGGAATGTATAAAAAGTTAGGTTTAATGTGCTCTCTTCTTAGATCACCCGAAGTCTTACTTTTGGATGAACCAACCAATGGTGTTGATCCAATTAGTCGTCGTGAATTTTGGGATCTTTTATACAGACTGGCAGATAAGAAAATTTTAATTATAATCGCAACTGCTTATCTTGACGAAGCAGGACGCTGTTCTAGAGTTCATTTAATAGAAGCAGGTAAAACTTTAATTGAAGGAGAGCCAAGAGAACTACTTAAAAAAGAAGGTATGGAAAATTTTGATGCTCTTTTTATTTCCAGAGCGCAATTGTGAATATAGCAGTAAAAGTTGAAAATTTAGTACTGCAGTTTGGAGATTTTCAAGCTGTAAAAAATATAAGTTTTGAAGTTCAGAAAGGAGAAATTTTTGGCTTTCTTGGGGCAAATGGTGCGGGAAAAACAACTACTATAAGAGTGCTTTGCGGACTTTTAATACCAACTTCCGGGAGCGTCGAGGTTGCAGGCATTCCATTCAATGTTGAGGGAAATGCCGATCTCATTAAGGCTAAAGTCGGGTATATGTCTCAAAAATTTACTCTGTATAACGATCTTACGGTTGAAGAAAATATTTCATTTACTGCCAGTCTGCGAAAATTACCCCGAGAGTATTATGAAAAAAGAAAAAAAGAGTTATTTGATTTTATTTCTTTTAATAAACCGGCCAATACCAAGGTGTCTGACCTGGCAGGAGGAATGAAGCAACAGGTATCATTGGCCGCTGCCATTCTTCATGAACCTGAAATTATTTTTCTTGATGAACCAACAGCTGGAGTATCATCAGCTGCGAGACAAAAATTTTGGGATTTAATTAAGTTTTTGGCAAAAGAAGGAAAAACTATTTTTGTAACCTCACATTATATGGATGAAGTCGAACAGTGTGACCGAATCGCCTTAATGAGCGCCGGAGAATTGATTGCCCTAGACAGTCCTGCCGGTTTAAAAAAGACAACTTTCTGCCAACCACTTTATGAATTAATTTCAAAAGAATCTTCCACGACTGCTGAAATTGAAAATATTTCTTCAAAAGTTAAAAATTATTTTGAATCTTTTGAATCTTATGGCCAGCACTTGCATGTGTCTCCCAAAAGTTTAGAAAAATGGATTGAATTCAAATCATTATATGCAAATGAATTTGATATAAAAGAGATTAATCCTTCATTAGAAGATGTTTTCATCCGACTGGTTGAGGAACGAGAACGATGAAGATTTCCCGAATCATGGCGATGGCAAAAAAAGAAATTTTTCATATTACGAGAGATCCTTTTACCTTGGCCCTCGCTTTACTTTTACCAGTTATGATGGTGACAATTTTTGGATTAGCTATAGAATTTAATGTTCGCAATATCAAGCTTGCAGTTTTCGATGGAGATAAATCACAGGGGTCTCGAAAATTAATTGAAACTCTTTCCAGTTCTCATTATTTTATTGTCGATCATTCGATAAATCAAAAAGTGGCGATTCATTCTCTTGATTCTCAAAAAGATAGAGCTGCATTAATCATAGAAAAAAATTTTGAATACAACTTGCTCTCAGATCGGGGAGCAATTGCCCAGCTTATTGTTGATGGATCCGATAATTCTTCTGTGGGATCAATCATTGGTTATTTTGGAAGAATTCAAACGATTGCAGCGGAGAAAATTACAGGAAAAAAAAAGGTCAAAGAGATCATTTTAAAAACACGCTTTCTTTATAATCCTGAACTCAATAGCCAATGGTTTATTGTACCTGGATTGATGGTGGTGATCGTTGCAATTCTATCGATTTTATTAACTTCTCTTACGGTTGCCAGAGAGTATGAGAACGGTTCAATGGAACTTCTACTATCAACTCCTGTGGAGCCGGTCGAAATTGTTTTAGGAAAACTCGCTCCTTATATTGGACTGGGATTAAGTGCAGTTGCTTTTGTTTATATTATCGCTCGCGTCTTTTTTAAAGTACCTTTCTTAGGAAATCATTTTGTTTTTTTAGGGGGTTGCTTTTTATTTCTTAGCACTTACCTGGCACAAGGACTTCTCATTTCAGTAACGACTAGAAAGCAGCAATTATCAATGCAATTTGCAATGATGTCAGGCCTTCTGCCATCAATACTATTATCAGGTTTTATTTTTCCTATCGAAAGTATGCCTTTATTTTTCAGAGTGCTTACAGCAATACTGCCAGTTAGATGGTTTATGGAAATTAGTCGAGATGTTTTTTTAAAAGGGTCAGGAGTTTACGAGTTGAGATACCCCTTTTTAGCATTGACCCTTATTTGTATTTTTATGGTTGCGGTCGCTTCTAAAAAATTTAAAAGGGATGTTGAACCATGAAGATTAATCAGACTCTTCTTGGATTTATAAAGAAAGAATTTTTACAATCTTTGCGCGATCCAAGAATGCGTCTTATGATTTTTCTTGCTCCAATCATTCAAATGACTTTATTTGGTGTTGCGATATCGTCAGATGTAAAAAATATCAGACTGTCTTATCGCCCTCACCCCAATGATATTATTCTTGAGCATGTTTATCAAAGGGCAATCAAGTCAGGATGGTTTATTCCAGCACAAACAACTTTTTCTGATCCTTATGAGCAGATAAAAGCAAATGAAGCTGATGCTGTTTTAGTTTCACCTCCTGAAGGACTCACAGAATCTGTAGCAAGAGGCAATGGACAAGTTCAGTTATTGATCAATGCTTCAAATGTTCTAAGAGCTCAAAGTGTAGAAAATTATATGAATTCAATTATCAGTAATGTGATAAAAAAGGATTTCAATCGCAAAAATGATATATTGCCCATCCAATTCGATATTCGGATTCTTTATAATCCAACCATGAGAACTGCTGTCTATATGGTTCCTGGTGTAATGAGTATGCTTATCTGCTTAATCACTATTCTTCTTACCAGCATGTCTATTTCCAAAGAAAAAGAAACAGGTACTTTCGAAATGCTAGTTTCAGCACCGACCAAGAATTGGGAAATTATTTTAGGGAAAACTCTACCGTATGTCGTTTTAGGTGTTAGTAATGTGCCGCTTATTTTAGGAGTGGCCGTATTTGTTTTTGATGTACCCATGAGAGGATCATTTTTTGTTTTAATATTATCGTCTATTATTTTTGTCTGTACCACTGTATCTATCGGCACATTGATTTCTATTCTCACTAAAACCCAACAGCAATCAATGATGGCAAGTTTTCTATTCCTCTTTCCTGCTATTCAGATGTCGGGATTGACTTTTCCTATCGAAAACATGCCCCCATATATGAAATTTATAGCCTACTTAAACCCGCTGACATATTTCCTGGAACTTTTGAGAAATATAATGCTTAAAGGAGGAGATGTTCGAGTGATAATTTCTCATCTCGGTGTTTTGATTCTAATGGGAACAGTTCTCATTACAATTAGTTTTAAGAAATTTAAAAATACATTGGGGTGATAAGATAAAACTATAATACATATCTAAAAAAACTATAGAAAATAAAATTATTAGGTGCTTCTTTACGAAGTTTATTTTATTGAGCTAAGTATCTCTTGAGAACCAACCAAAAGGAGAGAATATGAAAAAAACATTTTATGCATTGATGACAATTTTCGCTTTAACTAACATTCTTCATGCCCAGGATCCCATGGAAATGGAATCATTGAAGACTATGAAAAAAGAATGTATGAAGGAGCATAAAGATAAAAAAGTGTGTCATGAGCAAGTAATGGCAAAATGCGAAGAAAAAATGAATAAAGAAGACTGTACTAAAATGATGAAGCAACTCCATAAAAAGAAACATAAAAAATAATTTTTTTTAATTATTAAATCAATGTGTCGCAAATAATATATTTGCGACACATTTTGCTGATTTACTTCATTCTTTTAAATCCTAGCAAAAATTCATCGTAGTCTTTGCGAGGTCTCATTGGATCTGCTTCATAATTTTTTACATTATCATTCGTGCAGTCCTTTACTTTTTTGTACATTTCTCTACATTCGGCCAAAGTACTAAATTGGATTGTACCGTTAGACACTTCCAACGCATTTTTATTCTCCTCGCAATGATCACAATTAGCATCAAAGCTCCAAAGAGCTATAATACTAAGGTTTATCGACCATTAATTTTACTTAGTATGCCCCTTTATTAGGGCAGATTATTAGCATAAGATAATCACATGCCTACAATAATTTCTAAGATTGAAGAACTTGATCGATTTGTCATACTGTCAGTTGCCAAATGCCGGAAAAATGAACTTACATTTGTTCTTAAGCTCTTTACCTATTCTGCTAGAGGTTACGCTTGGATTGTTTATGCTATTGTGCTAAACGTTTTAAGTATCAATGAAATTCAATTCATTGAAAGACCCCTGTCAATTTTAAAAGCTATGCTCTGCACTTTCATGACATGGGTAATTGGTCGTTTAATTAAAAAAAAATTTCATAGGAAAAGACCCTTTCAAGCAATACCCAATTTTCCTGCTTTGGTACATTCCCCCATAGATGATTCTTTTCCTTCGCTACATGCCGCCTCAACCACCGCATTTTTGATTGCTCTTTTATTTCTTCATCATCCTTGGGCCCCGTGGGTTGGATTATGGGCGGTGATAGTCATTTTTTCCAGACTCTACTTGGGAGTTCATTATTTAAGTGATCTTTTGGGAGGAATTATTTTAGGTTTATTTTGTGGTTTTCTCATTTCAATTTAGATAAAAGGAATCCCCTAAGAGAGAAGTCTTAAGGGATTCCATAAATTTTTCTTATTAAGCAGTAGCTCCACTGAATTGTTCTTCTTCAGTTGAACCCTTCAGAGCAAGTGTAGATGATGTACCTTGGCTGATAGTGTTTGAAACTAAATCGAAATAACCAGTTCCAACTTCACGTTGATGTTTAGTTGCAGTGTAGCCAATTGCTTCTGCGCTAAATTCATCTTCTTGAAGAGCAGAGTATGCACTCATACCGTGTGTTTTGTAATTATGAGCGAGTGTGAACATAGAGAAGTTCAATGAATGGAAACCAGCTAAAGTTACAAATTGGAATTTGTATCCCATCGCTCCAAGTTCTTTTTGGAAGTTTGCGATAGTTGTAGCATCAAGTTTCTTTTTCCAGTTAAACGATGGTGAGCAGTTATACGCCAACATTTTATTTGGAAATTGAGCATGTATACTTTCAGCGAACAATCTCGCTTCATCTAAATCTGGAGTTGAAGTTTCACACCAAATTAAATCAGCATAAGGAGCGTAAGCTAATCCACGTGCGATAGCGATGTCCATTCCGTTTTTAATTCTGAAAAATCCTTCTGGTGTTCTCTCTCCAGTTAAGAATTTATGATCTCTTTCATCTACATCACTTGTAAGAAGAGTTGCTGCTTGAGCATCAGTTCTTGCGATAACCAAAGTTGGTACATCCATTACGTCTGCAGCAAGTCTTGCTGCAGTTAATTTTTTAACGAATTCACAAGTTGGAACTAAAACTTTTCCACCTAAGTGACCACATTTTTTCTCACTTGCAAGTTGATCTTCAAAGTGAACACCAGCCGCACCTGCTGCAATCATTTGTTTCATCAATTCGTAAGCATTCAATGAACCACCAAATCCAGCTTCTGCGTCTGCTACGATTGGCGCAAGCCATTCTCTTGTGACAAGGCCTTCAGCACTTTCAACTTGGTCAGCACGGATAAGGGCCTGATTAATTTTTTTAACAACATTTGGAACGCTATCAGATGGGTATAAACTTTGGTCTGGGTACATTTCTCCTGCTTGGTTAGCATCAGCTGCAACTTGCCAGCCCGAGAGATATATCGCTTTTAAACCAGCTCTTACTTGTTGAACAGCTTGGTTACCGGTCAAAGCTCCAAGAGCGTTGATATAAATTTCTTCGTTTAACAAGCGCCAAAGATTTTCAGCTCCGAGTCTTGCGAGTGAATGTTCAACTCTGTACGAGCCTCTAAGTTTTAAAACTTCGGCCGGTGAATAGTCCCGTGTGATTCCTCTCCATCTTTTGTCTTTTTCCCAAAGTGTTTCTAATTTTGTAGCTTCGTCCATTCTGTTTCTCCTATTATATGTGTGGGTGGATGAAATTTCTAAAGGGCTTGTAGTTGTTAAGAATGGTTCAAGCGTAGTAGAGGTGAACAGAATCATCCCATCTAATGTAGCTTTATTGAGAATATGGATCTCACTCATTTTTTCTTTATCAGATAAGGTCTGGTTGTTTAAAATTTCAACTAGAAAAGGTTCTTGTTCTTTTTGAAAAAGTTCTTTAATTAAAGCATCATTAACAACTGTACCTTCATCAAGAGTGACGTTGTAATGATTCCACTGCCAAACTTGCGCACGTGAAATTTCCAGCGTTGCTAAATCTTCCATCATATTATTATGGGCCACGCATCCCAGGCCTTTTGAAAGACCAATCAAATAGGCAATGGCCACTTGAATATTGGTTTTTAATCCACCAAGAGTTCTGGGACCTGAGCCTTCCATAATTAGTTGTGGATGGGCCGAAAAATTATCATCAATAAATTCAACTTGATTTGATTTTGGAAAGCATTGCATAGCTGGTCCGATGAAGTAAGGATGAGAAACCCAACAACCATCATGACCCAGTTTGAATTCATTAGATTTATCTTCGAGTACTTTTTTAGTTTGAAGAGCTCTGACTTCAGGGTCTTTTCCTGGAGTAAAAGCAGACATCCCGCCAATGGCGAAAGCTCCACGACGGTGGCAAACATTAACTAATTTCTTAGCATAGTTCTCCATCCAGAATTTCTTCATATTAATTTCACTGCGATCAGGACTAATCCTAGAAGGATGATTTTTGAGAGTTTTGATATCAGAGAATATTTTATCCCATCGTCCGACATTCATTCCGACAACATGATCTCTAAGTTCATAAAGAATTTCTTCCATATTAAAAGCAGCAGGGAGGGTCTCAATTAAAAAAGTAGCGCGCAAAGTTCCTATTTCATATCCAAGTTCAGCTTGAAGTTGAATAAAAAGATCATTCCACCACCAGGCTTCCATTGGGTATTCTATTTTTGGAACATAATATTTTGGAGTTTTATGGGCCTTGATGAGATTTTCAGCAGTATGATAAAAACAAAGGGCCAAATCAAAAAGACCGGCAGAAACATATTGACCATCAATTTTGATATTTACTTCTTGAAGATGAAATCCTCTGACACGAACCATGAGGCCTGCCATATCTTTAGGATCTACTTTGTATACTTTTGATTGATCATCTTTTTGATAATGGAGCTCCCCAAGACTTGCGCCAATAACATTGTAGACACCGTCGATTATATTATTCCATGAAGGCTTTATTGAATCTTCAAAATCAAGCATCGCCATATCTGCTCTGGAACCATCGCTATTTCGTGAGAGCATATTGATGACCATTTTTGTGTCATTTACCGGGCCCGTGATCTCAACTCTTCGAAGTTTTAAATCATCTGGGATGCTTGCAACACTCCAGTCTGGGAGTGTTGAATTTGCGTTTAAAATTTCAGTTCGAGGAATAGCGCCTTGATCATAAGATTCTTGTCGACGGCGTCTGACGGCAAGTAATTGGTTCCGTCTTATTTCCATTTTACGATGGAGTTTTGCGAGTAAATCTAAAAAACCTATATCAAGTAATTTTATAGAGCGATCGTTTAAAGCACCACTAGAAATCTGGACAGATTCGTTTAATGAATGATAGCTCATGGGCGTTCCTCCTTGTACTTTGGGTTGTAAGGTATTCAATAGACGTTAAGTTTATTGCTCGGAATATATTAAACATTAGCGAAACATAAAAGCTAGCGAATTTTCGCTAGTATTCTAAATTCGCAAATACTTACATTTCGCTGCTAGACATCAAAACTAGATTTGCGTATAGTCACTTCATTATGCTGAAGAAAAAAACCGTTCTTAGATTTATTTTGGGTCTAAAAATACGCCAATTGCGGATCAGACGGGGTTTTTCCTTAAAAGAATTGGCCGATCTCTCAGACCTATCAATTTCTTATCTTAACGAAATAGAGAAGGGAAAAAAGTATCCAAAAGTTGAAAAACTAGCTTCGCTTGCTGTAGGACTAGGGGTTGATTTAGGAGACTTGGTCTCTTTCAAAACAGGACGCAATCTTCACCCCCTACTTAAATTTTTAGAAGGTGATCTTGTCAGCAAGATGCCTCTAGAACTTTTTGGCTTAAGTGAATCTGATGTCGTCGACCTGATGGGGAATGCTCCTGAAAAATTTGCATCCTTTGTTTTAACAGTTCTTCAAATCTCTCGATCATTCGATATGAAGTTAGAAGATATTTATGGTGCAGCTTTGCGATCTTTCATTGAGGCCAACGATAATTATTTTCCAGAACTTGAGAAAATGGCTAAAAAAATGCGGTCTGATTTGAATCTGAATCAAGAAAGTATTAGTTATGAAGACATGACTTCATTGATAAAAAAACAATATCATTACGAAATAGACGAAAAATCCTTGTCTGCAAATTCTTTATTAGAGGAAACCAAGGTTTTAGTGAAACGATCTGATAAATCTATCATTTTTCTAAATGGAAAACTCGAAGCAGGACAAAAAACTTTTTACTTAACAAAAGAAATCGGGCATCGCCTTTTAGGCCTAAGTAACTTAGAGAAAAGTCTGGGGGCACTCTTAGAAGATTATAAAGCAAGTTATTTTTCAGGCGCAGTATTACTTGAAGAAAAAATGTTTTCGAAAGACTTGAAAATATTTTTTTCCAATTCCCAATTTGATCCAAATTTATTCCTTTCACTTATAGATAAATACAAAGTAAGTGCAGAGTTAATGTTTCATCGCTTAACTCAAGTCTTACCGTCACATTTTAAAATCAATGAACTCTTTTTTCTTGGCGTTACTACCAAGGTTGATGAAGTCGAGCGCTTTACAATGAACAAAGAATTACATCTTTCACAGCTTCATAGCCCTCATGGGCAGCGAATGAGTGAGAATTATTGCAGACGATGGGTTGCGATTAAGAGTTTACAACAAATAAAAATACAACTTTCCGAAGGCAATCAAAATAATTATCTTTTGGGACAGATATCCATAGTTGAAGACGGGCAACAGTATTTTTCCATTTCACTGGCAAGAAAATCAAACACAAAAGAAAATACACTTCAGTCTTTAACCATCGGGTTTTTAGTTAATGAAGAATTAAAAAACGTAATTAAGTTTTTAGATGATCCAATTCTTTCACGTATTTCTATTGGGCAAACATGTGAGAGATGCCCAAAAGAAAATTGCGAAGACAGAGTTGTACCAGCGACAATCTATCAAAAAGAAATAGAAAAAGCCAAGAAAGAACAAGCTCTGTTTGAACTAATCAATTAAAACTACCTACAGCTTCCAAAATATATTTTAATAGTTCTTCTTTTAAATAAGCACCGAATAATATATTTGTGCTTTTAGGGCCTGTGATTATGAAGGTAGGAGTTCAATTCCGACATAGGATGATTGGAGTCGCATGATCTCTAACGCCTGAAAACCGCTTCTAGCGCTAAGCTGGCCAGCAGGAGGAGCTCAACCACTTGCAAGGAAGATGCAGATCTTTATTGGCTTCATATTGATTCTCCAACTCATAACTTTTATATATAAGTTTAAACTATGTTTCCTATTTTATTAATGTATTTTTTCTATTTCATTAATTAATGCAATCTACTGAACGATTAGTAGGCTTTCTAAAAGATTGCTACAGTCACTTACTGAAAAAGGCTTACTTAGAAAAAGCGGAACCTCTTCAAGAGAGTCTAGAAGTACAGTGAGTTTTTCAGGATCTATCCCTGAAATGATCACGACCTTCATGGTTGGATAATGAGTGTGACAAAATTTCCAAAGGTCTAGACCATTTCTAGCTCCTTCTAAATAAATGTCACAGATCATAAGGTCATAAGGGTTGCCGTTTTTTTCTTTAGATCTTTTTACTAGAGTCGTGATTGCTTCTTCGGCAGTGGTGGCCCACTCAAGATGGAGAATTGGATCGATACTTATAAGAATACGGTCAATAACAGAAGAGAGTTCAAGATCATCTTCAACTACGAAAACTGAGCGACCAATTCTTGTTTTAATTTCGACCACGGCTATCACCTTTGGAAAAATGAATAAAGAAGTAATGTACACGAGACAAAATTATTCTTCGTGTATTGTTATCTAAAATTTATAGGAGTCTTGATGACGTTGGCAACAAGTTCTGATCGACAGAATGAAATGCAGATACTTCTAGCAAAAGAACTAGAACTTAATGGAATACGTTTCGATCTTCATCAATGGCTCACATCAAATCTAACTCTTTATGAGTTGTCATTAATAGTTGCGAGCGAGGCCCATGAAGGAATTATAGCTTCTGAGGGCGCGATGTTTGTTGAAGTTTCTTCAGAACTGTTTGGAGTTGATTACGTTCTGGTTCATGTTGAACAAATAAGCATGGCCCGTAAATTTGCCAATGGGATTGATTGTTTTCTTTTATATGAAAAAGAAATATTTTTTGGATTAGTTTATTTTAGAGAACCTTTACTCGACGAACTTTTATTAGTTCGTGCATTTCCACCATCGGGAGGATTGTTTGTTCAAAGAGGAGCGACTGGAATTGTAAAGTTTTTTCAAGGCAATAGCATTATCATTTTAGAGAATAGAAACTGGTTTACCAAGCCGCTTATAAAAGAAGCCGCATGGAAAATTTCACGTTGTGTCTCTGATATAAACCACGCAATACTTAATCGAATTCTAGAATTTGCATTTCACTTATTAAGTCCGATTCCTCAAGTTGGGGCTACTATTGTATGGTGGTTAAAAGAAATACCAAAAGTAAGTTCTGAAGATCAGACAACAGGGCTAGATATTTCAGAATTTAATTTTTCAATTTTAGATGAATCTCGTGCTGTTACTTTTTGTCATTTTCTCTCGCAGATTGATGGAGCTACTTATCTGAACCCACAGGGGAAATTTATGCGAACTGGCATTCATTTAAAAAATTCAAATAAAAGTAGAGGACTCATACCTGAATTAAAAGGAACTAGACACACTTCTGCGCAAAGATTTTCTTATGATTTCTCAGATACTTTGGTTATAACCATTTCGAGTGATGGACCAGTTACAATTTTCTCGGATGGGGTTAATATTGCAAACTTATCAATTCATCCTTCGCACAAAGCTGCACATGATTTGAAAAAAATGCTTCCCGATAAGCAAGAGGATATAACAAGTTCATCATATGAAGTTAATTGTCAACATTGTGGAAAGAGATTAATTATTGAACAGGTTAATGTAGTCGACTGGAATAAAGATACTGATGTGAATTGCATAGTTTGTAAGTCACATCTTCGTACTGCGAATTGTTTTACAATAGAATGCAGGCCATTTAAACGTTTTGAAGATAACTCTGAGGTAAGAAAATGAAAGCAGATACTAATGGTAATCGAATACATGAAATAGAAAAATATTTTTTCTCACAGGGGAAAAGCTATTTGGATAAACGAATTGAGGATCTTAAGGAGATCAAGAATAGCCTGCAGGATGTAAAGGACACGCACAGGTTGGAGAAAATTCAAAAAATCGGTCACAAAATAAAAGGAAGTGCTGGTTTGTATGGTTTTTCACAATTAAGTGAAATTGGCTTTCGTCTGGAGACTACAGCTAAAAGTGGAGATATGGAGCATCTCCCAAATGTTGTTGATGAATTCCAATCTTTTTTAAATGAAGCTAAATCTGAGTAAGTATGAAAAAATCAAAAAAAATTCTGATAATCGATGATGATCCAGAAGTCCAGGTTGCGTTAAAAAAGGTACTAGAAATTTTAGGGCATAAATCTTTTTCCGCCAACAGTGGAGCAAGTGCACTTGAAATTCTTTCTCATGATGTCAAACCATCATTAATATTTTGTGACTTAATGATGCCTTCAATGAACGGATTAGAGTTTCTTTCTAATATAAAAAGCAATAAAAATTCTGAATTGGCTTCCATTCCAATTGTTATTCTTTCTGCTGAAAAAGACCTGGGAAGACAATTAACGCCTTTTCATGTTGACTATTTAAGTAAGAATTTTAAAATTGAAGATCTCATAGGCATTGTAAATCGCTACTGCAGTCATTAATCTGCTAATTCATTGTTTCAATTTTGGAGCTGTCTCCAACAATCCATAATAGGTCATCGGGTAGTATTTTAAGCATCGAGTCTGGGTTGAGGATTCTTTCACCATGCCGCTCGATTCCAACGACCAGTCCATCCGTCTTCTCCCGAATACCAGATTTTCGAATGGTTTTAAATGCGAAAGACATTTTATTGGTAACTAAAACTTTATGGAGCGCGTAGTTTTCAACTTTTGTATTGGGTGTGAAAACTTTGGTTGATTTTAAAAATTGAGTCAGTCGCTCGATCATTTCATCGTCGCCAATAACGGCGACGCGGTCGTTAGGGAAAAGTTTTTCATCCCTGCCTGGAGCAGTTATAAACAAATGACCTCTTTCAATAAGAGCGATTGAGGCACCAAAAGTTTCACGAATTTTAAGTTCATGAAGAGTTTTACCTGCGACTTCTGATTCAGCAGGAATAACCAAGTAAGAAATATGGGCGTCCCAGGGCCCAAAAGTTGGAGCTTGAGTTGAATTTTCTTTTTCAAAAAAATTCTTTATTAAATGTTTTTCAAATTTACTATAAATATATTTTAAAAAAGGTGAACATAAAAATATAAGAATCAAAGTGACTAATAAAAACATCGCGATAATGAGGGAAATCGAATAAAAGTGAGAGGCTAGGTACCAAAATAAAATACAAACAATAATTATACGTAAACTTTCCATACAAATAAAAGTGATACGATCTTTTTTACTATTTGAAAGAGGTAATGCCTTTCTAAGTAGCAAGGCCCAAAAAAATGGAGCAGACAATAACAGTGTCATGCTTAATCCAATATATTTATTGGTGTAAACAAATAGCCAAAAGAATGATGAAAAAATAGCAAGGATAATTACGGCATTCAGGACGATAAAGCTGAGAGAGTTGAATACATTATTTTTCCATTTTTGTCTTTCTTCTAATTTTGTATTCGAATGATGAGGTTTTTTCTTTATAGAGTCTTGTTTCATCGACGGCAAACATTTTTCAATCCACACAAATATCGGATCGATGTTTCGAATGAGATAAGGTGTAATAAATGTAGTTATGACTGAAACACCAACTGCAATCGGGTATAGAAAACTACTCGTTACTTTTAGATTAATACCTAGGGCGGCAATAATGAATGAGAATTCACCAATCTGAGCAAGACTTAATCCTGCTTGGATCGAATGGCGCAAAGATCGACGCGAAATTAGCGCGCCAAGTAAAATAGTAAAAAACTTTCCGAATACAGTAATTATAGTCAAAATCACAATTTGTCCACTGTACTCCAGCAGTACTTTAGGATTGATTAGCATTCCCACAGACACAAAAAAGATAGCCGCAAACAAATCTTTTACCGGTAGAATTAAATGTTCAATTTTTTTCACCTCACTTGTTTCTGCCAAAATTGAACCCATTATAAATGCACCTAAGGCAGGAGAAAATCCCGCATGTGTAGAGAGGATTACCATCAAAAAGCAAAATGCTAAGGAAACGATGAGAAGCATTTCCTCTGTTAATATTTTGCGAATGGCCTTGAGTAAAGTTGGAAGAATAAATATTCCGGTTAAAAAACAAAGCACTACAAAGAAAAAAAGTTTTAAAGTTGAAACAAGTAGTTCTTTTCCATTAAATTGATTTGTTACGGCAACGGTTGATAGAAGCACAAGTAGTAAAACTGCAACTAGATCTTCAATAATTAATATACCAAAAACAAATTCAACAAACCCCCGCCCCTTCATTCCGGTTTCGCCCAAGGTTCGAATTATAATGGTGGTAGACGAAATAGCTAAAATACCGCCAAGAAATAAACTATCAATGTTTGACCATCCAAAAAATTTACCGCTCGAAAAACCAAGAATCACCATCCCACACACTTCAACTAGGGCTGCAATGGATGAAGGTCCACCTACGTGGAGTAATTTTTTAAAGCTGAACTCCAGACCCAGAGCAAACAATAAAAAGATAACGCCAATTTCAGCCCATACTTGAATATTTGGAAGATCCGAGACTCTTGGTAACAAACCAACATGAGAACTAACTAGAAAGCCTGCGATGATATAACCGAGTACAACTGGCTGACCTATTTTTCGGAAAAGAATGGTAACAAACCCTGCAGCCATAAGTATGATCGCAAGATCTTGTATGAGGGGCGGGAGATGAATCATAGAGCCAACAAGTTGTAGTAAGAATTATTAACTTTGGTAAAATTATTTATGTCTAAAGTAAAATAACCATGCGAAGACGACTACAAATCCTGGAACTCCTAGGAGATACATCAAAATAGGTACACCTACTTTCCCAGCTTCATCTTTCATATTATTTATAAATGGTTGTATTTTTTTCACAGAATTCCTCCTATCGTTTTATAAGAATTAATAATTATTTCTTGCGACTTCTAACTGATTGCGAATCGTATGATCACTTGAAAGTTTAGAAATGATATTTAATATTCTTGTTTTTTCTCCATCAGACTTAACTGGTCCTTTTAGAGTTATTTCTTTATCTACGATAATAATTTTTACATTTTTTCCATTAGTCGAAAGGTTTCTATCAAGTGTTAATTCTTTTCTAATTTTTCTTACCAAATCTAAATCTCGAGGTTTATTTGCTTGAGCATCAAAGGCAAGTTGTTCGTACGAAGTTTTTGTAATCTCAATGGAAGAAGATTTAGAAGCTATTGATTGCAAAGGAGATTGAAAAGACTCATCTGCCCTACTTGCAATTGCTAATAATCCCAAGCAAACAAGAAATGCTTTAGTCCACTTGTTCATTTTTTCATCTCCTTATTCCATTAAGTTTTCCTGAACACTATCCACGTGAGTTAATTATAAATATTGCAAAGACTTTGCCAGACTTTGCTTTTAATACTGAGACCTTTTCTTTATGAGTTATATAGTTTGCTTATGCATTAAAAATATAGTTATCAAATTGTTTGCGAGTTTATGCCCCATGCAATGTGGCTTTAGGCTCAAATGCTTTTAAGTAAATAACAAGTGTCGACTTGATAAAGTGTTTTTTTTTATGTCATCGTCACTGCTTAAAGCATAGTGAGGAAACTGTGAATTATAATTTCAATCATCTATATTATTTTTACATTGCTGCAAAATCTGGTGGTATTACAAAAGCTTCAGAACATTTGCATATTAGTCAGCCAAGCTTAAGTAGTCAGTTAAAAGTTTTAGAAGATTCACTTGATTTGAAACTTTTTGAAAAAGTGGGAAGAAGAAACCAACTGACTCCATCAGGCATAATTATTTATGATTACTGCAAACAGATGTTTGAATTAGCTGAAAAGATGACAACAGTTGTGACGAAGGGTACTCCAACTGCAAAAAGAAAAATTCACATTGGCGTCTCTGATGATGTAGAAAAAGAGTTTGTTTCAGAGATCGTAAGCAACTTCTTAAATCATTTCTCTCCAGAGCAAAGACCTCAAGTCAATCTACTATCTGGACCTCTCAATCAACTATTAGATCATCTGCATTTTAAAGAAATAGATACGGTTATTACCGCACAAGTAATAAATGATTCAGAATTTATCAGTTTGGAAGAGGCGAGTGTTCCAGTTGTCTTGTGCTGTTCAAGTAAATGGCAAAATATCACTTGCACTAGTCTTACTGACAATGATTTAGTGATTAGTGAACTTGCAAAGTGCAAAGATATCCAATGGGTTTTACCCTCAAACAGTTTTGAATTACGTACTCAAATAGATAAGTTCTTTAATGATAATCAAATTGAGAAGAGAGTCGTTTTTGAAAGCGATAATATTACTACACTTGTGAGATCCGTTCATAATGAATTGGGATTTTCTTTTCTTCCTCTACTTCATGTTTCTACAGAAATAAAAGAAAATTATTTAAAATGTCTCGGATCTAATTTAGGATTTTGGGACTATCATATTACCCTGGGTTGTCATCCACTTAATAAGGAGGATTCGTTAGTTAAAGCATTTTCAAAGTCATTTAAAGACTTGTGTGAGCAAGCAAATCCGTCTTTTAAAAAACTAATTTCAAATCCACAAATTCACCAATTATATACATAACTTTTTTCATTTAATTATTTTATATTTTATATTTTTTATTTTTTAGTCTTTTTGGAAATATTTACAGCAACAGAAAATCTTTAAGGGGGAGCAAGTGAAGGTGATGGTAGAGAATATGTGGGAAGATAGTTTAATGTCTGAACAAACAACAAAAGCAAAACGTAGCAGATCAAGTGAGCATGAGCTTGAAGAATTGCGGGAACATATTGACCTCATTTCATTTAATATTGGAAAAGTATATCGTCATGCCAAAGACCGATCTAGAAAAGAATATAATAAAGCAAGACATACTCTTAGAAGAAAGCTTCATCATTCATATAAAAATGAAAAAATCAGGATTTAAAAACCTGATGAAGAAATGCATCTGATTCTCTCTTTAATAGAAAATTTAATGAGTGAATCAGGTGTTTTTTATCATCTTAGATTCTAAGCTAAATACCAGCAAGCATATTACCTTCTTTTCTTTTGATTAAACTTCGATTTAAATGAAGGTTTTTTTTGATAAATATACGATTTAAATAAACAATATAAGAGGGCATTGCTGCCCTCTCTATTTAACAAGTAATTATTTATCCCAAGTGTTGTTTTCTTGATTTTTTAGCTTGTCCTGAGAAAAACGTTGTCCACCTTGTTTGATTTCATCAGCAGAATCTTCATCACTTGATTTGTAACTAGAAGAAGATTTTGTGCCGCCCATTTTTGAACTATCTTTGGTGGGATTTGTTTGTTGACTCATTCCAGATTGCCCTGATTTATTTTGGCCCAATCCCTGGCCAGTTTTATTTTGTTGCTGTTGTCCCATGCCAGATTGTTGGCTTTGTCCACTTCCCGATTTACCTGGCTGTGATTGTCCTTGGCCAGATTGTTGGTCAGTTTTTGATTTATCAGATTGATTGCTTGAAGATTCGCTTCCCGTATTATATTTTGGCATTTTATACTCCCAGGTTAAGAAAACTATTGTAGTTTTCAGCTAACTTGAGGATCTGCCATTAATGTTAAGAAAAAAAATATATAATTCTTATAAATTTTATAGTGATCTTTTATCTTACAAATATTATGTCAATGTTACTTCTTGCACAGATCCCGAGAGATCGCTTCCAATGCTGGGGTAAATTTTAGATTAAAACTTAAAAAATATATTTTCTTTGAATGATTTATTGAAAAATATATAAATTTTGATGATATTATAGATATAAGTTCTAATACAAATTTTATGGGAGGCCCAAATGGCAAAAGGACAAGAAAAAGGAAGAGATAAAGGCAAAGAAAAAGGGAAACCTAAATTGACTACAAAAGAAAAGCAAGACAAGAAAAAAGAAAAGGCAAAGAGCAAAGGCTAGTTTTTTAAAAAAGGTGATCTATATGATCACCTTTTTATATTTTGGCCTTAGCTGAAAGTATTTTTAATCCAGATAATTTCTCTATTTCAGACAAAGTCGTTTTATATTTTACCCAGTCATTTCGATCAAGCGGTCCAGGCGATAGCGCTTTACAGAGTTGAGTCTTATCTGCCAATGGATTTGAGCCGTCTTGTAATGTGTTGGGCATAATTACAGATATAATTTGAGTGTTGCTATTGATGTCCTCAGGAGTCTGGTTGGCATCAAGGATGATAATCACTTTAAAATCTTTTGAAGGAACTGGAATATCTTTATTAGGACCAATGAGCCCAAAATCCAGATCGTATATTGGACCTGCTATTATATAGACTTTCTTGCCCTGTTTCTGGACTAAATCACGCGTGTATTGTTCCAAATGTTCCCACACAACTCTGTTGAGATAGGGAGTTTGTGGAATCATATTACTCATAACAAAAGTCATTTGATTGTTTTCGGTCGTGTCAGTTCTATCTGCACTAGGAATTTGATGTCCTCGATCAAAACAACTTCCCTTATATTCAATTGGATCAACAGCATGAAGGTTAGCCTGAGACTGGTTCAAATAAGTTTCTAGATCTGCATCAACTGAAAAATTATTAGAACGACCAGAATGCCCAATTTGATCTACTTCAAGTTTCCAGGCTATCCAGTTAGGGGAACGGCGTAGTTTATTGTAGGAGATCACATATTGGTCTCTGGAGATGATAATTTCGCTGGCATCGTTGGAAGGAGCTTTAAGGGCTAAGTTTGGATTTCCGTCGAGAGGAGCGCTTCCTAGGACCACTTCGATTTTGGCGAGGGCCAGATTATTAAAAGTCAAAGAGAGAAGAAGAAAAACCGAGAAATAGAATTTATTCTTAATACTTTTCATAATCAATGATTCCTTCATGGAGTTATTGCGTAAGTTTAATCTAGACTAGCAAAAATGTCTTGAACAGGTGGAGATAGTCAGGATTTCATTATAATTTAGTTACAATGATATCGATGTAAGAATATGTGAGGCTACATAGGGGGTAACTCTAGTGGATCCGGCCTGATTTTCGTTAATTTCCACTTATTCCAATTTTATTTTTTCTTGGATTGTTCAATTTTTATATCACGTTCTCTTGATTGCCTCGCCTTGAAGTCCCGTTCTTGCATTTCTTTAATTTTAGAATCGCAAGCTTCTTTTTTTTCATCAGTCTTTTGGGTGTTTGTTTTCATATTATTTAATCTTAAGTTTTTATTAATCATTACAAACTCCCGGCGTTTGGTTTATTGATTTCGTTATATCAAAATGCATTAAAGCCAAGTGTTAATAAAATACAAAATATTAATGGTATTTATAGTAATTCGTTATGATTTTAATTTAAAATTATTCGAATAAAAACTATTTTATAAATCGAATTTTTAATGTCAGCATCCAATGTATTCAATAATGATTGAACAGAGGAGTCTTTATGAAATTTCAATTCCCAGAACTTCCTTATGCCTTAAATGCTTTGGATGCATGTATCGATGCTCAAACCATGGATCTTCATTACAATAAACATCACCGGAAATATTATGAGAAGTTTATGGAGGCAATAGAACATACTAATACTCAGGGAATTGAAACACTTGAAAAGCTTTTTTCAAATATCTCTAAGTATGAACCAGCGATAAAAAATAATGGAGGTGGACTTTATAATCATAGTTTTTTTTGGAATTCCATGACTCCCAATTATCGAGATTGCATTGGTCCACTAAAAACTGCAATTGAAAAAAAATGGAAGACAATTGAAAGTTTTGAAAAAAAATTCACTGAAACTGCTACTGATCTTTTTGCTTCAGGGTGGGTTTGGCTTATCTTGGATGAAAAACAAGAATTGCAAATTATTCAGACACATAATCATGAAAATCCTTTAATGGATGTTTGTCCAACAAAGGGGAGTCCACTCCTAGTGCTAGATGTTTGGGAGCATGCTTATTACTTGAGATATAAAAATGAAAGACCCGGATTTATTCAGGCTTGGTGGAAAGTAGTGAATTGGAAACATGCTGAAGATAAATATGCAGACTTGCATAGATAATTAAGACTAAGGTTTTTTGATTTTACTTTCATCAGCTTGGGTTTCACCCTTGAGCCATCGTTCATATCCAAATTCAGTGATGAGCTCAATGGCCTCTTTAACTAAATCGTTGTCCTTCACGTTTTGTCCCATGAAGACTAGACGATGATATTTTCCTTTCGTGCTGTCATTATTGGCCTTGCTTATAAAAGATCTAAAAAATTGAGCGCGACCCAAATTGGCTACACTGAACGCATTGCTGGAAATTTCACAAGCACAAAAATTACTGATGCTAAAAGGCAGCTCTACTCCAGCTCCGTTTATGGCAATTTCAGTTAGTTTACAGCTTGCATGCAAACTTAATCGGCTATAGCCGGAATGTTTGTTAAAATAAATTTTTTTATCATCTGTTTTTAAATTATCGGGTAATTTTTCTTCTAGCTTTTGAATCATAGATTCGAGAAGCGGAAGATCAATAGGGGTAGGTGAATGCATTGCAAACTCATAATTTTTTTTAAATTCTTCTACACTGAATAATTCGCTGTTAGCGTAAGTCACACAATAACAAAAATGAGACTTAACAAAAGTCCTCATCGCTTCAAATTTTGCTTTATCTTTTTGAATCAAGGACCTATCAATTAATACTAAATGAGGGAGTTGATAATCGAGTATTTCCTGAAATTCTTTTAAGTCAGTGTACCCTCGAGCGCAGTAGCGCTTGTCAGCTTTAATCATTAGCTTAATTTCATCCCGGTATTCAGGATCATTTTCAAAGTAAACGACTTTAATGGGTTTGTGTTTAGAAGCTTCGTGATTATTTTGAATCCAGGCATCTAGCTTTTTTGGATCTTTAAATTGATCTTTTGAGGAGATTTTACAAAGAATACTATTGGCATATTGATAGTATCTTCCGACTTTATTTTTTTCAACACATTCAAGTTTTACATTTTTAATATCTAATTCATCAAACAATGAATTTGATATTTCAATTGACTGGCCTGGATTTAAATCTACGTTCGCCTCTATCATACAGTGAGTTGATGAAATCCATCCAATTCGTCCGTAAGTTGTAAATTCAGCTTCGGTAGGAAAGGGAACTGGTTTGTAGTCAAAAATTTGAGCGTCTGGATTTTTATTATTAAGAAACCATTTAACAAGGCTGGCAAAAAATTTAGGAGATGGGCTATATCCACGTCCTCTATAAAGGATTTGACCTGCACCTGCAATGAGAAGAGCTTTCTTGAATTCAATTGAAGTATCGGAGGTCATTACTATAAAAAGAGTATTTCTTGCGAAAACATGGTTTCTCATTTTACTAATAAATTGTTCTGGGAGCAGAGATTTATCATCGCCATTTAATATGACAATTTCCGGAAGTTCCTGAAGGATATTCCTTTCACCAGTTTGAATACTTTGCAGGTGCTTGAGAGGTATTTCGTCTAGCAGTAGAGCGTTGCTAACGAACCAATACAACTCAGGGCCTTGGTCGATTACGGTAATTCCCATAATTTATTTTAACACCTAAAGATGATTTGGGTCAAATTCATGAATAAAAAGAGGAAATCGGCCGGATAGACGGGCCGTAAATAGTGAGGAGTGCCTATTTAATCGTTCAGTTAAGTATCACGAAACTTGGGCAAGCCTTTATTTTTTAGGTCTTATAACCAAAACATCACATGGTGAATACTTACAAAGAAAGTCGGCCAAAGAGCTTGAAAAAAATCCTTCTATGCCGTGTTTACCTCGAGTGGCCACAACCACCATATTGGCATTTACTTCGCTTAGGTAGCTGTTAATTTTTTCTTCACGCGAATGTGAGAAAAAGCATTTTAACTTTACTTGATCGCTTTTCGCTCCAATATCTATAGAGAGTTTATCCAAAATACCCAATGTACTTTTTTCTATTTCAGGATATTGAACTTCAGTTGGAAAAATAACTGGGACAATATCTGCATTATACATATGAATTTCAAAAACATGAACAAAGTGAAGAGTTGCATCTTTGAAATCGAGACTTGTATTTAATGATTTTAAAGTATCAAGACTGTTTTGATTGAGATCAGTGCAGACAACAATATTTTTCATAAAATCCCCCTAGAGTATCTCTACCGTCATTAAAACCCATAATTTCTCTTTGGGGAACTTAAATAATGACTGTTAAATATCATATATATTATTTCTATAGCTCAGTTTTATTCAGCAAATTTAGTGTTGGACTTGCCAGGCTTAATTTGTGAAAGCGAATTCTGTTCAGGATTTGAGAGATCACAAGATCACCTGTTCTATAACGAGTTCCATAATCTTTTAAGGAATAAAATACTTTTATGGTAATCCATGACTCCGTTACTTCAGTTATAAGTGTGCGGGGGGATGGATCTTTCAAAATTTCTGGAATATTAGCTATGCCTTCAAGCAGCGCAAGGCGAGCGGTGTCGATTGAAACATCAAAATGAAATCGGAACATTTGATTTAAACGCGCAGGTTTGTAAAAATGTGAAAAGTTAAGTAGCTGGCTTTGAGCAATAACTCGATTGGGAATTAAAATAAACTCGTCTGCAAAACCTAAAAGTGTAGTTGCTCGCCAACTTATCTCTTGAACCTGTCCTGCTAATTTTTCAGTACCACTATGAATTTCAACCCAGTCTCCAATATTAAAGGGACGATCAATTTGCAAGGCCACACCTGAAAATAAATTTCCCAGTGTATCTTGAAGAGCAAGACCCAAGACTAAAGAAAAAACGGCAGAAGTCGCGAGTACAGCGGCCAGGTGAAAGCCAAATACGTCAGCGGCCAGCCAGCTCACGATGATTAGGGTAAATCCTAAAGTAAACATATTGGCAATTAAACGAGGAACACCGACACTCATATTCATTAGAAATAAATAAAGATACACATAAATTTGTGCCAGTTTTATTGTACTAATCACACCAAAGGTAAGAGCAAACAAACATGAATAGGCTGAGATCTTTACCAGTTGATATTCATAACTAGCATGATAGGCATTTTCAAACATAAGCCAATGAAGGACTGAAATAAGAGTGGTGATAATCAAGTAAATTGAAGTACGCCAAAATCTTTGGCGCAAATTAGCGTGGCGTTTATCTGTAATTTTTTTAAGTAAAACTTTATAAAAAATAAAAGCCAGGATGAGTAAAACCCAAAGTAGAATAAAAGGTTCAAACTGAATGAGGTATTGAATTTTTTCTACCGGTATCCATTGGTCTTTCATTTATTTACTCCATCTCGAACACCACTTGAAAAAACACTTAGATCATAAACTCGAGCCAAGTCTTTGAAGACTTTCATTGCCCTTACCGAGTGGCCTCGATCGTCAATTAAAGGAGAGTACACAGCGATTCCCATTTTTCCTGGAACGACAGCCAGTAGTCCACCGCTCACACCGCTTTTAGCAGGCAAGCCGACACTATAGGCCCATTCGCCGGCAGAGTCATACATTCCACAGGTAAACATTAGGCTTAATATATCCCGTGCCGAATCTGATTCTAGAACTTTTACCCCAGTGACTGGCTGCACGCCGCCATTAGCAAGAGTGGCCGCGATGAGAGCTAGATCAACTGTATTTACAAGGATAGAGCATTGTTTGAAATACAAATCCAAAGATTCTTCTATATCACCTTCGATGATGTCAAAATGTTTAAGCAGGTTGGCGATAGCGCGGTTTCTGTGGGCAGTTTTCTTTTCAGACAAAAAAACATTTTCATCAACACTTACTGAATGGCCAACATAGTTTTCAAATAAATTGAGAATATGTTGCAAGCGATTGGTTAAATTTTCACCATTTATTAAACTGCTTACTGCTATTGCACCCGAGTTAATCATGGGATTATAAGGACGGTGAGATTGTTTTTCTAATTCAATAATCGAATTAAAAGCGTCTCCAGTTGGTTCAACTCCAACTTTAGTGAGCATTAGTTCTCGCCCGTGAGTTTCAAGGGCCAGTCCGTAAACAAACGGTTTTGAAACAGATTGAAGAGTAAAATTTTTATTACTATCGCCAATCTTAAAAATTTCACCATCTACAGTCACAATAGCAATGGCGAATTGGTTAATATCTGCTTTTGCAAGTTCAGGAATATAATCAGCAGTATGACCGTCAAGACAAGGAAGATATTTCGAATATAAGTCTTTCAGTGTCTTTTCAATCTGCTCTAGATTCTTCAAAGAACATTCTCTGGTTTTAAGTGGCATTCAAAATTTTCTTCATACAATTCTACCTGAATTGTGGGGTGATGTATTTTAAATTTATCTTTCAAATGAGTTGTAATTCTCACTAACTTTGTATTTTCTAAAGAATGTTTTCTAACAGTGAGATGGACACTTAGGGCCGTTTCCGTTGTACTCATTGCCCAAATATGCAGATCATGGACATCAGTAACATCTTCAATACTTTCGAGATATTTTTTTACGGCAAATGGATCAATATCCAGTGGAACGGCATCCATCGAGAGACGCATAGAATTTTTAAGCAAGTCCCATGTCATGTAAATGATGATTAATGAAATAATGATACTGACAACAGGATCAAGCCAGTTCCATGAGGTATAGGAAATGATGACTCCCGAAATAACTACACCGGCTGAAATAAGCGCATCTGCGGCCATGTGCAGGTAGGCACCTTTAATATTTATATCGTCGTCTTTGTCTTTAAAAAACAATATTGCTGTAAGCGCGTTGATAACAATCCCTATACTGGCAACGATGATGACTGTTTTAGAATCAACTAGACTTGTTATCCATAAACGGTGAAGGGCTTCCCATATAATAATACCAACAGCAATCATTAAAAAAATAGCATTGAAAAGTGCAGATAAAATAGATGATTTTCGGAAACCAAAAGTGTAGTTGCTGGTTGGTTTTTTTGTGGCAAGCCAGATTGCTCCCCAAGCTAGAAGTAATCCGGCCACATCGCTTAAGTTATGGCCTGCATCCGCCATCAACGCTAATGAGTTAGAGAAATATCCGTAAAAAGCTTCAATGATTACAAAGATCGTATTGAGAGAAATCCCGATGACAAAAGCAGAATTATAATTTTTGGGTCCATGATGATGCCCATGAGAATGCGTATGTTTTTTTGAAGAATGATCATGATTACAATTGTGGTGGTGTTGGTGGTCGCTCATACATCTTATCCGTCGTGGAAGAATCATTTGGTTTTACTAACTATATAGTACACAGAGGACGCTATAAAGTGAATTTTGAAAAATCTAGAGGAAGAGTGGCGCCAAGCCATAAAGACCCGCTTGTGTGATCGATATAATCATTACCGGTTAAGCGATGAACGAGCACTGATAATTCATCATGCTCCGTCATTAACCATAAAACGACATCGGCAAAAAGACTAACTGGAAAATTCGCTTCAAACATCCCTGTCGGATGTGGTCCTAAAGGTTGATTGATCATTTGCCCTACAAAAACTTCTTTTCCCTTGAACGCTTCTAACATTTTAGAATGAAGATTCTCGGCTTTATTAAAAGTTAGCTCATTAAAATAGATATGAGCATCGAATTCCCTGAGGAAATCTTTCGGTAAGAGCTGCGAGTTAACTTTAAAATTTCTCTTGTTTTCCATTTACCCACTTACACTTTTAAAATTGTCTGAAAGCTGAAGTACTTCCGTCATACTTATGAAGTTCGACGCTTAAACAATATTCTCTTTCTTCTTTCATGTCGAAAAAATGTACGTCATTACTAAAAATTTTTTTAATTATTGCTATAAACATATGGTCTCCCTTCGTGCTCTTGGTTCTATAAATGGAGAATGGACTAAAAAGACTTTTTATTCAATACTCTTTTAAAAAGTACCAAAATATGATACTTTAGTAGTAAGAGGGAAAACATGTCACAAGTAGATCAATTCTTAGGAGCACTAAAACGTTCACTCAAGGCCCGTAATATTCTCTATCGAGACCTGGCCGAGACCCTGAACTTAAGTGAATCAAGTGTAAAAAGAATCCTATCCAGCAAGAGCCTGAGCCTAGAGCGCCTTGAAGAAATATGCAAGGCCTGCGATTTAAGCTTCGCCGAGATTTGCAGGAATGCTCAGTTTGAAGAAGAGACTCATGTTTTAAACTTGAGTACAGAACAAGAAAAGGCGCTCGCCGATAATCCTCGCTTGCTTCATTATTACATCCTCCTTCATGATGGAAAAAAGCCACAAAAAATAGAAAAAGAATACGAGATCACCAATAATGAATCCAAAAAATTTCTCCTGCAACTCGACCGCCTGAATCTGATTGAATTGCATCCTCGCGACCGCGTAAAAATAAAAGGCGTCGGTACTCTGCACTTTAGGCGTGAAGGGGCAGTTGGAAAGGCCATGTTCACCTATACGAAAAATAATTATCTCAATCATGATTTTAATGGAGAATCTGATTTCATTAGATTTTCATTGGTGGGACTCACGCCGCAGGCCCTGAATAAATTTAAAGTTAAAATTGAAAAATTGCATGCCGAAATTCAAGAGGAAGCGCGCTTTATTAGCGAGAACGAGCAAGAAGCGGAAGATATGGGAATCCTGGTGGCGTTTAGACCATGGCAATACTCTCATATGGACGCATTGAAGAAAAAATAATTTAAGCTACCATCTCAATCTTGTAACTGGGATGAATTATTTCTAAAAATCTAAGCAGTCGATCAAGAGTAAACGACTCGATTCTATTTCGTAAAAGTTTACTCACGAGAAAAACATTCGAATATAACTTTATAAGCTTCTTTTTTCTCTCTCGCCGTCATAAATGGATTCACCGTTTTCCAGATGCTCATTTTATCTTTAAGCGGAAGATGACAAACACCTACACCGCTATTGATATAACAGCCGGGATGATAGAGAAGTGTAAATTCTGTAATATGATCACAAGTTTTTTTCTGTTCTATTTTATTGGTGCTGACCGGACAATTGCCTTTGATCACACATTCATCCACTAGCCCTTTTTGCAAACAAACCATGACCGTGTAAATCCATTCCACACCCTGATCACTGAACAGATTTTTTTTAATATTGCTTTCATAAGCGCTGCAAGTAGGGAGGGCGAGTTCCGTAAAATAATTCACTCCCACGTCACTGCAGTGATAATCCTGCTCCATGCAATTATAAAAACCACACATGGTATAAGGAAAACACACTTCACTCTTCGGAAGATTGGCAGTCATATAATCTTCTTTTTGTTGAAGACATGACTGTAATGAACTTCCACATTCTCCAAATTTTATTTCTAAGCTTTTAAGGTAATGACTAACTAAGTCTTCTTGAAGTTTAGCTTTAATTCGACTAGTTGAATCTTCTGAATGAACTGCAGTTGCGTTTAAAAAGCATAAAATAAAAAATATTTGATAAGAGTATTTTTTCCACATTTCAGAATGATAGCCTTGTAAGATTCATATTGTCTAATGGCCGTTTAGAACTTTGTTAAACGTTTGTTTGATAAAGGCATTGACTAAAAAATTTGAAAGCCTATATTTAAACAAACGTTTAAAAAAGGCTTAAAAGGAAAATAAAGATGAAATTCTTAATGAGTACTGCTCATTTATCAATAGTAGTGGCAGGACTATTCTGCTCAGGCAGTTTTGCTGAGAGTGGTCTCTCTCTTAATCAGGCGATGGATGAAGGTCTAAAAAATAATCCACAATTAAAAGCATCTTGGGCTGCACTTAGCGAAGCCCAGTGGAAAAAGAAGGAAAGCTTAGGCGGGTTTCTTCCCAAAGTTGACATTGTGGCTAATCACTTTTTTGATTTGAAATACCAAGAAATTCAAATCACACCAACTTCTATTTTTGAAAGTATTTATCCCAAAACTTCTTATGGTGCTCAGGCAACTCTTAATCTTTTTGACGGAATGAAAACGACTTATTTCAATAATGCTTCTAAGGCCAACGTTGAAGCAGCTGACTATGAATTAAACCATACAAAAATGGCGACTGAAAATTCGATTAGTTTAAAATATTTTCAAGCTCTAGGTGCTCAAGTCTTAGCAAGTGTTGCTGAGTCGAATGTAAAAACTCTAAGTGATCACTTAAAGCGAGCTCAAGAACTTTTAAGACAAGGTGAGTTTACCAAAGTCGATGTCCTGAAAATTCAAGTTCAAGTAGAGCAGGCTGTTCCTGAAAAATTAGCAGCGGCAGACAATGCTTTTCTCACTCGAAAAAATTTAAGTGAAGCAATGGGAATCGAAGGTGATGATAGACCACTTCAGGAAACGCTTCCTGTACCAAAAGAGCAATTAGTTAAAAATATCAACGCCAACGAGGCATCTTCAAGTGCGCTTTCATCAGGGCGACTGGATTTAAAAGCTCTTCAAAAAAGAGTTGAGGCAAGCGACGAATTCTATAAAGCAAGTCGCTCGATCTGGATGCCTAAAGTTAATTTGGTTGCTGATTACGAACACTATAATAATCGCAATTTCTCATTTACCGATTCTCAAAAATTTAAAGATTCATATGCCCTTGGTGTGAACCTCGTTTGGAATCTTTTTGATGGTGGTTCTAGTTACGCTCGCCAGGAACAAAGTTATTACCAAAAAATTCAATTGGAACAAAAAGCCAAAAAAATGATTTTATCCTCCGCCAACGAAGTTGAATTTTGGAAAAGAAGATATTTAAATAGTGCGGTTTTATATTCAGCAAAACTTCGCTCGGTTGATGCTTCAAAAGAAAGTGTACGCATTTATCAAAATGGTTTAAAAGCTGGTACGCGAACCAACTCAGACTTACTGGATGCAGAATTAGATCTTGATCGTTCAGAGGCCGGAGTAGTAAAAGCACAAGTAGATGCGGTTGAAGCATTACTCAATTTAGAATTAGCAATGGGTAGGAGATTATAATATGCAAAATAAAATGAAGACATTCGGTATACCGGTCGCTGTTATCTTAGTAGCTCTTGCAGCTTACTTTAGTTATGACAGTTATTTACATGTGAGCACTGATAACGCTCAAATTTCAGCACACTTTTTAATGCTCTCTTCTAGAGTCAACGGAACTATCAGCAAAGTTTTTGTTGAAGATCATCAAAAAGTTAAAGCTGGAGATATTCTCGCTCAGATCGATACTTCAGATTATTCAAATGCCAAAACTGCAGCTGTTGCACAAGTGACTTCATTAGAAGCAAGAGTCAACGAAGCGAGAGTTAATTTTAAACGTGCAGAAGAGCTCATTAGAACTCAGGCAATCAGTAAAGAGCGTTTCGATAGGGCAAGTGCCGACCTAAAAGATTTGGACGCAAAATTAAAAGCTGCCAATTCTCAAGCTGAGCAAGCTGGATTAAACGAGTCTTACACAAGAATCATCGCTCCTAATGACGGAATTATCGCCAGAAAAGCAGTTGAGCCAGGACAGTTTGTTCCTGCAGGACAACCTCTCTTTGGATTTGTTGCTGAAAATAAAAGATGGGTTCTTGCTAACCTTAAAGAAACTGAACTTCAAGATGTTCGTTTAGGACAAAAAGTAAAAATTCATGTGGATGCTCTTGCTGGTCAAAAATTTGAAGGGAAAGTCATCAGTATCGCTCCAAGTACTGGTGCCGTGTTTAGTTTACTGCCACCTGATAATGCTACTGGGAACTTTACAAAAGTCGTTCAAAGAATTCCAGTAAAAATTGAATTAGAAAATTTATCGGATAAAGATGTCGATGCATTACAACTTGGTTTGTCAGCAGTCATTTCTATTATCGTTCATTAATAATATAAGTATAGGCGAGTTATGCGCTCAAAATTAATAGTTCTTACCGCTGTCTTAGCTTCATTATTGGAGATCATAGACACATCGATTGTAAACGTAGCGATTCCCTCTATGATGGGAAATCTAGGCGCAACTCTCGATGAGATCAGCTGGGTAGTTACGGGATATATTATTGCCAATGCGATAGTTCTTCCTATTTCGAGCTGGCTATCAAAGCAGTTTGGACGAAAACTTTATTATACTTCTTGTATTATTCTTTTTACAGCTGCATCTGTGGCCTGCGGTCTCTCGAGCAGTTTAGAAATGTTGGTCTTCTTTAGAATCATTCAAGGTCTTGCCGGCGGAGCTTTACTTCCTACTTCACAAGCGCTGATCTTCGAGTCCTTCCCTAAAGAAAAAGCGGGACTGGCCAGTGCTATTTACGGAATGAGCGTAATGGTTGGTCCGACAGTCGGGCCTGTTCTTGGAGGATTCCTCACTGATCATTTTGGATGGAGAATGATTTTTAATATCAATCTTCCTATCGGTATCATCGTTGCCATTCTTTCTTTTTTCTTAGTAGAAGACGTTGGATTTGATCCGGCCATTAAACAAACTAAAGCAGAGTTAAAAGAAATAAGAAAAAATCAACGTACACCTATTGATGTATGGGGACTGGTATTTTTAATAACGGGGATTGGCTGTTTACAATTTGTACTTGAACGCGGACAAGCAGATGAATGGTTTGATTCTAAATTAATCTTAGTTTGTACTATTGCCGCAGTGGTTTCCATTGTTGGTCTTATATGGTGGGAACTTCGAAATAAACACCCAATTTTAGAGCTTCGACATTTTAAAAATAAAACATTCACCGGCGGAGTTTTGTTAATGAGCGGAGTCGGTGTTGTACTCTACGGATTGATTTTTATTATTCCTGTTTTCGTATCAACCGTTCAAGGACTAACCGCGACCCAAACAGGAGCACTTTTTATTCCAGGGGCCTTATTAGCAGCAATGATAATGCCAGTAGTAGGAGCAAGCCTTAGAAAAATAGATGCTCGTTTTTTAATTGCCGCCGGAATAATTATCTTAAGTATTGCCATCTATAAAATTTCATTCTTTGATGCTTACACCTCAGTCGACGGAATGTTTATGCCACTTCTCATTAGAGGAGCAGCTTTGGCTTTCTTATTTGTCCCGATTAATACCATTGTACTTTCTCAATTCTCCGGAAATGAAATTGGGCAAGCCGCGGGACTACTAAATTTATTCCGACAACTTGGAGGATCCGTAGGAATTGCTTTGATCTCAACTTTTTTTCAACGCTATCAGGTTGTATCGTATTCAGTTATGTCTTCACATATAACGGCACTTGACCACCAGGCCTGGCAGATTTCTCATCAGCTACAAATGAGCATGCAAGGAAAAATAGCAGATGCAGTCGGGATGGGTTCAGCTGCACTAGATTCGATAAAAATAATGACAGGCATGGCCCAAAAACAAGCTTTTATTCTTGGTTACCAAAAAATTGTAAGAATCTTAGCTTTTGGATACTTGCTTTCACTTCTTCCTTTAGTATTATTAAAGAAAAAAGATGGTGCCAGTTCAAAACCTATTATGGACTCTCACTAAGGATTAAAAAATGGCCGTAGCAAAAAAATTAGGACGTCCAACGGAAGTTGATAAAAATAAAATTATTAAAGTGGCGCGTTCACTTTTTGCAGAGCACGGCTTTACCGGTGCCAGCATCAGACAAATAGCAGAGAAAGCAGACTGCAATGTTGCAATGATTGGATATTATTTTGGCAGCAAAGAAGGTTTGCTTGATCAGATTCTTGATAATTATTTTCTGGAAATCGTAAAGGTATATTCTCATTTTAATCAAAATCTTGATCAAGAATCAGACGATATATCTCTTGCACTAGAATTCCCTGAGTTTAAAGACCCAGAAATCAGACAATTTTGTAAAGCTCTTTGCGAGTTTGCAAGTTTTGCTTACTCTCATCGGGAGATACATCAAATCATGATCCGTGACTCTATGTCGGGCGGAAAAATGATGTTAAATGCACTGGTGAAAAATGATTATGGAGTAGTGCCACATATTCATAAACAATTACGCCAATTTATCGCCGACAAAAAATTACCTGAAGATACTGATATCCACATAGTTGGTATTTCACTTACTAGTCCTGTTATTTGTTCGTGCATCTCAACTCAAGTTGCTACAAAAATACACGGAATTGACAAAATTGATGATCAATTTTTTCGTCGCCTTTATGTCCACCACGTGCGAAATTTATTCAGCACTTATAAAAATTTATAATAAAAATTAGGATATTGTGATGGCCTTAAAAAAAACCAGCTTATTTTGTATGCTAATAGTTTTTAGTTTTATCTCTTGCTCCAATTTAAAAACCAAACATTATTCACCTAAAGATGATCAGTATTGGGAAGAACTAGTTAATCAATCGATTCACACCGGGACTTCTATCCAATCAATTCTTGAAATTAAAAAACCTTCTCTCTATTACCAAATACTCAATGATTCAAAAGATTCTGCTTTAATAAATTTATGGGGCCAGAGTCTCAATTTCGATTCAGGAGCTAAAAAGAAAATTATCAATGACCAAGTGATAGCTGATCTTCAAGCTCTATTTGGGATTAAGAACGATAATATGATTGTCCATGCCGGAATCACTCATACCTATGGCTATCTCTTTAGCGTTCTAGAGACTCCTTACGGCTTTAAACGCAAGAGATGGGTTGAACCCACGCTGAACTATGCATTTTCTTTTAACGGTAATAGCTTGTCTCCTGAAACGATGGAAGGTGGACTTCTTTCCAATATTACCTACTTCATAGGAACACTGGCCTTTAAGAATAAAAGTGATCTCCAATCCTTGAAGAATTTAAAAAATGTTTCAAGTGAAGTGCTTAATTTTGATTATTCCAAATTGACTATAGAGATTCTTGATGAGCAGATTACGGGAGAGAATCCAACAACTTTAAGAACAACTTTGGTGCGCTTTCCTTTTAAAAAAGCAGATGAAGAAAATGACTATCTTTTAATCTACTCAGTACTTCACCCTAAAAATAAAAAAGAAGTTTTAATCACTGCTTTTCCAATAAAGAAAGATGCTTACAAGAAGATTACGGCCAGAGAATCACTCGGGGCCAACCAACCGATAATTGTCCGATACAATGCTTATTTAGAGGGATTGGTGGACAAAAAACTGACTGGATTTAGAAAATTATCACAAGATTCTGTGAAGAATTAAAAATATAGTAGACAGAGCTTGAGTGAATCCGTTAGTTTTGCTTATACCAACCATTAGTGAGGCTTTATGAAATCTTTCATTGTATCTTCTCTTTTCGCACTTTTATCTCTTTCTGCTTTTGCTGGCACAATTAATCCTTCTACACTTCCTGATTGCAAAGATTTGAGAGGATCCGTTCTTCCAAATACGGTTGATCAGTTGAAAGTCGTGATGAAATCAAACGCTAGTCGTCCTCAAGTAATGGTTACAGGCGTAGTTTCTCAAATTCTTCCAGAAGATCACAATGGTCTTCCACACCAGAAATATACTTTGACGGTTGACGGTCAAATTAAACTTTTAGTTGTAAGCAATCTTGATTTTGGTCGCGTTCCAGTTGTAATCGGAACAAAACTTTCAGTTTGTGGAGAGTTCAAGAAAGTAGGTCAGGGAATGGTTCATTGGACTCATTTCGATCCACACGGTGGACATCCAGATGGATTCACAATTGTTAATGGTGTTCTTTACGGTGACAAAGAAATTCCAGGTTTCACAAATAACTAAGATTTCGTATTTAGATTATAGTAAAAAGCCACTCTTAGGAGTGGCTTTTTTTTTTCGAAAGGTCTTATTCAGATGTCAATTTAAGCGGTATCTTTTTCTTGGCATTCATAATTTCAATTTCGACAGTCTTTAGCGTTTGAGCGAATTCAATTCTATAAACACCTCTTGCAACACGAGAAAATTTCACAGGCTCTCCATTGGATTTAACACTTTCAATAGAGCTTTCTTTAAAATCTTTATAAGGCCCGTCATGTTTGTCTTTTTGATCGAAAACAAAAATAACGTTTTTATCGAGCATCAAGCAGGCAGTTTCTGGTTTAAAAGCAGTAGGGCAATGAGCACCGGCCGTGGCAGCAGCTGTGAGTAATAATAATGCGATAGTTTTTTTAATCATAGATATCTCCTCCTAATAAGCTCTTAAAAAATTTCATTGTTTTAGTGTCCATTATACCAGAAAATGTTTTGTAATTGACTAATTTTCAAGGAAACTTTTTTTATGGATATTATCCACACCATTATTGATTACTTACTTCATTTTGAAGTTCATTTAGACTACGTTATTACCAATTATCATTCGTGGACATATTTATTTCTTTTTCTCATTATTTTTATCGAAACGGGATTTATTATAATGCCTTTTCTTCCCGGCGATTCTCTCTTGTTTGCAGTTGGTGCATTTGCCTCTCGCGGATCATTAAATTTTTGGTCAATTGGCGGAACATTATTATTAGCGGCCATACTTGGTGACACTGTTAATTATTCTGTCGGAAAATTTATTGGGACTAGGATTTTTTCTCAAAAAAACCATAAGCTGCTCAATACTGAACATCTCGATAAAGCTCATAAGTTTTATGCAAAATATGGTGCAAAGACCATCATCCTTGCACGCTTTATTCCGATCGTAAGAACTTTCGCACCTTTTGTAGCAGGTATTGGAAAAATGTCTTACAAAAAATTTATGTCTTATAATGTTATCGGCGCCACTCTTTGGATTTTCTCTTTCATTCCACTTGGCTATTTCTTTGGTAATCTTCCCTTCATTCAACGCAATTTTAAATTCGCGATGCTGGCAATTGTTCTTATATCAATTTTTCCCGGATTAATTGAATTCATCCGGGAAAAACGGAAATCAGTATAAAAGGTTTTCTTTAAAGATTTTCACATTATCACCGTTATATGTATGGAATGGATCTACTACGTAATTAAAAACGAGAGGACCACCCATCTCAGTCATCAAACTTCTCACCATTGCATTTTGAACGTTTTTTGATCCTTCAATATCAGTGCTCTGATTAAAAACTCCAAAAAAGCTAAACCCCTTTTGAGTGCTCATTGCTCCCGCAAGAGTCGAAGTGTGCATAAGTGTTCCAGTTTTTGCCACGAATGCATTCGTATAATCGGCGGGGAAAGTTCGGTTGCTAAAAGTTCCAGCATCACTTCCCGGGACAGCTACGATGTCTTCAAGCTTCCGTCCTTGTCTTTCTATTGATTCTTTTAAAGCAGCAATTAATTCAATCATAATTGAGCAAGTAGCATAATTATCATAGCGAACGCCATTAACTACTAGTGGCAAACCACTTCCAGTATAAAAATGGATTGAGTCTGAGGTTTTACTATAACGATCACTCAAGAATTTTTCAAAATCAGGAGTTCCACCCAATTGAAGAAAGATGGTGTGAGCTGCGTAGTTATTGGATTCAACATTAATTTCTTTCAAATATTTATAAAGCATCGGAGAAGAAAGAGTAAGCAGTCTTGCTTCTTTATCATTTTCATAAGGGTTGGTATCGACATATTGAACGTCTCCAATTTCAAACTGAACAATTGGTCTAAATCTTCCTTTGGAGAGTTTTGCAATACGAGTGTATTCAGCAAGGAATTCTGGCGCCCAGTTTTTTGTATTGAAATACATTTTTAAATTGCGGGCGTTCGATGCACGAGTGATGAGTGGATATTGATCTGAATGATTTTCTGCGTCTGGATTTATCTGGATGATTTTATCAAAAGTAATGGTATTGAATTTTGTATAACCCAGATCATTTAATTGAGAGAGTAGAAAAAACATTTTTTCATTTCCAAGAAAAGGATCAAGACTTCCCTGGATATGAAGATTAGATCCCTTGATAAAAAGTTTTGTCTCATACTTATAATTGAGCCCTAATTTTTCTATGGCCCAAAGACTAGTAAGCAGTTTAGAAACAGAGGCGAGGCGAATGCGAAGGTCAAGGTTTGATCCATGTGCATGACCTTTTTCATCGGTGTAACAATAAGACTGCTCATTTGAGGGAAGTTTGTTGGCGCTCAAAAGTTGCACCCATGAAGCATCTGTCTGTTCAGATGATTTGGCCTGCGAGGAAATCATGACTAAAATGAGTAACGTGAGATGTTTTTTTAATATATTTCCAATTCCCATAATTCCCTCCAGATTTAAAACGAGATCCTTGAAAGACTTTGCAGGGTATAGCCTAGTGGGCAGGCTAACGTCCTGAGATGCTGAAAATTTTAGGTAAAATTGAGGTTTTGGTGCCATTTTGTCACCTCGATCTCCAATAATTACCAAAATGCTTACATTTTACAGGGATAGTTGATCAATAGAGTTTAGTGAGCTAGCCTCGAAATATTAGAATATTGATCTTAGGAGGAAACTTATGAAATTTTTTATGCCTGTAATGTTAGCTGCACTTTTCTTGGTTGGTTGTGAAAAAATTGAAGGTCAATTAAATATCACAAAGGACTTAAAACTTGTGAACTCAAGAGGTGTTACTCATCTTTTAAAAGTAGGAACATATTCTGCTGATCTAAGTGCTAAAACTTCTAAGAAAATCGTTCTTCGTTTAAACAACGATTCGGATGAAAAATTTGTTTTCGTACATAATGGAAATATTCCTGACAACGGTTCATTCTCAATCAGTTCAAAAGTTTCAGGACAACCTGTTGACCTGACTGGAGATGTTTCAACTGTTGTGACAAATTCTGAAACTAGAGAAGGAACTCAGTCTTGTACTTATCAAATTCCTGAACAAGTTTGTTACCCAACTGGTCCGTATGGTGGAATGAGTTGTTCTATGCAATACAGAACAGTTAATGGACTTCAGTGGATCAGATACTACGACAGACAAACAAACAAAAATGTTAACCTATCTGTAAAACCTTCATCGGCTACAGTTGAATCTGCAGATTTCCATGGCAATATTAATTATGCTGACAGAGTTGTTACAAGCGAATCTGGCTGTAGATAATTAATTTAAAAAAAATTATTAAGATCTTGAAGCCTGCAGAAATGCAGGCTTTTTTTATTTCCAACCGGGTCCTGAGTCATCACCAACTAATTCCCAGTTAGAGATAATAGAATCCAGAATTTCTTCATCATCCAGGTAAAAACCTAATTCTTCTAAAAGTTCATTGCTGTCACTGGTAAGTAAAACATTACTCCAGTAATGAGTTCTCTCGTCATCACCATTCTTTGATTTAATTACTAAATTATAAGGAGCAATTGTCCCTTTTTTTAGTTCCACCATCGTCTGATTGGGAAGCCGATTAAATTTGTCACCAAGAAGCAACGAAACGTCGGTGATTGCTATTGCTTCTACTGAGATGTGAAAATTTAGGTTTTTATATTCTGTTTCAAAATTCATGTTAAAATTATTCTATCTAAAAATAGAGTTAGAGTACACGCTAACCGTAAGGAGTAGGACGAAATGGATGAGATAAGTACCTATTGGCGCAAATGCGGAAGTTGCAAAAAAGAGATCAGTTATAGTACTATCTACCAAATGTGCAATGTGAGTACCTGTCGAAAACTAGTTTTTTGCTCAGTAGACTGCTGGAATCTTCATAATCCTGTTATGAACCATAAAAGCTCGTGGGCCGAAGAAAATCGATCCCCTCGCAAACCGGAAATAATAATCGAAAATAATGATTCAGGGCAAGCACCAAGACGAATTTTAGTCCAGCCTAAACCTACTGCAATGAACCAATCAGACGATTCCGCAGAAATTCTGATCGTCGCCTCTAAGCTCAAGCAGTATATTAAAGATAAATACGATATGAACACCGCTGCCAATGTGATGGAAGCGCTTTCACGCGATGTGAGACGCCTCACAGATCGGGCGGTAGAAAAGGCCCGCAGTGAAGGAAGAAAAACAGTCATGGACAGAGATTATGAATGATCAGTTTAAAAAATGTATAGAGCTGGGAAATTATTTTGAATTTATGCCAAATAGCGATCAAACTCATAATCAGTCTGAGTTAGCACATCTTTTTTTAAAACATCCAATTACGAACTCAGTGACTTTTTTTGGTGGAAGCTTTAATCCATTCCACCAAGGACACCGCGCTTGTTTGGATTTATGCCCAGAAAAAAATATTCTAATTGTCCCAGACTGCAATCCATTTAAAACAGAAATTTATTCTTCCTCTAATGTTTACGCAGAATTTTTAGCCTTGGCCCTTGAACTAAAAGATACGCCCTATTCTCTTTATCCAGGATTCTTAGGACAAAATCTTCCTAATCCAACTGCTTCATGGCTCCCGTACGTAAAAATAAAAGAAAAAAATTTCCTAATAGGGGATGACTCTTATATGAGTCTACTTACTTGGAAAAATCCAGAACCGATCTTGAAGGCCCTTACAAAATTGTACGTGGTTCCCAGAAAATATGGAAAAGATGATTATTTGAAACAAGAACGAGAAGTTTTGAAATTGAATCCAAATTTAGAAGTACATTACTTGGCCGATCATCCTTATAAAAATATTTCGTCGACTGATCTTAGAAAATAGATTTAAACTCAAGGGAACAATGAAAAATAAAATATTTTTTCTTGCATAAGCATACTGTTTTTAATTATTAATGATTTTAAGCTTCAAGGAAAAATTAAAATTACCTTCAGATTTAACGAAGTAATAAACAACAAATCCTTTTTCAATGGGCTAAATCAACACTCAAAATAAAATAGGGATTTCTTAAATTAACAACATAATTTTTTTTATATTATTATTATTTTATTCAAATATGAGTTTTGGAAATCTTGAAACTGTCACGAAAAAGTATTGTTTTATTTCTATTCAAAAAAAAACATTCAACGGTTTTAACCGACTTCAAGATATCTATTGTTCGTCTTCTAACGATACAGAATCAGTTCTATATTATAAAAAGCATCACTCGCAAGCTAACCCTTTTGTACCATTTCCATTTATAACAATGAACGACAAGCTATCTGACGATAGTAATAAAATTATCTATAATGTTAAATATCACACTGGGAAATTAGGTTTAAGAGTCACTGCCAATATGAATACTCTTACACATGAGCATCTTCTTTTAGGTGGTGATTCGAATATATTTGGAATTGGAGTTAATGATTCAGAGACCCTAACAAGCCGTCTCGCTCAAAAAATAAAGTCACACGCCATTTACAATTTTGGATTAACGGCAACTGGGCCAAACGCCACGCTTTATTTTTTACAATATTTTGGACTCAAAGATATTATTCCAGAACGTCAAAAGTCAGGCATCTTTATTTATGATTTCCATTATTATTTAATCGAAAGAGTGGTTGGATCTAAAGAATTTTTAAGATGGGGGATTTTTCAAGCTCGTTATGGACTAAAAAATAATGGTGTTGAATACCTAGGCCCTTTTAACCATTACTGGCTTTCGCTATTTTATAAGTTCCTAGACTATCTACCATTTAATGAAAAACTTTTCCCAAATTTACCGCGGCTTTCAAATCAACATTTTTATTTAACTGCAAAGATTTTAGCTGAGATTAAAAAGGAATACTTAAAACAAACAAATAGTAAAAATCGTTTTATTGTTAGCATAAATCCTAGGTATATAAATCCTGAAAACGCATTAGGTATGGACGCTTTTGTAAGAATATTAAAAAAAGAAAATATAGAAGTAATTGTATTTAACCAGAAAGAAATTCTTGATTTACCTGCATTTGATGACGGTCATTTAAATCAAGTGGCATTGGCAAATTATTCTCAAATGATAGCAAAAGCTCTAAATATAAAATAGGCAAAAAAAACCACTCTTTCGAGTGGTTCTTTATATAATTTAAATTTTTGCAAATTAGATTATTTAACTTTCCAGTAATATTCCGTTACCAACTGTCCTTCGTATTCGAAAGGAATGTCACTTGGAAGTGGCATATCTAAAACCTTAGCAGTTTTACCTTCGATCGTGTAACAAGCAGGGATAGAAGGAAGTCTTGGAGTTGCTTGAGCTTGAATATAGTTAAGTGAAGCAAATCCGCGCTCGCTCATAGTTACAGTGTCGCCTTTAGCGATAGTGTATCCAGCAACGTTGATTCTCTTTCCGTTAACCAAAACATGTCCGTGAGACACTAATTGGTTAGCAGCAAGCATTGAAGGAGCCCAGTTAAGTCTGAAAACAACGTTAGCTAATCTTCTCTCAAGAGTGATTAGAAGTGTTTCCATCCATGCACGTGACTTATCTTTTTTAGCTTTCTTTACGTAGTTAACTAATTGACCTTCTCTGATTCCGTAGTGGTATCTAAGTTTTTGCTTTTCTTTCATACGAACAGCAAAGTCAGAAATTTTCTTTCTTTTATTTCCGTGTTGCCCTGGACCGTAAGGTCTTCTTTCTAGAGCTCCAGCTTTTCCCAAACCTGGAAGTTCAAGACCAAGACTTCTTTGAATCTTAAAACGGCTTCTACCTGTAGTACTTCGTGCCATGCAAATAATCCCCTAAATAATTAACAATTTTAAAATCTTAGCTTCTTATATTTAATAAATATTTCTTAAAATATTTTCTTTTAGAGCTGTGATTTTAATAAAAAATACGTCCGTTAGTAATACTTGTAGGTGGAGGTGATGTCAATTTGAATTTTGTTGCAGACTTAATATTATTGAAGACTCACAAATTCCAAGTACATTTTTAGAAGTTCCAACGTCTTTTTTCCTGGAAGTCCGTTACCTACAGGGCGACCTTCGATTATTGTCACTGGGACGAGGTTTCTAGTGGTGCTGGTGATAAAGCATTCGTCGGCCCCTAGGAAGTCCTCCTGTGTGAGGCTTATTTCCTGTAACATTAAATTGTTGCGATCCGCCATTTGGATCAAGGTTTTTCTGGTCAGACCGTCAAGAACGCCATCTTGGAGAGATGGGGTATAAATAATATTGTCTTTAATCATCCAAATATTACTGGTGGTCCCTTCAGTTACATGGCCGGCAGTGTTTACCATGATCGAATCGAATGCGCCTTTTTCGGTAGCGTCTTTGTAAGCCAAAATATTTTCCAGGTACTTGCCGGTTTTTGGTAGAGGTCCTCTTTCTGAGCTTTTTTTATTATGGAAAATCATCGAAAGCCCCTTCGTTAACCACCAGTCAGGGTTGGGGGTGATGGCCTTGGTAATAATGATAAGATTATTTTTTGAAGAGAGTTCTGGATCGAGCCCAAGATCTATGTTGGTTCCACGAGTGAGAATAATTCGCAGAAAAATATCATTATGAGGAGAAGCTTTGATGGTTTGTAGGATGAGTTCCAAGATTTCTTTTCTAGAATAAGTCAATTCAAGTTCAATTTTTTGTGCAGAAAAAAAGAGGCGATCGAGGTGATGTTGGATGCGAAAAGGTATGCGATTAAATGTACGAGTAGCTTCGTATACTGAATCACCATAGAGAAAGCCTCTGTCAAAAACAGAGATTTTTGCTTTTTCTTCATTGAAGAGTTCACCGTTTATATTAATCAGAAACTTATCCATAAAGTTAAAATAGTGGCTAATTGAGGATAAATCAATGCCATAATTATTTGACGAGGCTCGCGCCAAAAGGGATAATTTTTAAATGAAATTAATCCTGCTTTGCCTATTCTTGGTCCTTTTAACTAATTTGTTTGCGGCAGATAATGTAAGGATAACGAGTCCCACAAATCTTCAAGTTTATGGGACGACCAATGCAACAGCGACGAGCACTTTTTTATTGGGAAGTGTAAATCCCTCTGACGGAAATGGTTTGAGCGAAGCGGCAGCGGCTTTTATTTATATTCCCATAAGTAATACGGCAGATGCGACTCATGATTTTTATTTTTCTCGTTATCATGAAGGTTATCGCTTATTTGACATAAGTGATGCAACTTATAGCTATATTTCTTTTCCATTAACCTTGAACGTCAGCTCGACTCATTACCTGTATGCTGCAGTTTATAATGGAACGAACTATGTAATTGTTAGAAAGTCAGCTCCTACTGCTTATTCAACTGCGACAATTACTACTTTTAATCTTCTTCTCAAAGATATATGTGCAGTCAATACTACTGCATGTACTAATTTAGCAGTTGGCTCGGCTACGCTGGTAAGTGGGCAAGTCGCAAAAGTTTATTTTTTCATCTCTACAAATTCTGCTCATGCTGACAATGATCCTGTCGTTTTGACAACAGCTGGTGACGGTGATGGAGGCGTTTTTTTTCAAGTGAAATTAAGTAATAAAGTTTATAAGAGTATTGATTCTTCTATCAGCTTATCGACTCCATTAACTAAAGGTGATGGGAGAGTTATTGCCAACTACACTGTAACAAATCCCATTAGTTCAGATGCCTTTGACCATGTGGCAGTTTTTATGCATGCCAAGGCCGCGAGTGTAGCAGCTCTGCCGGTAGATCCAGCTCCACATTTAGCAGTGGGAGATCCGGCCCTATATATCGGAATTTATCCTGACGCTCAGCTTATTGATTATAGTTATTCAACTTCTCAAAGCGATCCAGCAATTACTATAAACTCTTTCGGCTATGGGAAACCGGCGATTAATGGAACATCATATTTATTATCTATTGGGTTAATGGATAAATATAAATTCGTAACAAATCTTTCAAATGCTGGAGTTGGAACTCCAACACAGATCCAGGAACTTTTAAAGAAGCAGGCCTGCTATTTGTTGACCGCTGGCTTTGGAGAAGAGCACTACATAATCAATTATTTCCGAAGTTACCGAGATCATATTTTGGCCAACTCGTGGCTTGGGCGAAAATTTATTAAGGTTTACTATAGGTCAGCTCCGCATTATGCCATGATCATTTATAAAAGTGAATGGATGAGGTTTGTTATTAGGTCGGCAGCCTATACGCTTTATTTTCTTTTTAACTTCTATTGGGTAGTGCTTATATTCCTGGGAGCTTGTCTTTTTCTTAATTTATGGAAAATTAAAATTTTATTACATAATAATCGTCTATAATTCTAATTGAGCGCAAATAGAGACCTTATTAGCTTTAGGGACAATAGAAATGATCGCAAAGAAAAATCTGACCGTACTTATCGTCGATGATGAGCCAGATATTTTAGAATTAATGGAAGAAGAATTTAAGTATTGTGGGTATACAACTATTACTGCAATTTGCGGAAATGATGCAATTAAGATTCTTGATAATAAAAAAGTCGATATTGTGGTTTCTGATTACAAAATGCCAAATGGAAACGGAATGGCCGTGCTTTCTCATGTTAATAAAATGAGTTTGCGTCCAACATTCTTTTTCGTTTCAGGCCAAGCTGACGTGAGTGTAGAAGATGCACTTCGTGCGGGGGCAAAGAAATTTTTCTCGAAGCCTTTTGATTTGGATGAATTAATTAAAGATATAGAAAGTGATTTAGCGACCTCAGCTTAAGCAGGAAAAAAAAGGCCCCAAAGGAGCCTTTTTTTATGCTGATACCTGATACTTACTTATGCTTATAACTTCAAAACCCCTTCCAATTCACCATTATTCATCATCTCAGTAATGATATCATTTCCACCAACTAATTGCCCTTTAACATAAAGCTGAGGGTAAGTAGGCCAGTTAGAGTATTGCTTAATGCCGTCTCTAATATCCATGTCTGAAAGGATATTAAATGTATTGAAGCTTACACCCACATGATTCAGAATCTTCACAACGTTTGCTGAGAAGCCACACTGAGGCATATCGGGTGTTCCTTTCATGAAAAGCATGATTGGTGCAGAGTTGATTAAATTTGCACAACGAGTGCTTAAATCTAAACCTTTGTTTTGTTCAGATTCGTCTATTGCGTTTCCGCCTACAACTTGAAATGGATTGCTCATAATAAGACTCCTTTAGATTAATAATTGATTATTTATTTGTTTTGATTCCACGTTTTTCAGCGTCTTCAAAACTCATTGTTTTTAATTGAACTGCATGGATCTCTGCTTTAAGGCTTTCGGTCAAAAGATTCATTACCAATTGGTGTTGCTTTATAAGCATTAATCCCTTGAATTGATCGCTGACGATTAAAAGATCCAAATGATCGCGAGTTCCAGTCATGTCTTGAACTTCAACATAGGCGTCTGTTAATCCGGCCTTGATAATATTTTTTACGTTTTCAAATTCCATTGAGATCCTTTTTATTTAGCAACAGCAAAGAAGCTGGTGATTAAAGTTAATGTGCGCAAAGTAAAAGCAGTCCATCCAAATATGCGATGGCGCAAACGATAAGTGTTATCACCTTTCAAAAGCTTTCTACCAGTATAGATAAGAAGAACATAGAAAACTACACAAGAAACTGCCAATGATACGTGAATATTTAAAATAATTGGGTTTATCAATGCTTTAACGGCTTTTTCTACAGCACCACGATTGAGTTCTATTTGCAAAATAAGTAATACGTCCCAAGTCAAAACGGTAATCATTGTGGGCACATGGATACGGCGTTTTTTACGCTTAGAAATCCCAAAGACCATGAGTGCATAAACGAGAAAAGATTGAATTTGAAAAACAACGGCACTGGTCATGAATTTTCCTTTAATAAATAAATCCCACAATAGATGAAAAAGTGAACTTCATCAATATTCTAATGGGTAATGCTGTGATAAAACTTTTAAACGAAATTTTATAAGGAAAATATATGAGTCATAGGCTGGGAAGATGGGCCGTCATTGATGTCGAAACATCGGGTGCCGATCCAAGTTATGATCAAGTTATCGATATAGGATATCTCGAGTTTGATGGGATTAAACTGACCAAAAAATACTCTTCACTAGTGATGTATCCAACTGAACTTTCTTCTTTTATTCAAAAACTTACCGGCATCACCAATAAAATGCTTTCTCGCGCACCAACCTGGAAACAAGTTGAAGGAGAAATTCAGGAACTTTTTGGAGCAAAACTCGTTGCTCACAATTCTGATTTTGAATCGGGATTTTTAAAGCGATCTTTTGATAAGATTGACGACGGATCCGAACGTGAAGAATTTTGCGATACACTTTTATTTTTAGGACTTTTATTTCCTGAATACGCATCTCTTAAACTTGAGCATTTTATCCAGGATTGGGGGATTGCCGAAACAGAAATGCACAGAGGATTTGAAGATGCACGCGATTTGTTAAAAGTCGTTTTAGTTGCTACGGCCCTCACCAGAAAAGATAAGGCCTACTACCAATTTTTAAAACTGCAGTTATTGGAAAAGAAATTAGATAATTTCTGGCTCGCCAATTTTCTTCATCTCTCAGATAAAGAAATTATTTCACTGGCCGCTGAAATTGAATTTGATCTGGAGCGCTCGGTGGGGATGGCGCAACAAAAAATCTGGCAGAAGCGCTTTCCAGAAATTCAACCAGTGAAAAAACCAGTAAAGAATTTTTCACTGGAATTTTCCGGTCAAAATATTAAGAATATTTTTAGCGATGAAGCAAAAATTAAAAACCTGTTTCCCAGCTACCGCAAACGACAATCACAAATTGATCTTGCGGTTAAAGTAGGGCAGTCATTTAAAAATAGCATTCATAGTTTAGTCCAGGCTCCAACCGGAACCGGGAAAACATTTGGGTATTTAATTCCGGCCGTGCTTTTTGCCCTTGAAGAAAAAAAACCGATCTTAGTTGCGACGGGAACTAAGACCCTGCAGCATCAGGCATTTAATAAAGATGTGCCGCAGGTTCTAGAATTTTTAGGTCTCAATGAAGATGAGATCAAAATAAAATTATTAGTGGGATCGAACAACCATTTATGTGAATCAATCTTTCGAGTGGAAGAAAGTGAAAATACATTGATGAGTTCTAACCGCGATTTTGGTGAACTTTTTACGTCGATTTATTTTGAATCGATTTTCTTTCACAACGCTCGTTTAAAAAGTAATGACAAAATTTTGCGCGATGATTTGCCCTATGTTTTAAAAAGAAAAATTGAGGCACTCAATCGACGCTCAATTGAACTCGGAGTGGATTTTCGCTCTTGTTCGGGAAGTAATTGTCCTTTCAAAGGCAATTGCAGTTATATAACAGGCCTTCGGGAAGCAAAGGAAGCCCATATTATTATCGGGAACCATTCCTTGATGTTTGCCTGGCCTAAAGGAATACCGCGTCCCCTAAATATCGTAGTGGATGAGGCCCATAAAATTGAAGATGAAGCCACTAAGGCTTTTTCACTTGAGATTGATCAAATCGGATTTGAAGTCTTTGTAAATGCTCTCCAGCACCTTCAAGGGGTGGGGTCATTATTTTACCTTCTCGCTCAAAATGAAAGTGTTGAAGGCGAATCCAGTGAAGTGATCAGGCGTTTGCGTGATGAAACGCTGAAAACGTTTCAAATGCTGACAGATCACCTGGCACCATTACGTGATTTGATATCGATGTATTTTAAACGCATGCCCAAATATACTGAGCTCTTTTGGAATGAGCTTCCGATGCTTAATCGCCTGACTCACACTGAAAATAATGCGCAAGGAATTTTAAATCATTTGGAGAGCGTGCATTTTATTATGCAAACTTATCTCAATCATCTGATTCCCTATGCAGGAAGGTTTGATGCGAAGAATTTAAAATCAGAAAATGAAATCATTGCGTTCACCAGGTTTGAATCTTTCTTTGCTCAACTCTCTGACTATGTTTTGTGCTTTGATAAACTAATTGTTCCTGCCGATAATTATTGCCGCTCAATGAAGTTTAAAGAAGACCAGGGATATTTATTTTCTTCTTCACCTGTTGATGTAGGACTTATTCTCAAAGATCAATTGTTATCAACTTCTGCTTCCGTCGTTTTTACTTCAGCAACACTGGCCAATGGTACCGGGGATACTGGGGCACGAGGTATTGAGTGGGCGACCGGATATGCTTATTTGGAGCCCGAAAAAAGATTTAAAACGGGAACTTATTTGCCTTTTACGTTTGACTATAAAACAAAAACTAAGATTTTTCTTTGTGATGACGGACCATCTTTGTATCAATCCAATTTTGTTGAATACAATTTGATGAAAATTAAACCTCTCATTAGAAAACTCAATGGAAAAACACTTTTACTTTTTTCGGCGAAAGCACGCTTTGAAATTGCCCGCGAAATTTTGTTAAAAGAATTTGAAGGCCAGATTCCACTTTTTATTCAGGGGATGGGAACAAACGTCGTTGAAGATTATAAACGATCTGGTTCGGGAATTTTGCTTGGGATGGAGTCCTTTGGCGAAGGGATCGATATTCCAGGAGATGCTCTGCAATTTATTTTCATCGATAAGATTCCTGATTTAAGAATGGATCTAGTCATCAATGAAAGAAGAGATTTTTTCGAGACCAATTTAGGAAACGAGTTTACTGATTACTACCTTGCTCATCGCACACGTTCTCTCCACCAAAAACTAGGGCGGCTACTTCGAACAGAAAGTGATTATGGAGGGGTTATTATAGTGGATAACCGGGTGAAGACCTGGAAAGGGAAGACTATGGAAAAGATGGTTAAATTAATGGAACCCTATTCACTTTTAAGAGCACCATTGGATGAAGCCTGCCTTGAAATAGAAGAATTTATTTTAAGTCATCCTACTTTACATGGCGAGGATGCTTCTACTCTTTCTCAGTGAGATCGTTGAGATACTTAATTTGAATTTTTGTCCCATCGTCTGTGCGGACCATGTAGGGGATCGCACCGTGCTGGCTTAGAAAAATTTTGATATGTTGAGGGTCTTTGGCCCCTTTAAAGTCAGTGGCGTCATCAAACATTTTATACTGAGTGGCCTGAACATTTTGTCCGTCGATATTCATTTTTTCAGCGGTAAGACTGGCGCGTTCTAATATGACACTTTTAAAGATTGGAGCTTCTTTGTATTCCCAAAGATTTTTGCCCACTAAAATATTGAAAGAGTTCTTTCCGTTGGCATCAAATTTCTTTGAGCGCAAAAAAAGCATTGAACTAGCAGCAGTTGGAGTGGCTATATGATATTTGGGAGCAGTTGAGATTTCTTCGGTATGCTCTTCACCTTTAGAATTAATGAATTTATAAACGAGGTGGTTTTTTCTTGGAAGATATTCATAAGTTTCTCTTGTGCTTTCTTTTCCCATGATTTTTTCAATCACAACCATTTGGGGAATATAGTCTTTGTTCACAATGTATTCGACGTGAAGATTTAAAACTTCACCGGTCGTGACTTTTACGATTGCTTGCGAAACATAGTGATAACTTTGATCTCTTTTATCTTTGTAAACGTCGAAGTTTTCTTCGGCATACGATCCTTCATTTCGGATATAAGCAAATGCACCTCGGTAAATCTTATCTTCTTTGCGGTATACTTTTGTTGTCCATTGTTCCATAGCTCCATTCTAATGAAGAATCCAAAAAGATTAAAGCAGGAACTTGATAGAATGCAATATTGGATTATAATGGTCATCTTATTGTTAAACTGGAGTGAACGACATGATTACTTATGAACAATATAAAACAATGCATATACTCTTCATTCTCTGCTTATTTTCCAGCATGGGATTTATTTCATGTAATTCTAACTTAATTCAAAAGAAACGTGGAAAATGGATGGTTGGTTTAGTCAGCTTTCTCATTTTTGTCGCAGGAATGGGTCTTATTGCACGATTAGGTTTTACCCACGGTCAGGCATTCCCTTTGTGGGTCAAACTTAAAATGGGCACATGGTTTGTGATAAATATTTTGTTTATTTGTTTATTTAGATTAAAAACGATCGAGTACAAAGCAATTATTACTTCAATCATTTTACTACTGGCCTGGTTTGCAATTTGGATTGCGATAAATAAACCTGTGTCTGTATGAAAAAAACGAAATGTTTAGAAGGCGCCGAAGGTTTTTCACAAGATTATTGGGACGTGAATTACGCCGATCCGGAAGAGATGGATAATATCGTCAATGCGCGTGAGCATGCGGCCTATATGAAGGCTATTTTCGCTCTTGAAGCTGTAGATATCAGCAGTGTAATTGATTTGGGTTTTGGCCTTGGAATTTTATTTGAAGAAGTGCTGAAAACTTTTATTCCATACCGCGCTCATGGCATCGAACCTTCTAAACACGCTTATGATTTAGTCGCCAAAAGAGATATTCGTCCGGCCGAAAGCACTAAATTAGTCATGGAAAATACTGATTTAGTTTCTTGGGCAACAAATGTGATGAAGCGAGAAAAAATTTTTGATTTAGGGCTTTGCACTTCGGTGTTGCAGTACTTGAGTGATGAAGAAATTAAAATTGTAATGCCCGTACTTGCTGCGAGAGTTCGTTATCTTTATTTATCCGTGCCAACCGATCTGGAATTAAAAGTACAGATAGAAGATGTTAAATTTAAAGATGAATACGCGATACACCGAACTAAGGAGAAATATCTTAAATTTATTCGTCCCCATTTTACTTTCGTTTCGAGTAGACTCTTAGAAAGTAAAATTCATTTTGGCGAAGACACCAGCAGTTTTACTGATTTATTATTTCGATTTTAAGATTTTAAGGAGTGAGTAATGAGTTTATGTGCATGCGGATCTGAAAAAAACTTTAGCGATTGTTGTCAGCCATATATCAAAGGAACTAAGCCTGCTCCGACTGCAGTTGCGTTAATGCGATCGCGTTACACGGCTTTTGCTGTGGGAGAAATGGATTATATTTTTAAGACACACCACGAATCAACCAGAAAAGATCTTGATATGGATGGAGTTAAGTCTTGGGCCCAAAATTCAGAATGGCTTGGTTTAGAGATTCGCGAGACGAGCAAAGGAACTGAAAAAGATACTGAAGGCCAGGTAGAGTTTAAATGCAAATTCAACTTCAATGGCGCAGAACAGGCCCATCACGAGCTAAGCACCTTCATAAAAGAGAAAGGAGAGTGGTTTTTCGTCGACGGTGTAATGAGAAATAACACAGTTCGCAGAGTCGACCCAAAGGTTGGTCGCAACGATCCGTGTCCATGCGGTTCTGGCAAAAAAGCCAAGAAATGCTGTCATCAGTAATGACCTAAAAATTAATTGAGACAATTCTTCCTATTGCGAAAAAAAGCTTAAAATTTTGATATCTTAGATCTATATTAGGGTTATCTATTTTTTAGCCGAGTAAAACACTCGGCAGCTCTTTTTTTTATTGAAGGAAGTTTATGACGAAGAATATCGACTTCACACATCTCTCTAGTTCAGACATTACTTTTATTGATTCTTTGTACGACAGTTATCGAACTAGTCCTGAAGCAGTTGATGAATCTTGGCAAAGATTTTTTCAAGGCTTTGAATTTTCAGAATCAAGTTTTGGAACTTCTTCTGGAACTGGTGCGGGAATCAGCAATGAATTACTCAGAAAAGAATTTAACGTCTTTCGTTTGATTCAATCTTTTAGAGCGAGAGGACATCTACTCGCAGACACCAATCCAATTCGAGCACGTATTGACCGCAAGGCACGCATAAGTTTGGAAGAGTATGGTCTGACTGAAGCTGATCGCTCTACTGTTTTTCAATGTGGAGAGTTCGTGGGTTTAGGCCCTGCTACACTTCAAGATATTCTCGATCACATGAAAAAAATTTACTGCGGTAAAATTGGTTTTCAATACATGCACTCTAACAACACTGATCTTCGCCGGTGGATGAGAGAGAAAATTGAATCTACTGCTAAAAACATTGATCTTTCTCTTGATAAGAAAAAAAGAATTCTGCAAAAATTAAATGAAGCCAATGTTTTCGAAAATTTTCTTCAGACAAAATATGTTGGACAAAAAAGATTTTCACTTGAAGGTGGAGAGACGACCATTCCGGCCCTGGATGCTATCATCAATAAAGGTGCTGAGTTAGGTTGTCATGAATTTGTTATCGGGATGGCGCATAGAGGAAGGTTGAATGTTTTGGCCAACACTGTTGGAAAAACATACGAGTATATTTTCTCTGAATTTGAAGGCGGATCGATTGAAGAGATGCAAGGACATAGTGGAGACGTAAAATACCATATGGGTTTTACCACTGTTCAAAAAACAATGAACGATCAGGAAGTTTATGTAAAACTTCTTCCCAATCCCTCTCACTTAGAAACGGTTGCTCCAGTTGCAATTGGGTATTGCCGAGCACTTATCGATAATCACTACAAAGGTGATCAATCAAAAGTTATTCCTATTATCATTCACGGAGACGCTTCTGTCGCAGGTCAAGGGGTAGTGTACGAAGTTCTTCAAATGAGTAAACTCAAAGGTTATGCTGTTGGTGGATCAATCCATTTTGTAATCAATAATCAAATTGGTTTTACAACTGACTTTGAAGATGGTCGTTCTTCACAATATTGTGATTCAGTTGCAAAAGTTGTCGAAGCACCGATCATTCAAGTAAACGGGGACGATCCAGAAGCTGTCGTCTATGCAATCGAGTTAGCAGTAGAGTTTAGACAAAAATTTAAAGAAGATATTTTTATTGATATGGTTTGCTACAGAAAGTACGGGCATAACGAAGGGGATGAACCTCGTTACACTCAACCAAATCTTTATGATCTGATCACCAAGCATAAAAATCCTAGAGAGCTTTATCTTGAACAACTTTTAACTTCGGGGAAAATTGAATCGCAACTCGCAACTGAAATGATCGAAGCTTATAAACTTCTTCTTTCAGACCGCTTCAATAATGTTCGCCAAAAAGAAATTCCTAATAAAATAAGAGGACCGCATAAAGATTGGGACGGCTTGGGCTATTCAAAAGCAGAGTCTTTTGATGAGTCACCAGCGACAGGGGTTTCAAAAGAAGGTTTAGAAAGAGTTGTAAAGGCGATTAATTCCACTCCCCCTGGAATGCAATTAATGAGAAAAACACAAAAAGTTTTAGATGATAGAGATGCAGCTTTTAATACAGATAAATTAGACTGGGCAAGTGCCGAGCTATTGGCCTACGGAAGTTTATTAGACGAAGGACATCCACTGCGTTTTACCGGTCAGGATATTATTCGCGGAACTTTTTCTCACCGTCACGCTAAAGTTTTTGATGAAAGAACTAATGAAGCTTATTGTGGATTAGAATTTATTTCTGAAAAACAAGGTAAAGTGAGTTTGTACAATTCGCTTTTATCAGAATATGCCGTTCTCGGTTTTGAATTTGGATATTCTTGGGCCACCCCCAATACGCTTACTATTTGGGAAGCGCAGTTTGGAGATTTTTCGAACGGTGCTCAAATTGTCATCGATCAATACATTACTTCGGCCGAAGTTAAATGGCAGAGAATGAGCGGGCTACTAATGCTTTTGCCTCACGGACATGAAGGAGCAGGGCCTGAGCATTCAAGTGCTCGTCCTGAGAGATATCTACAAATGGCCGCTGAAAATAATATTATCGTTGCGAACTGCTCGACTCCTGGCAATATGTTTCATCTTATTCGCCGCCAGTTAACTTGGTCTTTTAGAAAACCAGCAATGGTCTTGACTCCCAAATCGCTGCTTCGCGATCCTCGTTGTACTTCAACTCGCGATGAATTTATCAACGGAAAGTTTCAAGAGTTAATAGATGATTCCAATGCTGGAACAAATGTTACTCGCGTAATTTGGTGTACTGGTAAAATTTATTATGATCTTAATGATAAAAAAATCGCAGAAAAAAGGGACGATGTGGCCATCGTTCGGCTAGAACAATTACATCCTTTGCCAGAAAAACAAATTAAGAAAATCCTGGCCAAGTATAAAGGTGCTGAAAGTTTTTGGATACAAGAAGAACCAATGAACCAAGGGTACTGGACATACCTTCTGCGTTTTATTGAAGTTTTTGGAACCTTTAAATTAATCAGTCGTAAGTCTTCAGCGGCACCTGCGACCGGCTTTTCTAATGTCCATAAGAAAGAGCAAGCAGAAATAATTACGAAAGCTTTTGCAAAATAACGGAGTCTTTATGAGTGTTGAATTAAAAATACCGGTTATCGGTGAATCAGTTACAGAAGTTACTTTATCATCTTGGTTAAAAAAAGATGGTGACTACGTCGCTGAAGGCGAAGCGGTTTGCGAAATTGAATCTGATAAAGCTTCAATGGAGCTTCCGGCACCAAGTGCAGGTGTTTTAAAAATTATGGCAGAGGCCGGCTCAGAATTAAAAATTGGTGCAAAGATCGGCGAGCTTGATACTAGTGCAGCTAAACCTGCTGCGGCTGCAAAAACTGCACCTGCAGAAAAAGTCGAAGCACCTAAAACCGCTCCAGCTGCACCAGTTGCAAGTTCAAAAGAAGTTAATATTCCAAGCCCGGCTGCAAGAAAAATTCTTGATGAAAAGGGAGTGAGTGCTGAGAATGTGAACGGCACTGGAAAAGACGGCCGTATTACTAAGGAAGACGCGCTAGCGTCGCACCCAACTCCCGCACCAGGCCCGAAACCGTCCCCTGCAAAAGCAAGTTCTCCTACAGTCGTTCCCGGCCAAAGAGCAGTTAGATCCGAAAAAATGTCACGTCTAAGAAAAACCATCGCAACAAAACTAGTCGAAGCCAAAAACACCACAGCGATGCTCACAACTTTTAATGAAGTTGATATGTATGAACTGATGAACCTAAGAAAAAAATATAAAGACGCATTCACTAAAAAACATGGCGTGGGTTTAGGCTTTATGTCTCTGTTTACAAAAGCAGTGACTGTTGCTCTTAAAGATTTCCCTTCTGTAAATGCACAAATTAACGGGGACGAAATTACTTATCACGACTATGCTGATATCGGCATCGCAGTTTCTACTGCCAAAGGGCTGGTTGTTCCAGTAGTGAGAAATGCTGAGAGCATGTCACTGGCGCAAATTGAAAAAGAAATTTTAGCACTTGCAACTAAAGCTCGCGACGGAAAAATTACGATCGAAGATATGCAAGGTGGGACATTCTCAATCACTAATGGTGGTGTTTTTGGTTCAATGCTTTCAACTCCAATTATCAATATTCCTCAATCGGCGATTTTGGGTATGCACAATATTATCGAACGCCCTGTTGCCCTTAACGGCCAGGTAGTGATTCGTCCGATGATGTATTTAGCTTTATCTTACGACCATAGAATTATCGATGGACGTGAATCAGTAAGTTTCTTAAAACAAGTCAAAGAGCTGCTGGAAGATCCTTCTAGACTGTTGCTTGATGTTTAATATTTTATTTTTATAATAGATTGAATTGGAGCTCGTATGACAGAAAAATCCGATTTTCCTTATCTCCATGGGTTCTCTCCAGTTGAGCAGGAACGCTTAAGAAGACAAGCAAGATTTGCTGAACATACGATTTATCAAAACGTAAATTTTTCTTCCACTAAAAAAGTTTTGGAAGTGGGTTGTGGAGTTGGAGCGCAATCAGAAATTCTCTTACGTCGTTTTCCAGATATTAAATTAACAGGAATTGATTTAAGCGATAAACAACTTGCGGCCGCCAAAACAAGTTTAGGCCAGCTGGCTTTTGCCAAAGATCGCTACGAATTAAAACAAATGAGCGCCGAAGATTTAAAATTTGATGCCGAGAGTTTTGACGGGGCATTTCTATGTTTTGTTTTAGAACATGTACCTGATCCGAGAAGAGTTTTATCTGAAGTGAGGAGAGTGCTGAGCCCCGGTGGAATTGTTTATATCACTGAAGTGCTCAATTCATCTTTTTTCCTCGATCCATATTCTCCCAATGTTTTGAAATACTGGATGGCCTTCAACGATTATCAGTATGATCAAAAAGGGGATCCCTTTATGGGGGCGAAACTTGGAAATCTTTTGATGCAAAACGGTTATCAGAATATTGAAACAGAAGTGAAGACTTGGTTTCTGGATAATCGTCACCCCCAAAAAAGAAAAGAGATTATTGAATTTTGGAGTGAACTTTTAATGAGTGCCAGTGAGCAATTGGTTAGCGCCAAGTATGTCGACCAGGAAACAGTAGATGGAATGAAAAAAGAAATGAGTGTAGTGGCCAATGACCCCAATGCTGTATTTTTCTTTTCGTTTATTCAGGCGAAAGCCCGCAATGGAATGTTTTAGTTAATTATCAAAAATATGATTCGGAGTTTAGATGAAAGAGTACGATGTTGTTATTATTGGTTCTGGTCCAGGTGGATATATTTGTGCGATCAGATGTGCTCAATTAGGAATGAAAGTTGCCATTATAGAAAAATACAAGGCCCTCGGGGGAACATGTTTAAACGTAGGATGTATTCCTTCTAAAGCATGGCTTGATTCAAGCGAGAAATATCATGAATTAATGCATTCATTTGCAGATCACGGAATTAGTGCAGGGGATGTAAAACTAGATTTTAATAAAATGAGAGACAGAGTTTCAAAAGTTGTAACAGACGTTTCCGGTGGTATTTCATTTCTCATGAAAAAAAATAAAATTGAGACCTACACAGGCCTGGGATCTTTTAAAGATGCCAATACTATAATCATTAAAGGCGAAAGCGAAACTCAGGAAATAAAAGGTAAAAAAATAGTCATCGCTACTGGCTCAAAACCTTCAACTCTTCCCGGTGTAGTTATTGATAAAAAAAGAATTATCACTTCAACTGAAGCCCTCGTGCTTAGAGAATTGCCAAAAAAACTTATCGTCATTGGCGGTGGAGTTATCGGCCTGGAATTAACTTCTGTCTTTAGAAGACTTGGTACAGAAGTAACTGTCGTGGAATTTGCTGATTCAATTATTGCGACAATGGATAGTGAGCTTTCAAAAACTCTTTTTAAAATACTAAAAAAAGATGGTGTGGAGTTCTACCTAGGTCACGGCGTAACTGAAGTTAAATCGGATGGAAAGAAAGTTGTCGTAAAAGCAAAAGACAAAAAAACTGAAACTATTATTACGCTCGAAGGGGACTACTGTTTAGTGGCCGTAGGTCGCCGTCCTTATACAGAAGGATTAAATCTCGAAGCTGCCGGTGTAAAAATAGATGAACGCGGAAAAGTTGAAACAAACGATCATTTGCAAACTAACGTTCCTCATATTTACGCTATTGGTGATGTGGTAAAAGGAGCTATGCTTGCTCACAAAGCTGAAGAAGAAGGAAGTGTCGTTGCCGAATTTATGGCCGGTCAACTTCCACATATTGACTACAATCTAATTCCAGGTGTGGTCTACACTTGGCCAGAGGTTGCTTCTGTAGGTCAGACAGAGGAGCAATTAAAAGCTTCTGGCAGAGAATATAAAACGGGCTCTTTCCCATTCAAAGCTTCAGGACGTGCTCGTGCTTCAAATGAATCAGCTGGATTTGTAAAAGTACTCGCAGACAAAAAGACAGATGAAATTTTGGGTGTTCATATGATTGGTCCTCGTTGCGCCGATCTTATTGGTGAAGCGGTACTTGCTATGGAGTACAGAGCTTCGGCAGAAGATATTGCCAGAACAAGTCATGCACATCCGACATATTCGGAAAGTTTGAAAGAAGCTTGTTTGGCAGCTACGGATAATCGCGCATTAAATATATAATTTTAATCTATAATCGAGCCTCTGATCTATTAGAGGCTACTTTTTTTTAATCAAAGCTTTGTCCATTTTCCTTTTTACATTTTTTCATTTAGTATTTCCTGTCACATATTTTAGGGGAGATTACATATGAAAAAACTATTTTCAACCATTTTATTATTAGGATTAATTTCTATGGGCGCAGAAGCAAAAATTACTTTAGAAAAAGTAGAATACAAATCTGGCGACAAAACTTTTGAAGGCATTGTGGCATACGACACTGCCATTAAAGGAAAAAAACCTGGAGTTATTGTTTTTCCTAACTGGATGGGAGTTTCTTCAGAAACCGAATCAAAAATTACTGCACTGGCGAAACTTGGTTACGTTGCTATGGCCGCAGATGTGTATGGAAAAGGAATTAGACCAAAAGATGCAAAAGAAGCAGGTGAACTTGCGACTGTGTATAAAAATGACCGCAAACTCTTAAGAGATAGAGCGAATCTTGCTCTAGCCACTCTTGCAAAAAATTCAAAAGTTGATTCAAGTAAATTATTAGCAACTGGTTACTGTTTTGGCGGAACGGCCGCTCTTGAACTTGGCCGCTCTGGTGCAGATGTTTTAGGAATCGTAATTTTTCACGGTGGACTTTCAAATCCAACCCCCGCTGACGCTAAAAATATAAAAGCTCAAGTAGAAGTTTATCACGGAGGAATTGATCCGTACGTGCCAGGCGATGAAGTTGCAGCTTTCAAGAAAGAAATGGATGAAGCAAAAGTAACTTATCAGTTAACTTCTTTCTCTGGAGCTGTTCATAGCTTCACTGACAGTGGAGCTGGAAGCGATGTTACCAAAGGGCAAGCCTATAATGCTCTAGCAGATAAAAGATCATGGGAAGGAATGAAACAATTTTTTCATGAATTAACAAAGTAATTTAAAATTAAGAGTATAGAAGGGCCACTTTGTTGGTGGCCCATTTTATTTTTCGAACTATTTGCAAGACCTGTTTGTTTTTCGGTGTGAGCATCCGTTGCCTTGGCTTACCCATCCAACACCACTTAAAGAACAACTGCATGCCCATTCTACAGCTGATCCTGAATTACAAAATTCACCATTACTACATTGACCGCAAGAATTGGTAGTTCCACGATGAAAACAATTATTCCCGACACTGACCCAATTTCCAAAATTGTCTGGCGGAATATTCTGTCCACAACCATTACAAAAGTAATCAGTACTGTTTCCATTTTGATTACAAAATGTACCTGTACTATTTGAAGGGCAAGCTAGAACTTCGGCTTCAGGTGACTCGTTTTGATTAAGTTTTAAAAGTCTTCTCATATCTTGATAACTATTATTGTGGGCCATTCCAGGTCGCACAATGCGCTCTTTAGATTTAGCATCGATTGCTTGATAATATTCAAGATTTGAAGCCAGAATCCATGGACCAAAGCCTCTAGTGACTTCATCTGCACCAACAATTATATGTACATGAGTATTTGGATATTGAGCATTTCCACCTTTGAGAACAGAGGTGCGATCATTGTTGAGAGTATTACAAACGTCTTCAGTTGGATTTCCACCCGACCATGTATTTATTAAATCAGCGACACTTTTTTGGGTCGCAGGTAGATTAATAAAAAAACTTGCGGGATTAAGTCTATCACAAGCGTGACTTAGATCAGGAAGAAATGGACCCATTTGAAAAACAACTCGATCAAAATATTTATCTGCTCCAAAATGTGACATAGCATAAGCTGCGATCATTGAACCATTGCTACCACCAAGATAGTTGAGAAAATCTCCAGTAAATAATCCACTTTCACCTATAAGTTCAAGTGAGGCGAGAAATGCAGAGCCTGCACTATGATAGCTTCCAAAATGTTTCCAATATCCGCCCCATGGATTTGCAGCATAGAGGCTTGTGTTGGGAACATCTACAAACTCAAGTTGAACTGTCCTGATATGGTCCAAGCTATCAAGTTCATCCATCATTTGTTTTGAAGGAGGATCTTCTCTCGATTCCCCCATTCCTGCTCCACCAACGGCCATTAGAACCGTTCCTTTGGAAGTAAGTCCTGACCGGTTCCATTTAATTAGAATTTTATACTCATCACCTTCTAGCGTTCTTATTGTTGTCGGAAAGCACTTCCAGCCGCTAAGAACTTCTGCCGTACATGCAGGTGCTGTAGCATCAATTATGGAAGCATTTGTATTTCCACTAAATATTTTAGAACCCAATGTAGAAGTCTTTTCACTTACAGTTTTTATGGATTTGCTGGCAGTATTTGTTAAAACGCACTGATTGAAGCTTATTAATGTTGCCAGGAGAAGGGTCAGCATTATGGCCGGATAGAAATTTTTTTTATTCGTTTTGTTCATAAATTCTCCACAATAACTTCAATAATATTATTTATCGGTAAAACTAAATAAAATCCTTAATTATGGTATGACCGATACTGGATCAATAAGGTTTCAATTCTTGATGCTTTCTTTCCTCTACTGCAAACATTGAAGTATTCGATCACAAATTCAGCAAGGTGCTTGCCATAAATACTGCGTTTTTAAAGATAAGTATTTTGTAGATTCATGGGACTTTTATAGTTTAAACAATCAATGAAAAAATATTAATTATAATTTTTTTATTTTATCATTCAAGATAGAGATCGCGCCAAGATCTCCTTATAATACTCTCGAAGTATTGGTCATACGAAAATATTTCCAGCTATTCTGGGAACTAGATTATTTTTACATGGACTTATAGAAATGAGAGTTTCTGTGATATTGCTCTTTCATGAAAAAAACAATACTCGCTCTATCGATTTTAACATCACTCTTTTCAACTGTTGCCAGTGCGGCGACTTTGAAGGAATTCGCCGGTGCCTATGAAGTAAATACTAGTTTTATGAATGTGGCCCTTCAAGGACAGGTTAGCGTAGACATCGAAGGGAATATTAAATTTCTGGTTTATTCCTCTTATCTTTATTTGAATTGTGTGGGAACTGCATCAATGATTAATAATGAACTCGTCTCTACACCTGCTTGTGAAAATGGAATGGCCATTACATTAAAAATTAATCTTTCTCAAATATCTGACTTCTCGAAATTTCAAGCGCCTGTTTACACTACAATAATCAATGCTGAAGTCCCGATGGATTTTAAGCGTCTCTAGTTTATCTAACTCATTGATGTTTCGGTTATTTTCCTTGGTGCTAATCTGGCCTGGTTTAGAGAACTGATTAAAAGAAACAACCTACACAACTAAAGAAGTGATTTTAACTAACGAAAATCAGGATTAGCTTTTTAATTAGATGTGTGTGAGAACAAAGTACAAAGACTGAGATAGAAAAGAAACTCAAATCAATTGAGCCCCTTTTCTATTTACCGTTTTAAATTTAAAGTAGCGGCATTTTGAAAAATTGCCCAATTTCTTCTGCGTATTTAGCCACCATCATTCCGTAACCTGGGAAACTAACTCCATCAATTTTGAAATCTTTTCCAAAGCTTGAAGTTCCCCAGCTATTTTTGAAATAATATACACCTTTATAAGTAAATATCTTAGTTGTACCGTCAGCCATTTGAATAGTTTTTTCAACAATTTTATTGTCGTCGTAACCAACTACTAGAATTGAATGCCCCGCTGGATGTTTGCGTGATTCAACTTCATCCAAACTTCCTTCTTCTGGAAAAGTAATTATTCCTTTTGCCCAGTGATCAAGGTTTCTTCCGATACCAAATTCTTCAGCTTCTCTGTGGTTCCATGCTCCATAGTAGAAATCAACTTCTAGAACAACTGGTGTTCCACTTTCTAGTAATGTCTTTACTTCTGAAACACTTGAAACATTGAAGTCAGATCCTGAGAATTTTATATTTTTCTTTTTGAAATCCAAAGCTTCTTTTCTGGCAGCGATAAATTCAATATCGCCGTTAAGCGCCGTGATTTGAGCATCAGTTAAATTAAGTAGAGAAGGATCGCGGTGAACAATTAAACATGATTTTTTATTTGCTCCTGTAAGTTTTCCGCAACGCTCGTCTTTTAATGGATTAAAAGCTTCAACCCAATCTTCTCCAATATAAGGAAGACTTTCTTCAGACGGCATTCCATAATCTCTAATGGCCGCGAAGTTAGTCCATCCTGATGAACCATCAGATGATTTGTTTCTAACGGCCGTGTATTGTAGCCATTCTTCTGAAAGGTCTAATGAAGCATTTAAGCCTTTTTTAATCAGTAGTCCTTCCAGATAAGCAGTTGAAGAAAAAATTGAGCAAGTACCGCGTGCTGCCTGTGAGCGCACAGCGCTTTGGTATCCAATAACTTCTTTTGTGTTGCTCGCCGGAAGTGATTTGTTGATTGAGTTTTTATTTTTAATTGGGTGAACTAGATTTCGATATTTAGCATCTAGAAATGCACCGTCTTCTTTTGAAAATGCCATGCTTGTGACAAGCCCTAGGCATAAAGCGATTGGAAAACTTTTCATGTTTTTAGTCCTTGATAGTCTGAAGTAGTAAAGTTGACCTCAAGTAGCACGAAAGGGCGCATTAGTGCAATTAAAGATTACCTCTAATAAATAGCTAATTATCATCTAAGTCTTAAATTTCAGGATCTTCTTTGATTAGTGTTGAAACATCGATTTTTCTTGCTTCGGCAACGATATTATTAAGAACGTATTCGGGAATTACTCCTGACTCTGAAAAAATTATAGTGCCCTCTTTTAAAATGACAAGTGTAGGAATGGATTTGATTTGAAAGTCTGAACCTAAAAGGTGTTCAGTTTCAGTGTTAACTTTTCCAAAAAAAAGATCGGGGTGAGCGGCTGATACTCTGTCATAGATGGGAGCAAAGACTTTACAAGGCTCACACCAGCTGGCCCAAAAATCTAAAAAGATGATCTGGTTTTTTTCCAGTACTTCTTCCATGTTTTTATCAGTCACAATTTTTACGCTCATAAAAATATCCCTCGTTAAAAATATTTTACTAGGTATTAAATCTTTGAGCAACCGAAGTCTTGTGAGAGAATTGTTTAATTTTTTAAATTTACAGGAGTTTTTATGATCAACACTACGCTATCGCAGAAACATCGTCAGGTTACTGGTTTGTCAGGTAATGAAATATATTGTTTGAATAAACTTGATTATCGTCCAGGGCAGTTGTGTGTAGGCAATAGTGTAGTGGCCCTTGGAGTGACCAGAGGGATTGGTGCGGGACTATCAAACTTAGGCGGTGGTGAAGTTGAAGAGATTACTCAACTGGTCCACGATGGACGCATGAAGGCCATAGAGCGATTAATGAATGAAGCTCGCGAGGCCGGAGGAGTTGGACTCTCAGGAGTATCGTTTGAATTAATTAATCATGGCGGGAATTTAGAATTTCTGGCGATTGGCTCAGCTATTAGAACCAAAGGTCTCGAAGACGGTGAAAAAGAAAAATTAGAATTTTCAACTGCAGCAAATGTTCAACAACTTTACTGCCAGATTGATTCTGGATTTAAACCGCTTCATTTTGTTTTCGGAAACGTAGCTTACTCTATCGGTATTGGCGGAAACATCATGGGATCATTTAAAAGCCTAAAACGCGGAGAGGTTAAAGAGTTTACCGAAATTTTTGATAAGACCCGTCACCTGGCCTTAACCAGAATGAAGGCGGAAGCAAAAAAAGTTGGTGCTAATTCAATAATAGGAATTGAAACGACACTTGCTCCGTTGATGGGGGCGCAGGAAATGTTGATGATTGGAACTGCCTCTCACCATCCTTTGTTGGATGAATTTATCAATAATCCTGTAACGAGTGATATGACCAATGAAGAAATGTGGAACATGGTAAATATCGGTTACATGCCTATTCAACTTGTAATGGGTGTTTCAGTTTACTCTTTAGGATTTGCAGGCGGAGTAATGTCGCTGCTCCAATCTCTAGGCGGAGGAGAAGTTGAAGGATTAACTGAAATTTTATATGAGGCACGAGAGAAGGCACTCGCTCGCATTCAACAGGATGCTGTTAATTGCGGAGCGGACGAAGTGGTTGGAGTGAAGACTCGTGTTTATGATCTCGGTGGAGGAATGGTTGAATTCATGGCCATTGGTACTGCTGTAAAAAAAATAAAAAATGTTACAACTCTTCATCAGGATTTGCCTCCTCAGGCCATCATTCAGGATAGAGATACATTTATGGATACGTTGGGGAGCAAGCTGGATCTGGACCGTGGTAGTTCAAGCTCATCTAGTAGAATGCAGAAGGGACCTTTAGGAATAATCTTTTTTATTTTTATAGTGGCTTTTTATATTTTTAAAATTTTTATTCATTAAAATGAAAGCAAAATTGAAAGGAGTTTTCTGGCTGCTAAGCGCTATGCTAATGGCCGTCGGATTTTCTTTGGGGTTTAGTTTTTTTGTGCAACAGATTCCCTGGAGCGTAGAGCGAAAGCTGGCACTCGTTTATGATGGAAGTTATGGAAAAAATTGCGTTGGGAATAATCTAAATTCTCAAATTGCGTTAGATAAACTGGTGAAGAGAATTTATCCATTAAAAAGCGACGATCATAAATTTTCTTTACGGGTTCAAGTCTTGCGGAAAAAAAGTATAAATGCATTTGCGACCTTAGGTGGAAATATTTTTATTAACGAAGCATTGCTTCTTGCTGCGACCACGCCAGAAGAGCTGGCCGGTATCCTCGCCCATGAAATTGAGCACGTCAGACTTCGCCATATTCTTCAGGGAGTACTGGTAAGACTTGCTACCGCTCAAGGGTTAAAGTTTGTACTCTCAGGTGATCCAGGTTCGCTATCAGCAGATACCGCTTCAACTTTTTTTAATATGAGTTTCACTAAAAGCGAAGAAGCACAGGCCGATAGTGAAGGACTAAAAAGATTGCAGATGGCGAATGTAAGTGTGAAGGGGATTTACACTTTTTTTAAAAGAATGAAAAGCAGCTCTGACCTCGCTGCACTATTATCGGATCATCCAAGTGATAGTTCGAGATTATCAAAACTAAAACCTTTTTTGGATAAACCTTCTAAAGAAGTTCTCACAGAAGTGGAATGGATTAGTTTAAAAGAGATTTGCAATCACTAGAGTTTTTCTAATTATTGTTGAAGTAAAAGTTTTACAGAATTTGACTCCGAGAATTTTGACCAAGAGGATCCGTTGTAATAGATAAAGTCTCCCTGATTGGCGTACAAAGGTGAACCCATAGAAGTTCCATTATAAAAGTAGAGAGCATGAGCCGCCCCAGAAATCACCGGCAAATTAGCATAGACTGGATCGGTAATAACTCCATAGAATGGAGCTAATGCAATGCTTGCATCGGCTGAATTGATATCTACCGAATTGGCCGTTTGTGGGCTACTCATTGCTTCACCATCACCATGCTGGAAAAAATAAGATTTGGGAACTCCTGTGCATCCAGCTCCTCCGCCTGTATCTGTATTGCCATGGACTCCTGCATTTCCTGCCAATGTTGAAACGATACCAGAGGTTATTTTTCTTATTGTATGGTTCGTTGCGTCCGCTACAAAAATATCATTCGAAGCATTTCTAGTTATCCCAACTGGATAATTAAATTTTGCCGTGGCCACGGGTCCTTCTACTGAACCATTAGTGGCATAAACACCGGCAAAAGTAGTGACGACTCCACTAGAATTAATCATACGAATGTTCTGATTATTTTTATCTGCGACGTAAACATTGGCAGAAGAGTCAACTGTCAGACCTATAGGCATGTCGAATGAGGCTAAGGTGCCAGTAGCATCAAGATGACCGGAAGTACCGGCAATACCCGCGAGAGTTGTCACGACACCACCGCTGATATTTATTTTTCGAATTGTAGAATTTTGAGTGTCTGAGACATATAGATAAGTCTCACTTGCATCTATGGCGATTCCACGGGGTGAATTAAAACGAGCTGCAGTTCCTGTAGCGTCTGTAGTTCCAGTTAATCCTGCTCCACCTGCAATTGTTGTAACGATTCCACCTGGAGTAATTTTTCGGATAGTCTGATTTGCTGTGTCTGCCACATACACATTTCCTGTAGAAGAACCTACGGCAATACCATTAGGTGTATTGAATCTCGCTGAACTTCCTGTGGCGTCAGTAGTTCCTTGAGTTAATGCTGTTCCAGCAAGAGTTGATACAATTCCTGCTGTAGTAATTTTGCGGATGGTATGATTATAAGTATCAGCAACATAAATATTATTAGAAGAATCAATGGCAATTCCTGCGGGATTCTTAAACCTGGCAGCAGTTCCAGTTGCGTCTATTGCTCCAAAAACAATTGCAGCACTTGAAGGCCCAGCAAATGTAGTTATAACAGCGCTGGTATCGATTTTTCTTATATTATGTTGGGCCGTATTTAAGACAAAAATATTCCCGGTAGAATCTTGAACAACACCGCTTGGGTTATTAAATGATGTAAGTGGAGGTGCAAAGGTAGTCACTCTTACGCCAACAAAACCGTTTGATCCGCCATGTGGAGGCGTAATATTACTGATTGATGTTCCACCTGATATGCAATTTGAAATCAATCCTTTTGGAAGCAAGTTTAAACTCACACCTTTTGTCATGGCAGGGATATCCAAATTAAATGAATCGGGTGCTGCTTGAGCTCCAGAACAATTTGTAATCAGATCAGGACAAGTTTTTATTTGTAATTTTTTAAAACCATTATAAGTACCGCCAAGGTAGTCGTAAAAGAGTGGATCAGTGAAACGATTACCACCACTACCGGCAAGAGTGAGGCATCCTTGTTTGCTCATATTAAAACTAATTACTGCTGAATCAACTTGGATATCAAAATGTTGGAAGGAGCATTGCTGATTGCCTTCCATGGGGTTAGCTCCCATCCAGCCGATGGTGGCAAATTCCCAATCTCCTTTTTTTAAATTCAATTCAAGTCCAGACTGATAGGCGAGAGTGAATGACTGCTGGCCATCCGAGCTTCTACCAAGAACCAAAAGTCCTCCAGGAAAAACGGACTGAACGTCGGCGTCAGTCATATTGCCTGCAAAAATTTTGAACTTAGCCTTTGAAGATTCACCTTTTTTGCCACATGAGAATACGAAAAGAGCTATTAAAAAAACTAAAAAGATTTTCTTCATAATCAATAATTCGGTAACCATAATTAAAACTTGAACAAAACTTAAGAATAATTATGATAAGAAGTTTATCTAATTTAAACTAAAGGCCATTAACCCATGATCTTAATGTTTCGACTTCGGCATCTGTAAGGGAGGCGTTAGGAGGTAGCGGCATACTTCCACCAAAATTTACTAAATTAGTTTTTATCGATGAAGTATCAAAACTTCCTTTAGTTACTTCCCCAGAATCTATCCAGGCTTGGTTTGTTTTAAAATCTTGCCATTTGGCGGCGTGGCAACTGAAGCATTTATTTTGAAGTATTTTATATGAATTATAGAGAGGAGTTCCAGGTGGAATTCCAATATCAGCATAGGTTCCGCGGTCATTATAATTGGAATTGTAATCCTGCCCGCAGGAACCTAAAAAGACTAGCAGTGAAAAAAGTAGAAGAAACTTTTTCTTCATTTCACATCCATCGAAGCCGTGACTTCAACATCATCATCTACTCCGATTTCAAGATACTTCGCTTCTTTTAATTTATAAGCGCTGGGCTTAACATTAAAATGTGCTTCAATTTTTTTATCGTTTATTTGCTTATAAGTAAAATCTTGTTTGTTTGGCACTCCATTAATCGTAAGCATCGCACTGCCTTTTCCGCTTTGAGCAACTATATTTGTCATAGAAATTTTTGGAAATTTTTCAAAGTTCAAATGTTTGTGAAAATGGTCGTCGCGTAGATCAATTCCAGTTTTTAAATCTTCAATTTTAACCCAAAGAGAATCTGCTGTGTATTTGTCTCCGCTTTTAACAACATCACCACGAAGTTTTGCAGTCTTTGCATCAAAAGATCCAGCTGGAGATAAAGTCATATGAACAGATAAATCACTTGCATTTGACAGGCTTGAAAATAAAGTAATAAAAAGAAACAAAGGAAAGTAAGTTTTAGAAATCATAAATTGCTCCTATTGACCAATGGCTAGCGGGATTTGGAAAAATTTTACCAAGACGAGTTTGAATGGCGATATTGCCCATTGCAAATTTTACCTGAAAGAAATAACCTGCACCGAATTGTTTATCATTTTCAAATTCATATCCAGTTGGGACTTCCCAATCACCCGTGCGGTAAGAAAAAGGAATTTGTAATCCAACAAAAACTTTATCGGAAAAAGCTTTGTAATACATTCCAGGGCCTGCGATTATAGAATGGACGGGCACCGAGGATTGTAAATAAGTGGGACCGGCCCCATCATTGCTTATGGTTGAAGTAGCGACTGAGTATTCACCTTCCATATTAAATTCATAGCGGGAATTGCTCCATTTTTTACCGACGCCCAGGCTTGAGCCGATGTCTGTACTCAATAACTTTGATTTCGTCTTGGTAGAAGAATTTTTTAGATAAACTCTGTCTTGCCAGCTTATAACATCCAAAAAGACATACCAGTTAGTCTTATAAGAAAGTTGATCTTCAATTTTAATTTTTTCGGAAATCAACTCTTCTATAAGTTTGATTTCACCTTCGTCTGTTCTGACTTTCTTTAAAATACCGATGTAACCTTCGGCATTTTTCTTGAATTTAATACGATCCGCTTCAGGCATGTATTTATTTGATGAAACAAAGAGCTGAGCATTTAAAAATGCCAACTTGTAATAATAGTAAGGTAGTTTATTGGTTGTATAAAGATTTTCAGTTACGGGTGAAGCTGTGCTCTCGATAATTTTCTTATGTTCAGGAAGATTAAATTTTGCGATCAGCTTGCGGTAAACTTCGATTGCTTCTTTGTATTTGTTTCTGCGTTCAAAACTTAGTGCAAGTCGCTCAAGTGCCATCCAGTTTTTACTTAAACTCTCTTCATTAACATCATATATCTCTTCTACGTTCTCAGGATTATTCTTATCAAGCGATAGCTGCATCTTTTTGATATTAGTGTTCACGTCGGCTGCTCTGAGATCAGTCGTAAAGATTGTAAATAATAGATTTAGCACTAATAAGCTTTTCATTTTTTTATTTAAAACCACGCATGAATTTGCATCAAAAGATCCCAGCGATCTCTTGAGTTAGCTTCTTGATTAAAATTTCTTGTATTATAAACATCTGCTCTTAATTCTAATTTTGAAAAAGGATAGTACTGAAGACCTGGTCCAAATCTAACACGGTAATTCTTATCGAGACTGCTTTTGAAATATTCAACAGAATTTAAAAAATAGAGCCCGCGATGGGTTTTGATATGGTTTTGAAGAAGGGCGTAGTATTCCTTTCTGGTCAGGGTTCCGTTAACAGGTTTTTTATCAACTCTTCCAAGCTCAACCATGACGCTCGTACCATAAGTAATTTGAGATCGGGAGTGTATAGCTGTGGCCATTGTTTTCAAATAATCATCTTTCTGAGAAAGAAAGCTGGCACCTATTCTGTTTTTTTCAAAAACTGTTTGTTCAAATGTTCCTGCAAAACCTTTTGTACGTACATCGGCTTTAGTGGCAAGATTTCCAACAAAAGCATTTAATCCACCTTCGAAAGTAGGGCCGGAATAGTGAAGAATGGCTCCATGGGCCTGGTCATCCTGAGTTAGTTGTGTAGAAATTCTGGAGAAAGAATTGTGTTCAGCAACTCTTATTCCGTAGGTCTTATCCATCAATCCAAAATATATTCCCCAATTTGGTTTTGGACGATATCCAATATAATGCTCTCTCGTTCTATACTCCTTCATGGCGTCCCCAGTTGGAGTATTTTGTAAGGCTCGAGGAATAGGAGCGTAGCCGAAAGTTCCACTGGCGATAAATTGGTCTTTTTCTCCAAATTTAACAACCAGGTTGGCATCGAACTGCATATTGATGAATTCTACTTTGCTTCCTTCTTGTCCCAGGTTGCTTTTATAAAACATACCGCGATAACCAATGAACGGTTTTATATGTTTATTTAATGCTTCTTTCATAAAAAAAGCAGTTTCACTTGCAATGAGTTCTTCCGGTTTATTTTCATCATAGAAATCGCGACTGGCTATCGCAGTTCCCGAGACTGATCTTCCATAATCATTTATTGGACCATTTCCAAACGGATTATAATGACAGGTAATACAAGAGTTATATCCCAGGGAAATAAAATGAGGGTAAGCATAGGCCTTGCTTCCTAGAAAGTTCATTATAATCAGGAAGAAAAGTAGAAGCGATTTAATCATAGTGTTTTAATTTTATTAACACTTATCTTAAACATAAGTTTTTAATTTTGCATTCATTATTTATTGGTGTGTTTTTATCGGGTAATGTGGTGGCAATTATTTCACTCAATAAAAAATAAAGTTATAGGTTATGATTATGCTTTAAACCCAATGCTGGGCGAGGAGTATAGTAATAATGAAATTTGACCCAAAACCCAAAACTTTGAAGTTATTGGCAGCTTCGTTATTACTAACTTATTCAGTTTCATCGATAGCAGCATTAACTTCGGTACAGGCTTTTCAGCAATCACTTTATACCGTCACCAGAAATAGATGTATTAGTTGTCATGATACCAATCAAAGACCATTTCATGCTTCGGCAGATGTTCAAGTGGCACATGATCAAGTTTTAACAAATTCCCTGGTGGATTTTACTACACCGACTTCTTCAAAAATTACTTTGAAAGTTAAAGGTGGTCACCATTGTTGGTCTGCTAGTTGTACGAATGATTCAAACGAAATTGCCAGTCAAATTGCAAGTTGGAAAACTTTGATGACAGATACAACTGTCTCTAATCCAACTGGCATTGTCGCACCTCCGACAACTCCAACAACAACTACTAAGATGAAAGCCTTCAGAATTTACAATCGTTTGGCGGGAGTACCTCCTGTACCTGCCATCCTGAGTGAAATTGATACACTGGTAAAGGCCGGCAAAGTGAAAGAGGCTGCACTAAGATCGATGGACGATTCTAATTTTTACAATCTTACTTTAAAAAACTGGATTAAGCCCTGGACGAATATTGATAAAACAAATCGCATAATTTTAAATGATTATGTTGCTACAGCTATAGGTATTATCCGAGACAATATTCCTTTCGATCAGATTCTTTATGGGGATCATCTTTATATAGCGGGAGTAGGAACACCTGGAGCTATTCCGGTTTACGACAAAAAAACTAATCTTCATTACCAAAAATTAGAAGAGTCTAGAGTTTCATTAAAAGATTATTTAGTAAGAGTGAGCCAATCTAAAACAACTGGTATTAAGGATACTGCGGGAGTGCTGACAACAAGAGCAGCTGGTCTCGCCTTTTTCTCAGCAGGAACAAATAGAAGAGCGACAAGATTTACTTTTATGAACTATCTCTGTCGCGATTTTGAAGCCCTTCACGATATTAATGTTCCCGATTATCACGTTCGTCGCGATATAGAGAGAAATCCAGGAGGAGACAGCCGTACTTATCGAAATAAGTGTGTTGGCTGTCATGCGGGACAAGATGCTCTCGGAGGAGCGTTTGCTTATTTCGACTTTGTGAACGGAGAAGTCGTTTACACCGAAGGAGTTGTCGCTGCAAAAATAAACAAGAACGTAGGCTTCGCCGATGGCTGGATAACAAAAGACAATAGCTGGGTTAATACTTGGGCCGAAGGACAAAATGCAAATTTAGGATGGCCTTCACAAACCACTGGAAATGGAGTTCGTGAACTCGGTGTCATGCTTTCACGATCACGGGCTTTTTCTGAATGTATGTCTACAAAAGTTTATGAGCTTGTCTGTTTGAGAACTCCATCAAGTACAACTGATAAAACTGAAATGAGAAGACTTGCTGATATTTTTCAAATGGATGAAAACTATAATATGAAAAATTTAATTGCAGAAACTGCTGCATCTTGTGTGGAGGAATAATCATGGAAAGCCAACAAAAACCTCTGCCGACAAAAGTTAAAATGTTCTTATCTATAGGCACTTTGCTTGCGATCTTGCTGGCGTTTAACCAGTGCGTGTTCAAGCCATCTGTAAGTAATAAAAAATCAACTTCAACTTATGGATCTACAAGTATACCAGCCCCTGGAACCGGTGATGCAGGAGACCCTAATCCAAATTTGCCTGAAGGATTGCCAATGCCGGGAATGAATGCGCCGGTTTCAGAAACAGAACTATCTACCTTAAATGTTGGTGTGAAAAATTTCGAGCAAATAAATGTAACCATGTCGCAATTAACTGGTGTTCCAGTTAGTGACGCGAATATCGTAACCGTTTTTAACGACATTGCTATTCAGCTTCCAAGTGACAACAGCGTAAAAAGTTTTTTGCCGTCAATGCAGGTTGCAATCACCAAGCTTGCCACGGAATACTGTGATCGTTTAGTTGAGACAGACGCTTATCGAAAAGTTATTTGGACTACAATTAATTTCGATCAATCTCCAACTCAGACATTAACTGCAATAAATAAAACAACCATGATCAATCAGACTGTTGAGCGTTTTTTAGGGCCTGTTGCTACTGTTTCAATTGATAGCGCCAAAACAGAATTATTATCTTTATACGATATTATGATTGCCGGTGAGAGTCTAACTACAAATTTAACTACTAGAAAAGTAGTTAAAGGTATTTGTGTAGCTTCACTCAGCAGTGCTTACGTAACACTTCTTTAGTTTAAGGATTAAATTATGAGTAATGAAAATGAACAGAATAAAAGATTACAGGCCTTAAAAATTCAAGAAGAATTTAAAGCAAAACAAAAGCAACTTGAAGGACATAAATTAGTAAATCGTAGAGATTTTTTATCACACGGTATGATGGCAGGATTTGGGGCAGTTATGCTGCCAACTCTTTTATCCTCTTTAACCATGAATTCGGCAATGGCTGTGGAATGTGGATCTGGGATGGGCAATGCGCTCACTAACGGAATACCTATTTTAATTTTTGATTTAGCTGGCGGGTCGAATATTGCTGGTTCAAACGTTATGGTTGGAATGGCCGGAGGTCAGATGGATTATCTTCCATCTTATAAAACATTAGGCTTACCGGATACTATGTCTCCAAAAATTTCTGGACAGACTTCAAATGATCTTGGCCTTCAATTCCATACTGACTCTGCCATCTTGAGAGGAATTCAATCTACATCAACAGCGCCAACAAGAGCAAAGGTTGATGGTGCGGTTTTTTGTACAGCTTCAAATGATGATACTTCAAACAATCCTCACAATCCTATTTATTGGCTGACCCAGGCCGGAGCAGTAGGGGATTTAAGTGCAATGGCCGGAACTCAAGGATCAGATTCTGGTGGAAATTCAGCAATTCCTGTTGCCTCATTAATACCTACAATGAAGCCAGTTATAATTAATACGCCAAAAGATGCACTCAATCTTGTGAATATTGGGAAGCTTGGAACTCTTTTTGGTCCTGATAAATCGACGAAAGTTCTGAAAGCAATTGAGAATATGAGTGCTACAAAAATTGCTCAATTTAATCGTCGAAGTCTACCTGACCAATTAAAAGATTTAATCAATTGTGGTTATATTAAAAGTCAGGATGCTTTAAATAGATTTCTTCCTTCAGCCATTGATCCAACACTCGATACACAAGTCACAAGTACGTTTAATAATTTAACTGATGCTGATCAAAGAAAAACTGCAACTATTACGAAATTAATTCTCGATGGCCACATTGGAGTTGGAACAATTACTCTTGGTGGATTTGACTATCATTCAGATAATAGATCTGATGGAGAGACTAAGGATTTTAAAGTAGGGGACTTAATTGGAAGAGTCCTTGAACTTGCAGCAAAAAAACAAAAAGACATTTTCATTTACATAATTACGGACGGTGGAGTTTCTTCGAATGGAAAAATTGACGACACTGCTGCAGGTAGAGGGAAACTTGGATGGGGTGGAGATAGTGGGCAAAGAGGTTCTACTTTTTTCCTGTATTACAGACAAGCAGGAAAAGCAACTTTAAGAGTCCCTGGTAAAAGACAAGTTGGAGCATTCAAATCTAATGAAAATGTCGATTTAACGGCTAGCCTTATAAGTAATAACGTGACGAATTTAGCAAAAGCAGTTGTTGGAAATTACCTGGCACTCTCAGGAAAAGAAACCACTCTTGAAACGGTAGTAGGCGACAATCCCTTTGGTAATAATTTAAATGATTACATAATTTTTAATAAATCAGTTTAGTTTTTTAAGGATAAAGCATTGAAGAAATCATCAAAGTATAAATTAAGCACTCTATTTGCACTTGGAGCAGTCCTCTTAGGATACAACCAATGTGTTACGCCTATGAGTTCAAGTAAAAGTAATTCTTTGAAATTTACAGATCAAAAATCTAGCAGTTCTTCTGTTGGAACAGTTTCCAGAGCTGTTTCAGTAGAAGCATTTAGGACAACAGTTTATTCGGTAACTAGGGCCCGATGTATAAGTTGTCATGGAGTTAGCCAGACTCCCATGCATGCGGCAAGTGATGTTAACGTTGCCTACGATGCAGTTATCAATTCTTCTAAAGTTGATTTTTCGACTCCAGGGAACTCGCGACTTGTATTAAAATTAAGAAATGAAAACCACAATTGCTGGGGGAACTGTTCAAGCAATGCAGATGAAATGTTAGCACAAATAAATACCTGGAAAAGTTTAACTACAGGCACGATCGCAGATGTAGGGAACACCAATGTCAGCGGTAAAACGACAAAAGAAACAATGACTATCGCTATGGCCCTAAACCCTAATTTCAATGCCAGTGAAAGCAATCTGACCTTGATGACTGAAGCAGCTTCACTTAAAGCGCCAATGATTACTGCAACTGAAGGTGGAATAAGTTATGTCTGGACTCCAGCAGCAGCAGGAATAAAGGATTTGTCGAGCCAGGACGCTGGAACTGCGACTTTAAACTTCGCCGTACAAGCTTCTGATTTTTACAATATTTTTATGTATGTAAATTCATCACAGGCCGGTTCGGATTCAGTATATGTTAAAGTTGCCGGTAGTGATTATAAAGAATGGACGCTTGATACGACCACTGGTTTTCAGTGGCAAGAGTTAACAAATACACCTCAAAAACTGCAGACAGAATTTTATTTAACCGGTTCAAAAAATTATACTTTAGAAATTCGTCAGAAAAAGCCAGGTGTAAAAATCTCTAAAATAGTTGTGACAAGTGATTTATCTTACGATCCCAATGCAATGGCGAAAATGAATCAGAAAGCGACAATCAGTGCTCCTCTGAGCGATCTCACTGGTGTGGCTGACGCTTTTCTTGATCTTGATATTGAAGAGTTCGATCTTTATAGCTACAAAGTGTCTAATCCAAGAATACGTTCTTCAAAAGATTTAAAAGTAAAAAAAATAAAAATTTTAGTAAATGGAAGTTTTAATCCTCAACATGCAACATATCTAGTTGTTAATAAAACTATTACTAAAACTGATTCAAGTCTCTCAAGTGCCACAATGGTTCTTTTAAAAGATAAAGGTTCTGAATTCGATAAATTGTCATTTAGTTTTGATGTAATTGAAGTAGTAAAATGAAAAAGGATATTTTCTTCTCTCTCCTTGTTTTCGCACTTTGTGTTGGAATTGATATGGTTTTAAAATATCGATTCCTCACAAGTGTAGACTCTCATATTAACCGCGGGTTTATTTTTGGTTCATTACAGGATTTGCCACAAAGTTTGACGTTGGTGACGTTAACAAGTTTTGGCGGCGTTTTATTTTTTATTTATCTTTTACTTATTACTCTTTTATCAAGAGAACTGATCACATTGAAGATAGGCCTTGGAATGTTGATCGGTGGAGTCTTGGGTAATGTTGTCGACCGAGCACTACACGCCGGGACTCTCGATTTTATTCCCTTCGTTTTTAATCATAAAGTAGTAATGGTTTTTAATCCGGCAGATCTATTTCAATGGGTCGGCACTGCACTTATAGTCCTGACTATTTTCTTAAAAGAAAAAATCATCTGGTACCCGGATAATCAAAGAGGGTTTGGACTTATAAATCCAAAAGAACAGATTAAATTTGCATTGAAATTCTCATTCATTTCTTTGAGTACATGTCTGGTACTTGGGATTTTTTCTATATCTTATTTGAGTCTGACTTTAAAAGAGAGTCAAAACCCCAATCAATCAACAATCATTGCATTTGGCGTAAGTTTCCTGGCCATCACTGTCTTTTTTAATATTCTATCTTTTATTGCCGGCATTGTTCTTTCAAAAAGAACGGCAGGTCCTCTCTACGCATTTGAGAAGTATGTTGAAGCTCTGCTGGCCGGTGAAAGAAAAGAATTAAAGCTGCGGGAGGGAGATAATTATAAACATCTCGAAGAAGTTGCGGCCAATTTACGAAATCATTTAAACACCTAATGCACGTCCAATTTTTTCAATAAATATATTGTAGGTGAATGGCTTTACCAGAATATTATTTATACCTAGTGCTATGGCCGACTTTACATTATCAGCTTCCAGCGTCCCAGAAATAAGAATGACGGGAATGTCTTTATATTTAGCTCTTAATTTTATTTCCTTAATGAGTTGCAGGCCGTTCATTTTAGGCATTAGCACATCTACTATTATAAGTCCGAACTCCTGGTTTTGGATTTTACCTAGGGCTTCTTTACCATCTGAGGCAAGTATTATTCTGTTTTCATCTATATGAGATTTCACCAAGTAGTTGGCCATTAGAGATTTAATCTCTTCTTCATCATCAATCAGTAATATAGATTTCTTGTATAAGAATTTACTGATTAGCTCTAATAGAAATTTTGCTTTGTCATCAACCATGGGGATGTATGTCCTTTGTTACTCTTATTATAACTCAAAGAGTAAAACTCTCTAAATTTAGATTTTTCGATGTAAATAGCTTTTTAAAAATTTTAACAAAGTATCAAGATTGTTGGGATACTTAAAATTCTTGATATTTCCTTTGGATATAAAAAAGCGCCAACTTTTCGTGTTAGTTATGCGTGTAATTTAAACTATCTTAATTTTGATTTCGGAGTTTATTTAGTTAGTTTAACTAGTTGGTATCCATAAGCTTATTGCATTTGTTTTATTAACTTACGGTCGCTTTTCGATTGACCTATATAATTGAAAAATGAAAACACCAACAATTAACATCCTCGTTCTTATGAATCTTTTACTCACTTGTGGTGCAACCTCTGCATTTGCCAAAAATGATGACGAACGCAATGATAATAAAAATGATTATGCATACTACATAATGAGTCCAAAGAACTGGTCTCATGACGATAACGATAATGATGACGATAAGACCTTAAGAATTTTCAGTAAGGCCGGAGAAGTAAAATATATTCCTTTTAAAGGTACAATCCAGATTCCGGATACATTAAGAGCAAATACAGGTTTATTGCGCGAAGGAATTTCGCAGGCCGTATTAATTATTGATGGAAGAGTTCAGTGTACTTATACCGCAAGCATGAATAAGAAATTTTTCAATTCAATTTATGGATTCACTTCATGTACTGATGGATCGAGAGTTAGAGATGAAGTAAGAGTTGATTCTAAAGTTGGACTTTACTTAAAAGAAGTAAAAGGAACTCCTGCAACTATTTACGCCACAGTAAAAGTTTCAGATAAATATGTGAAAGGAATTAAGCTTCCTCAACTTGATGCTACTAAAGGACAAATTCTTCGCTTCGATGGAGAACTTTGGGTTACATCAAATTATATTCCTGATGGTCAGTCTGCAGGTGACGTTCTTTTATGGGATGGTTCAACTTGGATGGCCTCGCGATTATCTTCAGGTGCCGCTGGAGCTCAAGGTCCTCAAGGTCCGCAAGGGCCAGCTGGCTTAACTGGAGCGCAAGGACCGCAAGGTCTTTCTGGAATGGCAGGGCCTGCTGGAGATACAGGAGCAACCGGAGCTCAAGGTTTAGCTGGAGCAAAAGGTGATACAGGAGCAATTGGTCCACAAGGATTAATTGGACCTGCTGGTGCAGCAGGATCGCAAGGTTTAGCTGGCGCAAAAGGTGATACAGGAGCAATTGGTTCACAAGGATTAATTGGACCTGCTGGAGCAGCTGGATCGCAAGGTTTAGCTGGAGTAAAAGGTGATACAGGAGCAATTGGTTCACAAGGATTAATTGGACCTGCTGGTGCAGCAGGATCGCAAGGTTTAGCTGGAGTAAAAGGTGATACAGGAGCGATTGGTACACAAGGATTAATTGGACCTGTTGGAGATAAAGGAGATGCAGGTACAGCTGGAGCGCAAGGTTTAGCTGGTGCCAAAGGAGATACAGGATTAACTGGTACTA
>JACMPM010000037.1 GCA_014377485.1 Bacteriovorax sp. | reverse complement strand
TGAATTTATCGATATGGAAATTTCGCAAAAATATGCTGACATCGAGATAGATGAATTGATGGCCAATGTGGGATTTGAATATATAAAAAACTTTTACGACAGGCGACATTATTTTGTAGATTCCATTTGGAGAGTAGCTTGAAAAACGCATTAAAAATGCAACATGATAAATATGATCTTATAGTTGTCGGTTGCGGATCTGGGGGCTTATCTGTTGGTCTTGGGATGAAAGCGCTTGGGTTTAAAGTTTTAATGATTGCTAAAGATGAGGAAGACATTGGCGGGGAGTGTTTAAACGACGGATGTATTCCGAGCAAAGCAATGATTCATGTTGCAAATATCGTAAACAGTGCAAAAGAAGCTGAAAAATTCGGTTTAAAAATGAGTGGTGAGGCTAGTATGGATTTAGTAAAAGCCTACATTCAAAATATTCAAACAACGATTAAAAAACACGAGAATAGTGAGTGGTTGCGCGCGCAAGGCGTGGATGTTTTGTTAGGAGCTGCTTCTTTCCATTCTTCAAGTAGCGTTAATGTAAACGGTGAAATTATATCAGGGAAGAAGATAGTTCTGGCCACCGGTTCTTCTCCTAAAAAGCTTACTGTAAGAGGAATCGAAATGGCTGCCTACTATGACAATCAAACTATTTTTAATATTGATATAGTGCCGAGAAGATTGCTGATTGTGGGATCTGGCCCTATTGGAATTGAAATTGCACAGACCATGTGTAGACTTGGGACTGAAGTTACCGTAGTGTCTAGAAGTGAGCAGATATTACCCAATGAAGATAAAGAGCTAACTGAAATTTTAAAAAAACGATTAGAAGCGGAGGGTGTAAAATTCTACTTTAAGAGCGAATTGGAAGAAGTTTTATCTAAAGAAAAAGCCACTGTTAAGCTCAGTAACAAGGAATCTACCGATATTTTTTATGACGCAATCTTTGTGGCCATTGGTAGGGAATTATTTTTTGATGGATTAAAACTAGCGCATGCAGGAATTAAAGTAAGAGATAAGAAAATTGTTGTAAATGAGTATTTACAAACCACTGCAAAAAACGTTTATTTATGTGGAGATATAGCTGGAGACTTATATTTCTCTCATGCTGCAGAATTCCATGCAAGGATTTTAATTAACAATTTCTTATCGCCGATTAAGAAAAAGCTAAATAATAAAAATTTTTCTTGGGTTACGTTCACAAAACCAGAATTGGCAACATTTGGCTATTCGCAAAAGCAGATGAAAGATAAATCAATTGATTTTGAAGTTATAGAGCAGAATTTCACCAATGATGATAGAGCGCTAACCGATAATTATGTTGAGGGAAAGCTGCTGATGTACATTTCTAAAAGGAATCTAATTGGTGGACAAAAGATTTTGGGCGGAAGTATGATTGCTCCACATGCCGGAGAGATGATCCAAGAACTTATCCTAGCAAACTCTACAGGTCTTTCGACTAATGCGCTTTTTAATAAGATTTATCCGTATCCAACCGCTTCTAGAATTAATCAAAGTGCAATCGTTCATTATCGAAGTAAAAATTTAAGCCGTACAGTCAAGAAGCTTCTTCAGTTTACTTTCAAAATATTCGGATAGTCTGTTATCAAACGGAGAGTTTTCGATACATCTA
>JACMPM010000036.1 GCA_014377485.1 Bacteriovorax sp. | reverse complement strand
TGGATTTGCCACAAAGTTCTTTACCGATGAAGGTAACTGGGACTTAGTTGGTAACAATCTTCCAGTATTTTTTATTCGTGATGCGATGAAATTTCCAGACATGGTTCACTCACTAAAGCCTGATCCAGTTACAAATATTCAAGATGCCAATCGTGTGTTTGATTTCTTTTCTCATATTCCAGAAGCTACTCATATGTTTACGCTACTATACTCAGACCTTGGTACGCCATTAAGCTATAGAGAAATGGATGGGAACAGCGTACATGCTTTTAAGTTTGTAAATAAAAAGAATGTGGTTCATTACGTGAAATTTCACTGGATTTCACAACAAGGAATCAAAACTCTTACCGCTAAAGAAGCAAGTGAAGTTCAAGGAAAAGATTTTAATCATATGACTCACGATCTTTATCAAGAAATTGCGAAGGGAAATAATCCATCTTGGGAACTTGAGGCTCAAATCCTGGATCCAAATGAATTAAATAAGTTTGATTTCAATCCACTTGATGCCACTAAGGACTGGAGTAATATTCCGGGACTAAAACGAGTAAAGCTGGGAAAAATGACTTTGAATAAAGTTCCAGAAAATTTCTTTGAATCAACAGAACAGGCCGCATTTTCTCCGGCTGTCTTGGTTCCAGGTATTGAAGCATCAGAAGATCGATTATTACAAGGGCGTTTATTTTCTTATGCAGATACACAACGATACCGCTTAGGGATCAATTATCAAATGTTGCCAATCAATCGTCCACATTCTGATGTTTTCAGCCACAACCAAAGTGGAGCAATGGATTTTGGTAACGCCAAAGGAAGCATAAACTATCAACCAAATTCTTTTGACGGGACACCTAATCGTGACTCGGGAATTTATGCAGACGATGCAAATTATAAATTTAGCCAACTTCCATTAAGTGAAACAACTCAACAATTGATGATCAAGAAAACATTAAATTTTCGACAGGCCGGTGAAGCTTATCGTGCCTTTTCTGACTCACAAAAAACCAACCTTATTTCGAACTTGGCAGGTGATCTAGGCCCCGTGAAAAACGAAAAAATACGTTTACAAATGACTGCTCACTTTTATTGTGCAGATGTAGACTTTGGAAAGCGCTTGGCCGCTGAAGTAAATGTGAACCTAGAAAAAGTTAAAAAAATCTGTGAAGGATTAAAAGATGAGTAATTTCATTCGCGCCAAGGTTATCCTTGGCGCTCTTTTTATTTTATTTTCGAATCTTGCTTCTGCAAATGAAGAACAATGGTATGACGCCGCCAGGTCTGGAAATCTTGATGCTCTTACTGGCGTTGAAGCTCATGATTTAAAGAAACTTAATGCTCAAAACGAAAAAGGTTATACTGCTTACATTTTGGCTTCTTATAATGGTCAAAATGCATATGCAGAAAAACTTTTAAAACTTGGTGCTGACGTTTGTCTTACTGATCTAAAGGGAAATAATGCACTTATGGGGGTTATATTTAAGGGTTATGAGGCAATGGCCTTGGCCCTAATCGATAAGTGTGATGTGAATCATCGAAATAATGAAGCGCAAACTCCCTTGATGTATGCTTCACTTTTTGGACGGGAAAAAATTGCTGAAGCTTTAATAAAAGCAGGTGCAAGGGTTGATCTTAAAGATCGACAAGGACGAAACGCTATCAGTTTAGCTGAAGGTCAATGGAATAAAGCAATGGTGACTTTTTTAAAGACATTTAAAATTATTCAATAGTTCTTATAAGTAATTTGAAACATTCTTATCCGCGCCAACACTTACTAGAACAAAATCAAAAGAATGTTTATAGCGAAGTTTCTATGCAAAATGCTATTCGACTCTCCTTATGGATGAGACGATTTTTACTGTTGATAGTTTTTCAATTCTTATAATGGCGCAAGATTTGCAATAAATTATGCAAGATCTGGTACTTTTAATTTAGGAGATAATTATGCCATATATAACTGTAGGAAAAGAAAATCACATTGATATTAAAATTCACTATGAAGATCATGGTACAGGTAAACCTATAGTGCTCATACATGGATTTCCGCTCTCCGGTGCTGCATGGGAAAAACAAGTTGCTGTATTACTTAAAGCGGGTCATCGTGTTGTCACATATGACCGACGTGGCTTCGGACTTTCAAGTCAACCTTCTATTGGCTATAACTATGATACTTTAGCAGATGATCTACATACGCTAATTACCCAACTAGACCTTCGCGATGTCACATTAGTAGGCCATTCAATGGGCACTGGTGAAATTACCCGCTACCTGGGCACCTTTGGTTCTAAGCTTATAAGTCGCGCTGTATTGATTGCTCCTATTCCACCATTCTTACTTAAAACAAAAGATAATCAAACAGGTGTTGATAGCAGTGTGTTTGAAGGTATGAAAGCAGCAATCGTTAAAGATCGTCCGGCCTTCATTGCTGAATTTTTTAAAAATTTCTACAACACCGATAAAAATCTCGGAACACTAGTAAGTAAAGAGAGAATTCAAGTAGATTTTAATTTGGGCACATCTGCCTCAGCGATAGGAACGCTTGCTTGCGTATCGGCATGGCTTACAGATTTTCGTCGCGATCTACCTAAAATAGATATTCCGTGTCTTATTATTCAGGGAGGCGCGGATCGGATTCTTCCCATCGAAGCAACTGGAACAATATTGGCGAAATTAATAAAAGCTCGCTTAGTGAAAATTCCAGATGGCCCACATGCTGTAGCCTGGACTCATAGTGATCTTGTGAATAAAGAAATATTGAACTTCTTGAGTGAAGGTGCCTTAACTCAATCAAGTCAAATCAAAGATGATGTGCCTCTTCAGTCAGAAAAATAGTGATGAATATATTTACAGTTCACCATTAATAATGAGTGCGGACAGTTATAGGTGCATTAATGCCGGCCCTCACTTAATTTGAAATTCAAATATAAAGATATCTCGCGATTTTTGTTTTTGAGTAAGCCCGGCCGAAACTATTTGTGTCGTAAAAATTTCTTTATAGCCGCATTCATTCATAGCACTAATAAATTTTTGAATATAGGCGCGACCGGGATCAGATAAAATAATTTTCCCGCCGGGTTTTAAAAAAGTAATCAACGCCTTTGCCACTTGCATAGGATGCTGGCTTTCATAAAGAATGTCAGAGCCAATAACCAGGTCAAATAATCCTAAGTCCGTTTTCGCTCGGTCGATTTCATTTCTCCAATTCATAACTTTATATGGAAAAAAAATATTATTATTTTTTTGATTGAGTTCCAGAAACAAAGGAACATCTTTGTGAAAATCGGTAGCGACTACATCGCCACCACTTCTAGTTACAAGAAATGAAGGAAGTGCCAGGCCACAACCAATTTCAAGAATTTTTTTATTTTTTAAATCCAATTGAGTAAGATGCTGACTTAATCCAATACCTGCTTCCCAGAGAACTCCAAAGTATGGGCAGTATTCTTCTTTGAGTGAATTGTCCTGATCATCTTCACCAAAAAATTCACATAAAGTATCAATACTCTCGTCGAGATCTCTTAACGTCGTCATTTCGAAATCAAGTACCGATATGGTTTTTAAATTATAATTAAATCCGTGATTGCTTTTCATTTTCCTTAACTCTTTTATTATGGGTCCACTGCATTTGAACAATCATTAGGATCGAAAGATTGTGTCTTGTAATATTATTCTTCTCTCGGAAATTCGACAATATCTTTGAGTGTCGAAATTTTGATTTTTACCTTCATTGAAGCAGCTGCCATTTTTAAAATATTCACTGATTGCTTGTAAGCGAATCCTCCGTTGCCTACATCATCTCCGCCTTTAGCAAAGACCGAAGTAGTACTCGTGAGAAGTGCTATAATTACAAAATTCTTAATTGATTTCATGAGTCTCTCCGTTTGTTGATTTGCTTAATGGTATAAGATGAATTCCCAAGTTATAGACACGAGTCTTCACACCCGTTGCTAAAAACTCCGACATCTTCAATCTAAATTTTTTAATTTCTGCCTTGGCTTCTGGAATTCGATCCTCGTTAATCGCAATCGTAATAGATGTTATATCGCGTTCAGAAATATCATCGCCCTCAAGCGAGACAATCGATTTTTCTAAAATTTGTTTTTGGAAATGCCTAATGCCCGCAGAAGCAATATCTGTTGATGTCGATAAATGGGTTGCGGTCCTATAGAGAATGCCAAATTCATTCCGGCCTAGAATTTCCAAACGAACTAAACGATCGAGTGCTAACTTTGCTTCAAGCTCCGTTATTGAAAGCATTTTTGCTATCCACTTCGGATCATCTTTGAATGATTCAATATAAAGGAGCTGGGTAATACCGTAGTGGTACCACTCCTTCATGGCATTGAAGCAATCTATACTTAACTCTTTTTCTTTTTTATACTTCTCTGTCATCGCGTCAACCGGAGCATGGGAAAGATAAAATGAATAAAGCAGTTCTCTTTCACTCGGCCCTAAAACTAAAGCGTCGGCTATTCTAACCGCTAGATTGAATGTGAGTTTGCGCTTGCCTGACAATACTCGGGAGAGAACTGCGGGGCTTACATCCACCATTCGGGAAAAAGCTCGAAGAGAAAACTGCGGATTCTTCTTAATTTTATCCGTCAGTAGGTTCTCGAGCCATGATTGAGATGAGTTAGTTTCAAATTTTTTTTCGATAGTATTTGTTTCCATAAATTTATTATCGTTAGATTTGAAAAATATGAAAGAACTTTGACAACATTCTGTTACCGTTTGGAAACATCCGACAGAATGAATCAGGATACGTTTGGATTAAAATAGTTGGGATACATTATGTTGCCAGAAGAAAACATTTGATTGAATAAGTTTGGATACATCTAAAATAGTTGGTTTGTGTTTCGTAATGATCATAGTGTGCTCATACAAGCGGATACACAGCAATGAATATTAATCGAAAATTTGCCACTAGATCTTGCTAAAACGCTCTAGTGGCAACCTTTTAATTATTTAATTTCGATATAGTGCCATACGCTTCCAAGGTCATTGCCTTTGTCGTCACCAACTGCGCGGTCGCTAGCAAAAGTATATAGTGGACGTCCTTCGTAAGTTAATTGAAGTTTTTTGTTTGCGCGAACAACTGTTCCCAATCCTGCAGGAAGTGCAGCAGCTTCTTCGGCCGATACGATGTATGGAGGCCAAACTTCAGCACAGTCTGCTGTACATTTAGACGTGCTTGATCCTAGATCTTGGTCGAAGACATAAAGAGTTCTTCCGAAAGTGTCGGCAAGTAAAACTTCTGCTTCGTCATTTTTAACTTGAGTCACTAGTTTAGTTGAATCTGCCATAGCAGTGCTAGCGAAGATTGTTAAAGCACTGATCAGTAATAAAGATTTCATTAATTCTCCCTGGTTATTTACGAGTGTCTCGATGAGGACTCCACTAAGTTATAGATCTAATAGAACGCCTGGGCACCGAAGTCTTGTTAAGTAAAATGATGGGATTTGATGGGATTTAATACAAAGCCTTGAAATACTTTTAAATCCAAGAAAAAAGTTTTACCGAGTGACTAAAAACAGACACCTTTCCCTGTAATTTTTCCTACTCGTTTCCTTCTAATCATTATTGGATTTATCTTATAAAAAGATAATTGCCCAATCTTTTTTGAGTCAGAAGGTAAGAATTCAAATAGGAGTTATTATAATACTGTTATTTGAATCAAAAATTGGCAAGGAAATTACAAAACATGTATTAAGAGTATCCTTTTCAATATAAATATTGCCTTTATGGTTTGAAATTATAGTTTTTGAAATGCTAAGACCTAACCCTGTCCCTTTACCGACTTCTTTCGTAGTATAGAATGGCCGGAACAATTTATCTTGAATATCTAATGGAATTCCATTGCCCGAATCAAAAAATCTAAGAATTAAATTATCACCCGATTTTTCACAATCAATTTTTATCCATCTCTCGCTATGGTTTTCAATTGCATCAAATGAATTGCTAAACAGATTCAAAAACACTTGAGATATTTGAATTCTTCGACAAAATATATTAGTTTGGAAAATATTTAAAGATAAATCCATTCTTATTTCAGTTCCATTACTTCTAAACTTTTCACTGCACAATGAAAGAATATCATCCAAAATCTCGCCAATTGGTGTTGCGGAAAAATCTTCATTACTTGAATCTCTAGAAACAGTTTTTAATCCGTTAATTATTTTGGTAATTCTGGAAACAGTTTTATCAATATTATCGCAATATTTTAAAACATTAGGTTTATCTTCAATACCATTTTCAACAATTTTTCTTATTAGACGATTGCTTGAACTAATTATCATCAAAGGATTATTTATTTCATGAGCTATTCCCCCGGCCATTTCACCGATTACAGCCATTTTAGAAGCTTGGAGTGCAATTTCTTCTTCAATTTCAGATTTTTGTAATTTTTTAAGATAAAGAATTACCCCCAGGACACTAGCTAAAATTAATAAGATTAGCAGAATAGCTATAAAACTCTCCTGTCTCCACCAACTTGCCAAAATACTATTTTGATTTTTACCAACAACCAAAACCATAGACAGTGAAGGCAGAGCTCGGTAAGCATAAGCCCTTTCAATATGATCAACAGCTGCTTTTTTTGTATAATGACCTAAAATTTCACCCTGCTTTATTTTTTCAATAATTGGAATTGCACCGGAAAAAGACTTTCCAATTTGATCTTTATCAAATGGAGAACGTCCAAGTAATACCTTGTCAAAAGTATACAGAGCTATCACACTTTTTTCTGATCCTTGTCCTTGCTTGATCTTGGAAAAAAAATCTGAAAATGACTTAAGGTTAAGTGTAGCAGATACGATTCCGGAAAATTTTCCATTTTTATAAGGAAGTTTTCTGGTGATACTAATAATTTGATTTCCAGTTGTTCTGCTAATTAGTGGTTTAGAAATAATTAGGTTATTAGCTAGCTCTTTCTTTTGTTGAATAAAAGAAGGTCGATCACCTAGGAAAATTTTTTCGAAGTGAAAACTACTTTCTCCATTCTTTACCCAAACCGAGTTAGCAAGTTGGTTACCAATGGCATCAGTAATAGTTAAACTCTCAACTTCCGGCAACCCTTTCTTAATATTCAAAAGTATCATGCTGAGTTTTTGAGCACTCATTTTTACTGGATCTTGAAAGGCCAGAATTCCTTGGGTATGTAGAGTTATTAAATCAAACTTATCAAAAGTAGCTTGAGTATATTGCCCTAGCATTATCGCGAGACTCTCGGATTCAATATTAGCTTTTTGGTATAAATCTAAATACTCGTGGTACCCATCAGCAACAAAAAAAATAATTACTAAAAAGTTAAATGCAGAAACAATTTTCCAGTATGAAGAATATTTGTTTTTCAAAAGTTTATTAGAGTTACTCATAAAATAAATTTAATAGATTATAGAAATATAGTCGATTAGAACTATTTACCCATTGAATTGGTAATGATCTGGTAATCACTCATCAGCTTTATGATCATCTCGAGCTTTTTGAAAACTCTTAGTCTTTCAAAAAAGGCCCATTAAAGGGCCTGCGACCTGAGTTCTTTCTAATGCTTACTAAGTTCTGCAAATTTCCGAGGTAGAGTTTCGCACCAACTCAAAAGCGTCTCTTCCCCCAGATTGTCATAAATATACTCATAGGTATTTCGAATTCGAGCACTTTGCTCTTCCAGGGCAAGAGGCAGTACTCGACTTGATCGAGGTACATGGTGAACAAAAGTTCCAAAATACCGATCACAAAATTTTGCATAGTCATGAGTGAACAAGATGAACGTATGCCACATCAAATCAACCACAAACATTTCATGAAATAAAGTAAGCGGGTAAGTAGGTCGTTTAGATCTTGAATTTTGAAAACTTTGAATGGCACATAGCCAGAGCCATTTTTTCATTTCGGTAAAAATGGCTTCTGAATCTACTAATGTAAGGTTAAACTCCTCAGCAAATCGATGAATTATATCATCGTTTTTATAGCTGAGAACTTCTTCCAGGTTAGTAATTGCAACGGCCACAACATTTCCCTCCATTACCCCCTCCCTTGGCCATCAGGCGCGCGATCAATTCCTTTTTAGTTTCTTTGATTTTAGTTTTTTTAGTTTTCATAATTAAATTCTCCATAGTTAAATGTTTAAGTACCATGAGTATAAATAAGTCCATTATCTATTTAAGTAAAATTAATTGATTTAATACAACGATCGATATATCTAATACATATGCCGATATCATCAATACAATTAGAAGCTTTTTTTACACTTACACAGACTTTGAATTTCACCAAGGCTGCTGCTAAACTTCATGTGACTCAATCTGCCCTCTCTCAAAGAATTATAAATCTTGAAGAAGAATTACAGGTCACTTTATTCATAAGAAATAGAGCAGGACTAAAGTTAACTGAGTCGGCTTTAGAATTGTTTCGGTATTGCCAATCTAAGAATAATCTAGAGGAAGAAGTAGTTGCAAAGTTAAAAAGCAAAAACAGTAAAGAGCTAGTAGGTTCAATCAGAATTGGAACTTTCTCTTCAATAATGCGATCAATACTTCTACCCTCTGTTTCAAATTTAGTGAGACAGAATCCTGGATTAAAATTGCAATTAATAACAAAAGAAGTTCATGAGCTTCCAGTTGCACTAAAGCATGGCGAAGTCGACTATATGATTTTAGATCATAGGCTTGATAAAGAAGAACTTGAAAGAATTCCACTTGGATTTGAACATAACGTTCTAATTAAAAAAAAGAATTATAGAGGGCCAGAAATATATCTAGATCATGATGAAAACGATCTTATTACGTCTGAATATTTTAAGCTTGCAAAGAGGAAAATTAAAAAATTAGAAAGGCGCTTTGTTGGCGATGTTTATGGACTCCTGGCCGGGGTCACTCATGAACTGGGAATGGCAGTTATCCCAAAACATATTATTAAAGGTATAAAAGATATTGAAGTTATTGAGCCACAAGTAATTCTTAAAATACCTGTGGCACTTTATTTTTATAAACAATCTTTTTATTCCAGTCTTCACTCAGTTATCATTGAGGAAATTACAAACAACTTTAAAAAAAAACTGGATCAGAATTAATCGTTATTTAACTTAACGATTAAGAGATATCCTTGGCAGGCTCAAATACAGGTGTTTTTGATGCTGATGTCGTATCGTCGTGACCTGCATCGCTAGTGACGGGAATATCTGATTTTTTAAAATGCAATAAATTTAACTAAAATAGCTGTTTTTTGAAGATTAAATTCTGATTTAATGTCAAAATTAATTATTCCCTTTTTTGAGAGACATCTATGAGATCTATCTTTAATGTTTTTGCCAGCACAAAAATGCTCGTCGTCCT
>JACMPM010000035.1 GCA_014377485.1 Bacteriovorax sp. | reverse complement strand
TAAATCTTTGTGAGGGGAATCGTGTAAATTTTGATCTCCGGTCATTGAATGCACAGTCGTTATATACCCATTCACAACTCCCCACTTATCATCTAATACCTTAACCATTGTTGCAACATTGTTTGTAGTACAAGATGCATTAGATAAAACAATAGAAGATAAATCCACCGAATCCTCATTTACACCCAAAACAACCGTAGGCAAATCTTTATCTTCAGAGGGTGCAGAAATAATAACCTGCTTCGCTCCAGCTTTCACATGCGCTTTTGCCAGTTCTGCCGTGGTAAATTTGCCCGTGGATTCAATGACTAAATCGATCCCCAATTTTTGCCACGGAAGTTTCAGAGGATCCTTTTCAGCAAATATTCGTATTTGCTTTCCATTAACAATAATTTCGTCCGTATTTGCGGTTACAATCCCCTTAAAACTCCGATGTACAGAGTCATATTTAAATAAATGGGCCAGGGTTGAGGTATCGCTCAGATCATTAATTGCAACGACCTCTATCCCCTTTTTTTCGAGCAATGCGCGCAGTGTAACTCTGCCAATACGTCCAAAACCATTAATCGCGACTTTCATTATTTTAAATACAAGAGCGCAAAGTTATCACATTGAATGATAAACGCTGAGTAAAAATCATGCAGATTTTAACATACTAATTATTTATTCTTCAGGCCTCAGAATAATCATGTTTCGTCAACAATTATTTTTAATTTTAGAGGTAAGCCCTTTAGTACTTAAATGCCGAAATAGCAGCGATGATATTAATTGTTGATGATATTTCAGAGAATATATATTCTCTGAAAAAATTACTTGAACTTAATGGTTTTCCAGTTGACACTGCACTGTCGGGAGAGGAAGCTCTAAAGAAAATCCTGAAAAATTCATATTTCCTGATCATACTCGATGTACAGATGCCTGGTATGGATGGTTTCGAGGTTGCAGAAACCATTTCGGGCTACAGCAAAACAAAAGATATTCCTATAATTTTTCTGTCGGCGGTAAATACAGATAAAAAATTTATCACCAAGGGATATGCATCCGGCGCTTTGGATTACATCACCAAACCATTTGATCCCGATATTTTACTACTTAAAGTTAAGACTTTTTACAGGCTGTATGAGCAAAACCAGGAGTTAACCAAAATACAATCAGCTCTTTTGACAGAAATCGAATCGCGAAAAGCAGCAGAAAATAAAAAAAATGAATTCATAAGTACCGCGAGCCATGAGCTCAAGACGCCGCTCACCAGCGTTATCGGCTATGTTCAATTATTACAGCGTTCTTTAAAAAAATATGAAGACAAAACAGTTGATACTTATTTAGAAAGAACTAATCTGCAATTAAGAAAACTTCAAAATCTTATTGGCGATCTGCTTGACATTTCCAAAATAGAAAATGGAAAAATTGATTTTAATAAAAAAGATTTCGATTTCAACGCGATGCTGCAAAGTGCAATTGATATCATCCAGCAAACGCAGGATTGTACCTTGATCCATAAAACTTCTGTTGAAGCGCAGGTTTATGGAGATGAAATGCGAATTGAGCAAGTCATCATAAATTACCTGACCAATGCGCTCAAATATTCACCCGATTGCAAAGAGGTACATATCGAAAGTTCCATTACGGGAGATAATGAAATTCAATTAAAAGTGCGGGATTTTGGTATTGGTATTCCTAAGCAAATGCAGTCTAATATATTTGAAAAATTCTATAGAGTGGAAAGCTCGGCCACACGCTTTCAGGGATTAGGTATTGGGCTTTATATAAGCTCAGAAATCATAAAACGGCATCAGGGCACTTGGGGAGTAATTAGTACACCAGGAAAAGGATCGGAATTTTGGTTCCGAATCCCATTAACAAAATCAATGAATCTCTAGGAATTCAGAAATTTAATTAACTCCATGAAATCCACTTTTAAAAGAAACATTCAGATAAGTTTTGGGCTGTCCCTTTTCATACTTATAGTTAGTTCTGCGGCTTCCTTCTTTAGTATCAATGCGCTGCTAGACAGCTCTCGAATGGTCGACCGTACTAATATGGTTATCCAGAAACTGGATAATGTGACATTAACCATAAAGGACGCTGAAACATCCCAGCGAGGTTATTTATTAACTGGTTTGGAAAACTTTCTTGAATCCTATAATGGTGTTCGACTTAGGGCTCTGACTAACATAAATCACATTAAGGAGCTAACCAATGACGATCCTTTCCAGCAAAAAAACGTTGGCCAGCTCAATAATTTGATTGAAAAAAGAATTAGTTATATGGAAAGGGTCATCGATCTGAAAAAGGCCGGGCAACCACTCAACCTTCGGTTCCTTCAAGAAGGGAAAGATTCTATGGACGAAATAGGGGTTTTTATAAACTTGATGAAAAGTCATGAAAATGACCGGCTGATTGACCGCACAACCACTATGAATCAATTTGCGGCTAACACGCCCATTTTGATTATGATCGCTGCTGCATTATCGCTGATCATAACGATCTTCTTCTATAAAAAAGTGAGTAAAGATTTCTCCGAAAAAACCAAGCTGCAGGATGATCTTGAAGCAAAAGATCTTGAAATCCGCAATCGGATAGCAATAATCCAGGACATAGCTGATAAGATATCTACCGGAGACTATAAAATAAGAGTGGATGATACCCAGAATGACGACTTGGGAAGCCTTTCAGTAGCACTGAATAAGATGGCAGAGTCTCTTGATGTTTCGTTTTCACAATTGTATCACAAGGAATGGCTTCAGAGTGGTATCGCGCGATTGAATGAGATCATGGTTGGAGAAAAAAATATCGACCAGTTAACAAACGATACCATTCAATTCATCGCGGAATTTACTAATAGCCAGGTTGCTGCTTTTTATTTGCTTGAAGATGACGGCAGGTTAAAGTTGGCAGGGAGCATTGCCTTGGATGGACACGCCAAAAGGCAATTTATAAATCTTGGAGAAGGCGTTATAGGTCAAAGTGCTCAAAGCGGCAAACCTATTGTAATAAATGAAATTTCCCCGGACGACATCATTATAAGCTTTGCCTCAGTTGACCTGAAACCTTCGTCCATAGCTGCGATTCCTGTATTTTACGAAGATCAATTAGCGGGCGTTTTAGAAATTGGTGCTCTCACCCCAATATCGGAGAAAGAGATGGAGTTTATGTCGTCGATAATAAATAGTGTAGGCATCGCCCTTTACACCTCACAGATTCGTAGAAAACAACAAGAATTGCTTGAAGAAACCCAGGCACAGGCAGAGGAATTGCAAAACCAACACGGTGTGCTTGAAGACCTGAATACTGAACTTGAAACACAAAAAGAAAAAATACAGGCTTCAGAAGAAGAGTTGAGAGTTCAGCAGGAAGAGCTGCTTCAAAGCAATCAGGAGTTGGAAGAAAGGAGTCGGCTTTTAGAAGAAAAGAATCAAATTATCGTTGAAAGAAACCACGACATACAACAAAAGTCTGAGCAACTGGAGCTCAGTACAAAATATAAATCAGAATTTCTCGCGAATATGTCTCACGAGCTTCGCACACCGCTGAATTCAATTCTCCTTCTTTCCCGCCTCATGTATGAAAATAAAGAACTGGACAAAGATCAGATTGAATATGCCGGAGTTATACAGAGTGCCGGCCAAGGTCTGCTAAGCTTGATCGATGAAATTTTAGATCTTTCCAAAATTGAATCTGGAAAAATGGAGTTGGAGTTGAGATCTGTGACATTAAAAGAGATTACTAACGATCTAAGGGCACTTTTTAATCCTTTGGCTAAAGAAAAAGGAATTGACTTGCAGT
>JACMPM010000034.1 GCA_014377485.1 Bacteriovorax sp. | reverse complement strand
GTCCTCCTTGGACTTTGAATGTTTGCTTACCGAAATAGGATCAGGTATCATGACAAAAAACACAATGAAATTTAGCAAATGAAAGAAAACTTAATATTGGGAATTGAGACAAGCTGCGACGATACATCGATTGCTATAATATCTGGCAATCCAGATGATTTATCACAGAAGCCAGTCCTACTCTCCCACCAATCTTTTTCCCAAGAACTGATTCTCCAAAAATGGGGAGGCGTTGTTCCTGAAATCGCGGCGCGAAATCATTTGGAAAAACTAACTCCTATTTTGGAAGCTGCTCTCCATGAAGCAAATGTTAAAATCTCCGACATAGATCTTGTTGCGGTGACCACTAACCCTGGTCTTTTAGGGCCGCTTTTAACGGGAATCAACTGTGCAAAAACCATCGCACTTTTGTATGAACTTCCAATCTCATCTGTGAATCACCTATATGCGCATATCGAAGCTATCCATTTAACTGATACTGTTGCCTATCCCTATTTAGGATTATTAGTTAGTGGCGGGCATAGCATGTATCTTTTGGTTCGAACGCCTTCGGACTTCGAAGTTCTAGGAAACTCAATCGACGATGCTGCTGGTGAAGCATTTGATAAAGGTGGAAAACTTTTAGGTCTTGGTTATCCCGCGGGAAGAATCATTGATGAAAAAGCAGTATTGGGCGACCACAAAAAATATAAATTTCCTATTTCGATGCTCGATTCAGGGGATGCAACTTTAAGTTTCTCCGGCGTAAAAACATCTTTAAGAAATTTTATCGAAGAGCATCCTGACAAAAATTATAAAATAGAAGACGTCTGTGCTTCCTATCAATACGCTATAGTTGAAGCCCTCTCGAGAAAACTCAAAGTTGCTCTCGATATAGCTTTTAAATCTTGCGGCTATGATTTGCCGATAGTTGTCGGTGGAGGAGTTGCTTGCAATTCAGCTTTAAGATCTACTTTAAATAAAAATTTTACAAATGTTCATTTCGTTGCACCTAAATATTGCACCGATAATGGGGCGATGATCGCCCATTACGCGCTAAGAACTTACCACCAGGCTCTCCCTTTTCCTGAATGTCTTTTATTAGATGCTCGAGGACAGTTTGTTTCTAAAGCCGATAAGCTGAATAACCTTAGGAAAAAGAAATGAGTAAGTCCGGCACTAGATTGGAATTGCCAAGCGCTGATAAATCGCTGGGTCAGCATTTTTTGCGTGATCAAAATGTCATTCATACCATTTGCAACGACTTTAAAGATCAGGCAGAAGCCATTGTGGAAATAGGTCCTGGGCCTGGAATTCTAACCGAACACCTGGCACTTTTGAGCCTGCCATATTATGTGATTGAAAAAGATACGCGCTTTGGAGTTTATCTCGACCAATTTTTAGCCGCAGATCAGGTCACGATGGATGATGCTCTTCAAATTCATCTCTCGCGCTTTTTTGAAGAAAAAAATATTTCGGGAAAAAAAATCTGGATGGTCTCTAACCTTCCCTACAATATTGCCACTCCTTTGCTCGTTAATTTTTTACAAGCACCAGAAATAAAATTCATGACATTAATGTTTCAAAAAGAAGTAGCTGATAAGGTTTTCCCTTTTGCCACAACTAAAAATTTCATGAGCTCACTACTAGTTCTCTGCCAATCATATTTTGAATGCGATCTTCTGGTGAAAGTTCCTCCGGGGGCCTTTGCTCCTCCCCCTAAAGTTGACTCTGCCGTGATCACCTTTACGAGAAGAGAAACTCCCCTGGTCCCATTAGCTGAATTTAGAACATTAGAAAAATTCTTGCGCCAAATGTTTTCTCAAAGAAGAAAACAAATCGGTGGAGTTTTAAAAAGTTATTACCTCCCGGAAAAAATAAAAGAAAGTTTTGAGTCAATGGGATTGGCGACAACACTTCGCTCAGAAGTTTTTACGCTGGAACAAGTCCTGGAACTCTATAGGAAGCTGCGTTCATGAAAACAATTATTGCGATCGTTTTACTTTGTCTTTTTAACAAAGCAGAGGCTAGCTATCCCGAAATGTTCGGTGCTAGTTTTTCTACAACTGCTATCGGAAACCAATCGACCTTAGATCCGAATGATCCCAGTAATAATTATTATTCTCCGGCCATCTTAGGATTCTCGGATAAAGTAAATATTCTAATGCAAGCTACCTCGACTGCGACTTCATTCAACAGAATGCCTAATATTACAGTCACCAATAATACCAATTCCAGCTCAGCACCAACGACTGGCAGTGTAGAAAATAATTACTCTAATTTTTACGGTGGAGGATTACACCTCGCACTTCCCATCGGCTATCAGCATCTCGGGACGCTCGGAGTTTCTGTTTTTCTACCGATCGGAAATTTAATGGAAACCAATTCGGGAAATCCTTTTTTACCTGAATATGTCATGTACCGCTCCCGCTATCGCCGCACTTCGATTTATTTAAATTTTGCCCGCAAGTGGAGTGATGATCTCGCTTGGTCATTGGGAACAATTGTTGGTTTTCAGGCATCAGCAGATGTGAAAACTAATTTAAGTTTAAATGGTGCAGCTTATGGATCGTGGGGGCAAGCGCGCTCAAAAATTGCTCCTTCTCTTGGAGTCATCGCTTCTGTTATTAAGAAATTTGATAATTCGAAAATATATTTTACCTATCAACAAGAAATGAAATCAAATCTTCACGCTGGTGTTTCAGGAGAAATAAACAATCCTGGGCTTGCACTTTTTGAATCGGCAATTGATTCTATGATTTTTTATGATCCACATACCTTTCGTTTGGGATCATCTTATAATTTAGGAACTGCTGAATTGTTTGCGGGTATCGAGTATCAATTATGGTCTGGCTATAAACCACCCACCATTTACATTTCAAAAATCGGTGGAGTAATTGTTTCGAGCAATAATTTTGAACGCATTGTAATACGCGACACCATCAATCCACGCGTAGGAGTAAAAATTAATTTGACCGAGCGTTGGAGCACAGGTTTCGGATTTGGCTACCGCATGACTCCGCTTAAAGGTGATTATTCAGGAAGTGGAAATTCTATCGACTCCAATACTTATGTTTTAAGCACTGGGCTTCAATACCGTATTGTTATTTGGTCAAAAGATGTTAATTTAGGAACGTCTTTGGAGTACCAGGAATTAGAGAAGAAACATGTCACTAAAACCACCGGACAAGAAGATGGAACGGCCGGACCAAAAATCGGCGCTGGCGGCTACGATATTGCAGGCCACATCATCGCTGCTAGCTTTGGGATTAAGTTTAATTTTTAAAGGAAATTTTTTAAAAAAATTATGGGAATAAAGATCATCGGTACTAATAAACGCGCTTATTTTGATTACACCTTAATGGATAAATTTGAGGCCGGAATTGCGTTGCTTGGAACAGAAGTAAAAGTGCTTCGCGAAGGAAAAGTGGCCCTTAATGATTCTTATGTCGTGATCGATGCCAAAGGTGAAGTATGGGCCTATAACGTCAACGTTCCCCACTACGCCTTCGGAAATATCAATAACCACACAGAACAAAGAGTCAAAAAACTTCTATTAAATCGTCTGGAAATCACTCGCCTCTATCACCAAATGAAAACTCAAAATCTCACTTTAATCGTCACTAAAATGTATTTTAAAGATTCAAGAATTAAATTGGAATTTGCTTTAGCAAAAGGAAAAAAAGCACACGACAAAAGAGATTCTGAAAAAGAAAAAGATGTGGCCCGCAAACTTCAACGTGGAAATTACGAGGACTAATTCTTTATTTTCTTTTGCTCTTAGAAGTCTTCTTTCCACCAGTTATCATCATGGTAAGTAAGAATCCTCCCACTAAGCCTCCCGCAGTAAATCTCATGACAAAATAAAATGATTCGTCTAAGAAACCTTGCGAAAAAAACTTTGAGAAAGAACCTACGTAATAACCTTTGGTCACTACGTTAAGCCAATCTAATTGTCCAATAAGGGTATAAGATGGCCTAAAATAAAGTCCAACAACAGTAGAAATAATTGTAACGAGAAGAATTAAAATTATGCGCTTCATGACATGATTATCGCAAAAGCTAAAAAAAAAGCTACTCAAAAATTTAAACAACCCCTATACTAAATTCATGAAAAATTTAACCATCCTTTTCACTCTTCTATTAGTTTCTGTGGCCCATGCTGATATCGTCAGAATAAAAACTCCTGCGATCAATGGAAAACTCGTTGCCAATAATCTTGAAATGACGGATTGGCAGGCCGTGATTAGCTGTCATTTTAATTATCAAGGCTCGCGAAAAGAATCTATTCGATATCCACAAACTTTTTTAACAAAACTTGAAGGCAGTAATTATACTTTAAAAATTAAAGCGGGCTCGCTCAGTGAAATGCTTCCACACTGGGAACTTCTCACATGCGCTTATAAAATTATTTTTATCGGTAAAAATATCACCACTCACCAGATTGCCTTCGGTGAAATTTTTCTCATGGGTAAAGAATCCGGAGTCATGAGCGAGTCCGAATTGCAGGCAATGCAAGATGCTAATCAAGTGACTAAAGTCCTCAATGATAGAACAAAAGAACTCGTCATCACCTACGGGAAAGATGGTGGAATCGTTGAAGATATATAATTGCAAAATAAATTAAAAGACAATAAACAAATCGCCGTTCTATGTTTCCTAGCTGATCTAGGAATTTCCGTCTGGTCTTATGAGAAGATTAAAAATTACGACGAATATTTAAAACTCGTTAAGCCAATGATCGACTCACCTGATTTTCAAGTGCAGATCTACGCGGTCCTTCTCCAAAGCTTTCTTTTCTCCATGTTAATATTTTTAGCATTTCATATCGTGATCTATTTTCTTTTTGTAAGAAAATCAAAATACGCCATCAAGTACGTTCGTTTTTATACCCTGATGGCAGCACTTTCTGCTGGGATTATGATTTTTTCAGGAGTCTTGGTAGCGATTGTCCCTTTGATTATTTACACTCTTTCTTTTATTTCGGTCGGAAAATTAATGAAAGCCGCTCAGACATTTAATGTTAAAAAGAAATGAAGATTTTTTTAATTATCATAGCTACTTTTACTATTTTTAGTTATACATCTCAGGCATTGGCAGCGGACACTTCAGTCATTGAAATAGATATTTCTAAAAATGCAAATAGTCCTTCCACTTGTACAAAGCTCTTGTCCGCTTTGAGCATTCAAAAAACTATGAATTTCGTTTTTTCAGAAAATTTTGAGCGTCGCGAGAATGATATTACGGTGAAATACAAAAATCTATTCAATGAAGACAGAAAACTTAATCTCGAAATGACTAAAAATACTGATGAATTAAGGATACTTATAAAAAAAGGGCTTTTCAAAAATCTCTTTTTGAATCTCAATTATAAACAAAAAAAATATTGCGAAGTCTCAGGCCACCTATCTTGGAAAGGTGAAGAAAATAGATTTTCAAAAAGCATATTGGTCTATATCATTGACCACTACTTCGATAAATTAATGTCTTTTATAAATCGTCTTACTTAGGGAGATTACTAATGAAACAAGTTCTATTTTTGATTGCTACTTTGGTATTGGCTTCGTGTTCTTCAACAACTCTTATTACTACTAATGATAAAGACGCTAAAATTTACGTTGATGGCCAGTACGTTGGAAAAGGTCAATACACTCATACAGATTCTAAAATGGTTGGATCAACAACTATGGTTATGCTTAAAAAAGAAGGGTGTGAAGATATGCCATACACATTTGCAAGAAATGAAGAATTTGATGCTGGAGCATGTGCTGGTGGGGTTTTCCTTCTAGTTCCATTTCTTTGGATTCAAAAATACAGAGCAGTTCATAATTTTGAATTTGAATGTACAAAAAGACACTAATACTTAGTTTCTGTTTTTCTATATTGGGGGCCAGTTGTGCCCCCTTATCAATTCTGCAGCCCGATTATATTTCTCTCATCGATATCAAATACAAACTCAATTTAATGAAAGTCCAAAATTCAAGCGACAATCAAAACGTTGATATTGGTTCACTATCTTTTTATCAAGGCTCCTTGTCGCCAGTTTTGAATTCAACTTGCCATCATTATCCAACAGACTCGCGCTATGCCCGACTCTTGTTTTCAAAATGCTCGTGGCCTGCTTCAATTATTAAAACGACAGCTAGATATTTTTCAGAGCCTGATGCTTCCATACTTTATTTAAATCAAACAATCGAGAACAACCGAACCTATTTCGTTGATCTTCCCGAGAGGTGCTCACTTTGAAAATACTAATATTGTGTCTTTCACTATTTTCTTCAAATCTTTTTAGCCAGGATTCAATAGATAAAAATTATAATTATGCCAAAGAGCTTTATTTAAGTGAGCAGTACTCACGAGCCGTTTATCAATTTGATACTATTCTCGCAAATCCACAGAGCAATAAAGACCGGGCTTTGGTAGGATTGACAGCATCCCTCTGGATGTTGGGTGATACAAAAGCTGCATTCAATAGTTTAAATGAAATTAAAAATAAAGATTTATCGTTGTTATTAAAAATGGCCCTTTCAGTTTCTAGTGGAGAACTAGAAGTTCTGAAATCTCAACCGACTGCAGTTTTGTATTTTACTGAATTAAAAAACCTGGAATCAGATCCTTATAAGTCTCCAGGCTTGGCAGCCCTTTTTTCAACTCTTATTCCTGGTGCCGGCCATGTTTACTTAGGAGCCTATCAAAGTGCTGCTATCGTCTTCGCCTTTAACTTGCTCACGGGAATTTCAACCATTGAATTTGCAAAAAAAGATTTAGTCGCCCCGGCCATTACCTCTGGTGTTTTATTTTCTATTTTTTATGTGGGAGGAATTTATTCTGCTTACGAAGGTGCTGTGAAAATGAATCAGCTGAAAATTAGTAAACCTAAAAAAGAATTAAATGCTAAGTATTTTCCAATTTTAAGATTAGAGTTTTAATAATTTTGGCAAAAAAGCAAAGCCAGCTCCTATCATCCAAATTCCAATTGAAAATAGAGTAATCCTTTTGGACCAGATGCGACCAACGGTGCAGGCACGAGCTAATTTTGGATCGATTGGACAGGGAAGATTTCGGGCGCGGTATTGCATCATTGAACTAAAAAGAAGCATTAAAAATGAAGTCGCAAAAACAAAAGTTTTATGTTCCGAAACCCAAACGAGTTGCGGAACTGCTGAAACCAATCCCACCAAAGAAGCTCCCATTCCAAGCGAAACAAAAAGTGCAGGAAGAGCACAACAAACTAGAGTGCTAAAAGAAGTAAACAAACTAAAAAATGGAAGAAGTATTGAATTATTACTTGCGAGAGATTGCTTCAACGCCATAACCTGCATCCTTTAAAACGGTTTCAATTAATTTATCTTCGAGCTTTTGGGAGTCTTTTAATTCAATACTCACCAAGTGAGTATCAAGATCTACATTCACTTCTTTTACTGAGGGCTGTTGTTTAAATTTCTTAGTAATTCCTTGTGAACAAAATGAGCAAACCATTCCCTTCACTGTCACATTGATTTTTTCCCCTGCAAAACTATTAATTGTTGTAAGTAACATCAGAGGAATGATAATTTTTTTCATTTAAAATCTCCTTTAAAAATGAATCATGAAATTAAAATGGGCATCGCCATTTTGACTGACACCTATTTCAGTTAGGACATTACGGTAAAATAAACGAACATAAGGAGTAAGTGTATAACTCTCAATTCCTTTATTAGTTTTTTCAGCCTCTAAAATAAACCAGGAATTAAGTTCGTTAAATTGAGCAAGATAAGGCGCAAATCCCGCACGTAATTTTGTCATGTATAAATTGCTGCCTCTTTTTTTATAGACAAGAAGAGCCTCTTGTCTAAACGATACATAATATTTGCGAGATTCCCAGTCTGTTTCAACTGCTAGAAGTGAAACATCTTTCAATGAATGAGAAACTTCTTCTCCACCATGTCCAAAGCTTAAATAAATATTGGCTTGAGAATCCAGTTCATTCCATCGTTTGGCTAAAAAATTAAAATGTGGAATATAGAAGCGTCTCTCGCCTTCGCTGGTCAAAATACGTGTTGTTCTGGCGCTCAAAGAATAATAGGGAGTAAATGTATGGGTGTACATCCAGTCGCTCATTTCTTTACTATTCCATGTCATAATAGAGTTCGAATCGGCATAGGCCACAGGATGAGCCTGTGCTAAATGACCGTCAAAAACGGTCATTATGACCAGTATTAATAAAAACTTGGAAATCACAATTACCTCTTGATAGAATGGATTTATAACTCTGCTAAGTATACGTCACAAATTACGGTTTTGTGACGTATACCCAATGATTAGGAGCAGCTCATCTTTATACCAGACTTAAAAACTAAAACTGCTGAAGAACTTATGATTATTTATCAGCAAAAGTCCCCTGAATTAGCCTATGTTGCTTTTCACGAACTCTATCGCCGTTTTAGCCAGAATGTTTTCTCTTTTTTAATTAAAAAGTTAAAAAATGAAGCTGATGCTGAAGACTTATTACAGAAAATATTTATTAAAATACACGAGAGCAAACATCTCTATAATGAAAAGTATAAATTTGAACAATGGTTATTTGTAATTGCCCGGACTTCAGTGATTGATCATTTTCGCTCGAATAAACGTTACGAAAAAAAAATTGCTTCAATCTCATCAATAGATCACTCAGAAAATATTGAGTCAGATATTGAGCTTATAAACTCGATTGCGTTGGATGAGGTTCAAAAAGAATTATTGAAAATGAAATATATAGACGAGCTCTCTTATAAAGAAATGGCCGGTTTATTAAACAAGTCTGAAAGTTCCCTCCGTAAAATGGTTAGTAGACTTGTGATTAATTTAAGACAAGGTGAAGTATGAAAAAAATTCCAAACCAACTTAATAATAAGATTTTAACAGAAATTAAATTGCGCTTAAATCCCGATTTAAAATTTCTACTTTTAAAGCTATTTTCCATTCACCTGATAACAGCGTTGGTTACACTAAGTATTTGTCCGCAATTCGGTCTGTCTGTTTTTAAAAGTAATTTTAATTTAATGGATACCTTTATGAAGATCGGGCCTCACTTTTGCGATTTTGCTTGCGGTGCTTTTTTCACCACGACTTCAATGATCAGTGCTCTCATTGTTCTTTCGCGCGATGAAGCCCGAGTCCTTCGCCATAAGAAATTTTTAGCTTCATTCACAGTCATCCTCGCTTCACTCGGATTTCTTCTGATGCTTAATCCCCAACTTTTCGTCGAATTCTCCATCCTGTGGCTCTTGGGCTCGATTGGCGGTGTAGTCTTGAGTTTGGAGCTTGGAACCAGAGTTCTTAAATTTAGTTAACTCCAAAAGTATTTGTAGCCTATATAGTAAACACTTCCATCTCTTGATATATGCCTTATTCCAATATCAACAATTGCAGGTCGCCCCGCACGTTTCAGGTAAATTAAACTAAGTTGAGTATTCTTTCTTATTTTTTTCACTTAGGTTCCTTGGGATATATACAAAAAAACAAAAGAGGCAGATGCCTCAAAATGATAGGTAGTTCGTTTACATAGGATATGAAGGGAAGTTGTTAAAAAATAGATCTATTAAATGATAAAATTGAAACTGGAAGTATTGAGTCGATTTTGTGATTACGAAAGTGCAGCTGTCTAAACTTTAGACGGCCTTTAACCGCTCAAGCTAAATCCAAAGTGCTATTTCGAACACTTATATTCCCGTTAACCTTCCGGCCTCTTCTTTGCATTATACGTCTTATTATGATCAATTTTAAAATATTATATTTAGTTATAGCTTCAACTGTGGCGTTGAGTTTTAATGCACGAGCGGAAAATTGCGTAGAGCTTACTAATCGAATTATTAAAACTGATCGATTAGAAATACTAAATACTGACCTTCCTAAAAAATTACGCTTAAAACACCTCCCAGACACAACGGCCATACTTGAGCTTCATGAAGATATTGCAATGAAAATTTTTCAACAAGCTAGAGAGAATTTCACTAAAATTATTAACCAAAAAAACACTAAGAATGAAAGTCTTAAAGATATTTTGGCAAGTTTAAAAAATGGCGAAATTAAAGAATTAAAGCATTCTGATCTGATGAAAGATGATCTGATCGAAAATCTTAAGGCCATTCGTAAACAAGCTATAATTTTGCGAAGTGTTTTTGAAGTTTATTCTAAAGATCACACAAGCCCTGAGCAATTTGAGAAATTCACTAAAAGTTTAGGAAAACTCAATGACTATTTAGACTTTAATGCCTGGAAAGCTGTTCCCGATGGAGCAAAGAAAGTCGTTAAATCGTTAAATCTAGAAGAAATTAATCATGAGTTTAATGCTTTTGTTGCTTCCACTCCAAAGGCTACGAAAGAGCATCTTGATGAAATAAAAATTCAGATTTTAGAACATCTTAAAAAAGAAAAATTAAACGTTGATGAATTTCATGAAACGAGAAAGATGTTAAAACATTTTCTAGCGGTAGCACAATTAATGAAAGATAGAACTGATAAAAGACAAAACTTAGAATCGACTTTCAAATTTCTTGAAGAGTTAAACGATAAACTTGGTTCTCTTCGTGATGATGTGTTGGAAAAAGAAATCAATGCCGTTAATAATGGTAAAAAACTTGATTTTAAAGATGAAGGATATCAGCAAATTCCGGATAATTTCAAAGAAGCGATAAGAGTTTTTATTAAAAATTTTAAAATTGTAGCTGAATAAAACATAGAAGGATTTCATGAAAAAAACACTCGTTCTAATGCTCTCGTTATTTATGACGACTCAATCATTTGCAGCACCATTAAACCTCGATTACGGATCAATGATAAAAGAGGTCAATGCATGTAAAAAAACAATCTATGGCTGTACAGCTGAACAAGAAATAGATATCGCCAGATTTAACGGCGTGATCATGGATGCTTATGAATTAAACAATTATCTTTCACAAGACACTCAAAAATCTATTTTTATTCCTCTGGCCTTAGATAATAGCGAGCTACTTACCTTAGCGGCAGCCACCAGCTTAGGTGTTATTGCTTTTAAAAATGATCAAGACATCATGGATGTCATTCAAGCCCACAAATCCAGCACAACCGCACAGATTGCTACTGTAGGAAATTTTTTAGGAACTGGAACTGCGGGAATGGCAATTGCCGCTGGTTCATATTTTGTTGGTGTTTATTTTGAAAATAATAAACTGAAAAAAGCTGGATTGTTTATGGTTGGTGCAAGCTTAGCTACATCGATTGTTACTCTTGCTGCGAAAACTACTTTTGGAAGAGCAAGACCAAATACAGGTGAAGGTCCATACAGTTTTTTTAATTCAGGAGCTAAGTCTTTTTATTCGGGTCACACAGGTCAGGCATTTACCATCGCAACTGTTATTTCTGAAATGTATAAAGATGATTATCCTATCGTTCCTTACGTAGCCTATGGAGTTGCTGCCATAACAGCTTACGCTCGTATGCATGATCAAGCACATTGGGCTTCAGACGTTATTATAGGTGCAGTCGCGGGACATTTAATTACCAAGCTTGCGATGAATGCAATGAACCACAATTCAGATGGACGTGGTGGAGTAGAAATTTACCCTGGGTTTGATCCTTCAAGCGGTTCATTTATGATTTATCTTGAATGGAAAGAAAAAGAAAAAGCACAACCAATGAAATGTTCAAGAATGCCAGATGGCTCGAGAAAAATTGAAGCCTGTCTTGCTGAAGGATTCGCGAAAGCAGCTAAAAAATAACGTTTAAGTATTATCACTTTCATTATAACGGCTTATGACGAGTACAAGTATTATAGCACTTATCACTAAAGCCGTTTTTGATTCTGGCCTGTTTCCATTCCAACTTGCTCCGCGGGAATAAATACTTTCAAGTTTTGAAATGGTAAAGGAAAGAGCTTCGTCCGCACTCATCCCCGATTCATTAATAAATTTTGAAATTTCATTGAATTCTTTTTGAGCATTATGGTCTTTGATCTTATCAGTTGAGTACTTGATCAAATCCAAGGACCTTAAACCACGCGCCCGAAGTCCTTCAATTTCTTTTTCAAATTTTTTAATCGTTTCATTATAAAAATTTGAATCAGTTTGATTCCATTCAACATTTAATTTGTAATTTAGCTCATCGAAAGACTTATTGAGATCACTGTTCAGCGGGGCTGCTGCATAAGCTTGTGAAAAAGCTAAAAGTAATGAAACCGCAGTTAATTTTTTTAACACTCTTTCTCCCACTAGTTTTGAAGTCGAAAAAAGCTATATTACGGAATATTGTGAATCGCAATTTAAATGATTATAAAGATGATTATGTTATAGAACCCATAGATTTTTTCTAAGTTTATTAACCGAAGTTCGGAATGATAAACTTGGTTTCATTAGGTTGAGTCCACTCGGGCAATTGTCGATTTTTTTCCTGAAGAACATTCTGACCGGCTAAGGCCAGTAGAAACGAATCAAAGGCTCGAGGATTTTTCACAAGAATTTCCAGGTCGTGGTTGTAAATAAAGATATCGAGTTTTCCTTCAATTTTTTTTATGGCATCAAGACGAACTTCCATTCCTAAATCAATATCATTCAACATATCAACATCTTTTTTTGCGATGATTTTCGATCTTAAAAGTTCAATCAAAATAATTTGTCCATTACCTTCAAAAAGTTCAACGTATTTTGGAAAATGGCGTTTGATATAACTAAAACGCGAAAGAATCATCAAGGAAATATTTCCAAATGAATCGAATGAAGTATTAAAAGTATCCAAAATTTGGTCGTAGTAATATTGCCAAACCCAGAAATCCAAAGCGCGGTTCCAATAAGGAAGAAATCCTTTTTTCAATCGTCTTTTAAAAGAACGTGTAAGCAAGTGGTGGGCTGTTTCTTTTTCGAAAATATCTCGGTTGTAGACAATCTCATCCGCTTTATTTCTATCTTGCTCATATTTTTTGGGATTCGAGTTAATTAACTTTAAGTCTTCATTGACTAGATTTTTCATTTTTTCACGAACGGCCACAACACTGGGCTTAGGACATTGACCTGCTCCGGGACAATCTAATTCGCATTCGCTGCAGGCAGCTTTTGAAAGGGGGAAATCAACGACCAGTTGTTTGACGCCAAAGTTGTGAATCCAGTCACGTATAGCCTCGTCACTATCATTGGCCTCTTCATCTTTAACGGGAAGGAGGGACTTTAAAAACCAACGGCTGCTCTCTGGATAATATTCTATCAAGCAGAAATAAAAATTATCATTTCTACCGCCTTTCATACTGAGACTTCCGATATTTTTAGCTTCCATCCAAAATACTCCCTAAAGAGGTTTCTCCACATTAAATTCCAATTTTTTCATTCGGAATTTATCTATCAAAGTCTCTACTAAGTTTTTATCAGCTGGTTTATGAGTAAGAAGAAAACATCCGCCTCCTCCTGCTCCACAAACTTTCATTCCAAAATGATTTCCAAGAGATTTAATTTCACTATGAAGCTCTTGCATACCTGGAGTTAGTATTCCAGGAAATAATTTTCTGCGCTCTTCGCCTTCAAGACCGATAAGCGGAATTAAACCGGTATAATTTTTTTTTTGAATAGTTAAAAGTGCATCGTGAGAAAGACGAGCAATCTCTGTAAGTCCTGCCCTGACTGCTTGGTCTTTATTAAAAAAAGCTTTATAGACTTCCCAATTATTTATTCCGGATAACCGCGTTTCACCGCTATAAACGAGAGTGATATGCGATTCTAATACGTCTTTAAGTTCTTCTGTATAAAGCTGCTCAACGTGAACCCTTCCAGGTGTCGCGACTAAACCTAAAACACCACCAAACATAGCAGGGTAATAGTCCTGGTAACCGGCCGGCCCGCAATCCAAGATACGTGCTTCAATTGCATTCACTTTTAGAATGGCATCGATACGATCGAACTCTAAACCTTCAAAACGGGAAAGAGCGGCGTAGCAAGTAACTCCCATCGCAGAAGATCCACCAAGGCCTGCTCCCGGAGGAGAACCTGATTCAAGCTCTAAGCGCACTCCTTTATGAATGCCGAAAAGATTTAATAAGTGTGCAATGAATGTGAGGTTACCAAAAAAACCTTTTTGAAAATTCGCTTCAGTAAAATCACCAGATATGAATCGGTCGGTAGAATTATAATCGCGCGAAACAATTTCCACGCCATCATAGTCTAATTCAGTAATATTAACTTTTGCTTTTAACGATGTAGCGAGATTGAGTGTGACAACATTCGGTAGAATGAGATTAATTGGATTGAGATCCAATGTTCCACCTAGCAGATCTACTCTTACAGATCCTTCTGCATATCCGTGGGGTGGGATTAATTTATGCACCGTAAACTCCGATATACGGAAGCTCTCTGTAGTGTCCGTCGAAATCAAGACCATAACCGATAACAAATTTATCTTCGATATCGAATCCTAAATAATCAACTGGTACTTCGATTTTTAAACGAGCACGTTTTAAAAGCAGCGAGCAGAGTTTAAGGCTGGCTAAATTTTTAAGTTTCATATGCTTCAATAAAAAACTGATAGTTAAACCGGTGTCAACAATGTCTTCAACGAGGATGATATTCTTGCCAACCAGAGATTGTTTTACGTCTAAACGAAAACTCACTTCGCCTGAGCTTTCAGTTCCTTCATAAGAACTAAGTGAGACCATTTCAATTTGAACGGGAACAGTTATATAGCGAACAAGGTCTGCGCAAAAAATGAACGAACCATTTAAAACGCAAACTATAATTATTTCTTGGTTTTGGTAATCGCGATTGATCATCTCAGCGAGTTCTTTTACGCGCTTATCAATCGCTTCTTTGGAAATAAATACATCAATTTTTTTAGAAGCAGTCATCCTAAAATCCGAAGTTTAGGGTTAAGTATTGCTTCTAGTGTACTATAAGTTTTTGGTTTTGGAACGCGAGTCGTTCAAATTGGCATTTAAATTAGAAAAGAAGGCCAGTTGATCTTCATCTTCTCCGAAAAAATCGGCATGAGCACGACAACGGGCCTCATACAAATCTGTCTCGCCTACTAATACCTGTGTACTTTCTTTTGGATTTTTTCTGAATGTTTTACTCGCACCTGCACCACATACGGTACAAATAGCGTGAATTTTATCTACGGTATCAGCTATAGCTAAAAGTGCTGCCATTGGACCAAATGGCAACCCACGAAAATCTTGATCCAGGCCTGCCATAATGACTCGGATACCACGGCGAGCAAGTTTCTCAACTACGATCGAAATATTTTCATCAAAGAATTGAACTTCATCTATAGCGACAACTCTCGTTGAGTCAAAAACTCTTTGCAAAATTTCTACTGAGCTGTTTACTGGCGTTGCTTCCATCGATTGAGATGAATGAGAAACAACTTCTGTTTCGTGGTAGCGATTATCAATCGCTGGTTTGAAAATTTGAACTTTTTGGCGAGCAATCTGCGCTCTTTTCACCCGACGTATAAGCTCCTCGGTTTTTCCAGAAAACATCGGGCCGCAAACGACCTCAATACTTCCAGAAACTCCAGGCATAGTCCCGAAAAGTCCCATAGATTCCTCCCCAAAATGTCTCAAATTCAAATATCTAAAACTTGTGTGTGTAACGAAATATTACAGACAATAAACGCCATGAGTAGGATTAAAAATTAATAATTTCTAACATTGAGGCTTCAGAATCATATTTAGATCAGTTAGAGCAAGGTAAATAAGAATATGAAATAAGACGCGCTGAATATTGAGAATAAAAAAAGCAAAAATAAAGGTGTAATAAGTACTAAACTAGCTTGCAAAGATGTAAATTCGTATTTTCTCTTCATTCCCTGGAAGAGAAAAAAAGCTAGTGCGATATTACTTAAAATATTTCCAATGATTGGCAAAATTAAAAATAGGTTTGCAGAAAAAGCAGTATTTAAAATTTCATCAGCTTTTTCTTCCAAACGCTTATCTTCATAATCAAAAATATTGGCATAAAACTTAAAAGCACCTTTCCAGAATTTATAAGCAAATTGAAAAAGAAAGGGATAAAAAATGACTCCAAACAATGTTGTTAAAAGAGTGATCTTTTGAAATTTAAAACTAAAAGACTCTAGAGCCAAATGAGCAAAATCTTTTGAACTTGAAAAATAAGTATAACTTTTTACTCCGAGATAAAGTGCGAACACCGAATAAAAAGCATAAACGATATGAAGGCTCCACGAAATTCCCATCAATTCAAAATAAGATAATTGGCGCTCATCCTTTTGATCAGCGTAGTTCTTAAAGGCATTGAAATAGAGTTGCAATGATTCGATCATTTGGTTCCTTCGAAATAATCAGAGCGCTTAATACTAAATGGCAATGTGGCGCCTACATAATGATGGATTTTTATTTTTAAATCGAGGTCGACTAAAATGGCATCATTGTCTTCAAGGATAACACTCATCACTCTATTATCAAAATTGAGTCGCATTATATTTTTCTTGAGAATTTCACTTGGTTTTTCCGTCAACACAGAGACGTGGTCTCCTTCAGTCTTCAGAAAATCAATTAGCTTTTTAAACTCAAGCGGTCTTGTTACCGGCCCCTGCTTTAGAGACTCAACTTTAAAGAGTTCACGGTCAATGACTTTAACTTGATCAGTATTACGATCGTAAAAAGTTATCCCTAATACGTATTCTTTCAAATCGGGTAAAATGCTTTTTTTCCAAAAATCCTGAACATTCACGAAAAAAAGGCGCGCATCTTCAGGTTTTAAAATATAGAGAAGTTTATCAAGACTTGAACTAAGGAAATAGCCATTTTGCTCCCCAAATTTTTTATAAAGTGTCAGAGTATAATTTCGACCGCTTCTGTCTTTAACTTCAAATTGAGAAAGTATCTCTGAGAGTGCACTTGGCTCGTACGTTGCAATCACAGTCCTTCCCTGCATATGAGTTAAGGTGCGGTGAAAAGATATCCAATTCTCTTCAAAATAAACAATGCCTTTGGGGGCCGGTGGATTAGTCAATGTACGTTTAAAGTCGATGGAATATTTTTTATTTCTAAAAGTAGAAATTGTAATTTCGTCGAAGTTTATGATTTTTTCATCAGTATAGAGATCCTTAAAAAGTCTGGTGTCATAAAAATAGACATTGGTGAGCATGAAAACCATGGTCAGGCGTTTATACTTTACCTCTGAACGCTGATATTCCTGATCGGTTTTGTAAACTCCCGGGTCGGGAGATTCGTCTTTTACGATCACGATATGTTTTTTTCCCTCTTGAGTGATCTCCATATAAAAGGTCTGATCAAAATCAAGTTTTTTTCCCAGAGTAAAAGTGACTTCGCCTTTCTCAAATTGAAAAGTCATTTTTAGCGCATCATCAGGGATATAAAAGGCACGGCCAACTTTATTAACATCAGAATCTTGTAAAAATGTTTTTACCTTTAATGAACCAAGAATTTTAAAAAATTCATCGAGGCGTGCTTTCGCCAAAAGAATATCAATTTGAACATCGTCGGCTCGAGCATAATATGCGTCACCCTTTTTTACAAAATCTATTTTAAGACCTTTCACACCTACAAGCTCTCCGAGGTGTTCAGTATTTAAAACCTCGGTGCGTTTATTTTCTAATTTTAAAGCATTATCATTGCCACGCTCTTCAAACCAATAAGTAAACCCAATGGCGACGATCAGTAAGGCAAAAAGGATTAAATTTTTATTTTTTTTAAACATTATTTATCTCGTTTGCGGCGGTACATATAAATACTCACTCCAAAAAGAATTAGCGGTGAAAAAAGTACAGAAAAATAAAAGACAATTCCCATTTGCGGGCTAGAAATAAAAATCGGTTCACTTTGTACAATTGGAAGATTAAATGAAATTAAACGGTCTTCGTCTACCAACCAAGAGAGTGAATTTAAAAAGAGCGCGTAGTTCGTTCCGAATTTTAAATAGGCATTTATTACGAAACTCGAATTACCAAAAGCTACAATCTTATTATGATCGCTTTCAAAGGTAGCAAAAAGATTCAACGGGCCCGGCTTGTCTTTGCCGGGAGTATAGACAACCTCTTGCTTACCAAATTCTTTTATGCTTGTCTCGCCCCACGATTCTGGAAATGTTGAAGTGCTTGCAAGCATCGACACTCTTCCTTTTTCGCTACTGATCTGTTCAGGAACTTCTTCTAGAGAAGAAGCTAGCGGGAAAAAGACTTGTCCCTTAAATTTTCGAGTGATGGGATGCTCGGTATTATAAGTGTCTACCAGAGGAATAGATCCGTTTGAACCGTTTACAAAACTTTTGCGATCAATAACCAAATCATTTCTAACGATGAGTCTATAGCGCACTAATAATTTTCGAAGTTCAGGTTGTGGATCAAGATTTAGGTCAGGATCAACCGCGACCAGTAGATTTCCTTTGCGGTCTAAAAAGCGTTGAATAACTTTTAGTTCACTTGGCTGAAGCGTTGTTTTGGGTCCCCAAAGTATTAGAGTTTTAGCATCAAAAGGAATTTCCTGAGTCGAGAGAAGGTTTAGAGGACGCACATCGACGGCAGAATTTCGAATGGCCTCAAATATATATTTAAGGCCTTCTGTTTCTATTGAATTGATATCGGCTTCGCCATGACCTTGAACAAAATAGGCTACAGGATCTGAAGATCTAGAAATTTTAATAAGACCATTAGTTATATTAAGTTCATCTCTCTCTGTTACATATTGTCGTTTTCCATTGAACTCGATTACTAAGGTAGCAGTGTCGGTAATATGGTAATCGGCCACTAAATCTGGGCGGACATCAATATCAACTTTTTCTATAGAGAGATTATTTTTTTCAGCGCGATAGAATTCAAAAAGGGTAATCCACGCCAATGAGTCTTGTTTTCTGGCAAATAACTTAAACTTCAATTCTCCTTTCATATTTTTCAAAACATTCTTAGTTTGATCACTAAGAGAATTCATCTTGTAAGCTGAAAGATCTTTTTGAATGGGATGTTTGTAGGCCCAGTAATTTGCTATACCCAATAAGCAAAAAACGAGAGAAATAAAAACTAAAGCTTCCGTCAGTTTTTTAAATTGCTGACTTTGGTAATAAATACTAAGACCTTCCCGGTTTAAATAAACCAATACCAGCGTCAGCACCAGATTAAAAACTGTGAGTGCAATATTTAAAGCAAGGACTTCCGGAATTGAAATCCAAAGTGCGATTAATACAAAATAAAGAATGATGTTAACAATCGCAATTAAAAGGTTATACCACTTTTTCATAGACTACCATTTTCTCGATTGCAGAGACTTGAGTGTTAATAAAAAAAAGAAAGCTAAATAACTGGCAAAATAAACCAAGCTATATGAGTGCACTACTCCTTTCACAAATCCTTCATAATGAAAGGGCACCGTGAGATATTGAACAATCAAGGCCAGTAAATAATTATTTGTCGCATTCACCGTTATCACCATCAACATTGAACCGAGAAGAATGCAAAAAGTAAGTAGGCTCGCTACAATTTGATTGTCAGTTAAACTAGAGCAAAAAAGACCAACTGAAAGATAGGCCATGACGGATAAGAGCACGCCCAAATATGAACTGCCTACGACTCCCCAATCGCTATAACCTGAGAAGGCCAGGATCAAGGGAAAAATAAAAGTAAACGACAACATAAATAAAATTAAGACTGCATTGGAAATAAATTTTCCAATAATAATTTGCATTTCACTTAAGCGCGATCTTAAAAGTAAATCGAGGGTGGATTGCTTTCTCTCTTCAGCAAAAGTACGCATTGTCAGAAGCGGACATAAAAAAACAAAAATAAAATTCATATTTCCGAAGATGGGAGTGATCACCGCTTGTGTCATTGTTGCCGTGGTTAGCGTTTTAGCCTGCATAAGATAGTTAAAGAAAAGCCATCCCATCATAAAACAAAAAAGCCCGGTGAGAATATAGATAAGTGGGGATAAGAAGGAATCCTTTAACTCTTTTTTTACCAATACCTTGATCTGTTTTATATACATCGTTTTCTCTGCATTATATTTTAATTGTTAATGAATCATTTGTTTAAAGAGTTCTTCCAAGTCCAGCCTGACTTCACCAAACTCCAGCAGACCAATCGAATCAGCCGCTAAAAAATGCGAGAGCTCTTTTTTCAAACTATCTGGCGCATTGGCCGTAATTTTTAAAAAAACATTTTTCTTTTCCTGATCATTCGTAAAATCAACAGACTCTAAATGAAACTGACTCATCATTTTCTTTTTTTCAGCTTCGCCAAAGTTCACTACTCGAGCATGAATGGTCATTCTTGTTTTAAGATTTTCTAAAATAGTTTCAAGTGGACCAGAAACTACAATCTTGCCGTGATTAATCAGAGTAATGTCTGAACATAAAAGTTCTACGTCGTGAAGTTGGTGTGTAGAAAATAAAATAGTGTGATCTTTTTTTAGCTTGGTAATGAGAGTGCGGATATCTGCAATAGCGGCTGGATCAAGGCCAACTGTAGGTTCATCCAGAATAATAATTTCTGGTGAATGAACTAAAGCCTGGGCGATTCCAACTCTTTGTTGATAACCTTTTGAGAGATTTCCGATCAAGCGATCTGCCACATGAGAGAGACCGGTTTTCTCCATCACATCTATAACTGATTGCTTATTTTGTTGATGTGGAGAATAAATTGCGAGCACAAATTGCAAATAATCTTGCACCGACATATTGGGATAGAGAGGTGGGTGCTCTGGCAAAAAACCAATTTTTCCATTTACAATAAACTCTCCACTTGATTCACGAATCAATCCACTTAAGATTTTCATAGTTGTGGACTTGCCCGCTCCATTTGGCCCAAGAAAGCCGTGGACACTTCCTTTCTTCACAGAAAAGGAAATATCGCTCAAGGCCACCCGCCCAGGATATGATTTAGATAGGTTTTTTATATCAATTGCAATGTCAGATCGAAGTTCCATAGGACCACTCTTTGTGAGAAATATTCAAAAACTCTCAAAATCGTAGCATTTGTTCCCCCATTTGAAAAAAATTTTAGTATAACTTAAGGTATGACTCAAAATTTACGATTAGACTTCACAGTATGAATATCACCGAACGTTTCAAATTCATGATCGACAAGGCCGAAAATATCGTGATCAGCACGCATATTTTTCCAGATGCCGATGGTATTGGAAGCGAGATTGCCCTCTGCCTGGCGATGAGATCGTTGGGAAAAAATGCTATTTGTGTAAACGAAGAGCCTTTATTAGAGCGATACAAATATCTTGACCCTCAAGATTGTGTGATCTCGGTAGATGATTATCAATCTTTTTATCAAGATGCAGAAGTTGATCTTTTTGTTGTAACAGATACTAATTCTCTAGAACGCATTGGAGAGAGAGTTAAAAAACTTGCCACAAAAGTTAAAGAACATCTTTTTATTGATCATCATCCGTGCCCCAAAGAAGTCATGCTTAATAATTGCATCGATACCAGTAAAGCCGCTACCGGCGAATTGGCGGGAGATTTAATTAAGTCTATCGGAGTTGAACTGACCCGTGAGATGGCACTTCCACTTTATACTGCAGTTCTTATCGATACCAGCAGCTTTCGCTATCCGACAGTGACTGGAAACACTCATCGACTGATTGGAAGTTTGATGGACACTGGTGTGCGTCCGCCACACGCTTATAATATGATTTACGGAACTAAGAAAATTACTTTCATGAAGCTATTAGGGAAAGTTCTTTCTACCGTTCACACAACTAAAGATGAAAAGATCGCCTGGCTTACTCTAACCGAAGACTTATTAGAAAAATTTCATGTAGATACCGAAGACACTCATGCTTTTATCAATCACCTTCTAGTTCTCGATAATATTAAAGTAGCCGTGATGTTTAAAGAAATGGGTAATGAAATAAAAGTTTCTTTGCGCTCAGTTGGAGTTATTGATGTTGGTTTAATGGCCAGAGCTCTAGGCGGCGGTGGACATGATCATTCAGCTGCGAGTCTCATTGAAGGAAAATTAGATGACGTCATCAAATCAACAGTAGAAAAACTACAAGTGTTGTTAGAAGTTGCAGAAAAAAATGCAGAAAAAATTCACCAATCTTAATTGCCAGATAAAATTTTCTCTAGTGTCTCTTTCTCGCGTGGATTAAAACTAAATGCACCGCTCCTTAAAACAGATTTTAATTTCTCTTGGGTATTAGGGTCAGTTGGATCATTCAATTTTACATCGCTAAGTAAAAGGTGCGAGTCTTTCACACCATCTTCTTTTTTCTCAACAACTTCTTCAATGTCTCCAGGAACCTTTTCTTCAAGCGGCTTTGGTTTGATGTCTTCATTCATAAAACCTGCACCAAGGGCTTTGGAATTTTTTTGAATGAATTGAGACTTGGCCGAATTTGAAGTTTCTACGTGACTAGCTAGTTTTTCTCTTATTTCCCTGTCACTGACTTCCTGCTTCTCAGGAACAGCAGCGTGTTTACGGCCCTTGACGTTTTTTTTAACTGGAGCACCCTCTTTGGGTGCACTACTTTCGGGAGGGGAAAAGATTTTCATAGATTAGTCCTCACTTTCTCTCATACAATTATAACTGAAAAATGATAAAAATTTTATCGGGCAAGGAGTCCCCCTAAATGTCTGACTTAAAAACTCTGCTAAGAGACCTAGATACTGTTATTTTCGATATGGATGGCACCATTGTGAATACTGAACCTCTTCATGCTAGAGCAGCAGTCTTTGTGCTGAAAGGTTTAGGCATTGATATAGATCTTGAAGCTTGTCTCGATCAATTTTACGGCATGACTGATACGGC
>JACMPM010000033.1 GCA_014377485.1 Bacteriovorax sp. | reverse complement strand
TGCGCCATTAAAAAAATCAACCACTTAACAATTTGTTCTATTTTTAAGATTTTATTCACATGTTGAAACCTATCCCCCAAGGTGGTATAGTGGAATAATGATAGTTAGCTTTGGAAATAAATTAGCGAAAGACATTTGGGAAACGAATAGTTCGAAGACTCTTCCGAGAGAATTATGGATTCGTGCTAAAGCATTGCTAACCATCATGCACTATACTTCAACGATAAATGACTTGAAAATAAAAGGGCAGCCACCAAATATTAGGTTGCATAAATTGCAAGGTAACAAAAAAGATTATTGGAGCGTAACGATACAACTTCCATGGTGCATAACTTTTAAATTTAAAAATGGTGAATTCTCAGATGTCGTAATTGAGAATTATCACAGAGGGTAATTTTATGATTAGAAATCCAAAACCACTACATCCTGGAACAGTTCTTAATGAAGTCTATATGAAAGAAATGAATCTGAATCAATCTCAATTGGCAGAGCTTCATGGTTGTTCACCTAAAAAGATAAATGAGATCGTGAATGGTAAGAGAAGTATTTCGCCTCAATTTGCACTTGAACTTGAGCAGACGATTGGTACGAGTGCCGAAATGTGGGTGAGAATGCAGGCTGAGTATGATCTATGGATCACGAGAGAGAAGGCTGCTTAAAGTGATTGGGCAGAATGATAGCGCTCTTAAACTTATTGATGAAATAGTTAAGTGGGCTCAAGAGCAGTCCGATATTTCTGGCGTGCTTCTCGTTGGGTCTTATGCTCAAAATAATGCCAAGCCTGATTCCGACATTGATATAATGTTTTTTGTTTCCCATATTGAGTTGTTGCTTAAAGACCAAAAATGGTTAAATGTATTTGGTGCAGTAGTTAGTGCTAAACATGAAGACTGGGGCGCAGTGAAAACTCTTAGAACCTTTTATGAAGGAGGCTTGGAAGTTGAATTTAATATTACGACTCCTGCCTGGGCAACTATAGATCCAATAGGGCCTAACACTTTTCGGGTGATTTCGGATGGATCACAAGTTTTGTATGATTCAGAAGGAAGTCTGGCTATTTTGCTTCGTGCTGTTCAAGATCAAGGCATTAGCCTCTAGACAAGAAGTTCGAAAGTCATCCATTTGGGTGCGCCACTGGGTAAGTTTTTGAAATTACTAACTGTTTGTCATTGCTCAAACTTTACCACTACAAATAAAATCAAAAAATTAATTAACCAATATTTTGAGTTGATCGGCTTACTCGTCAGAAATAATTTTCTCGTTTTTATTTCATATTTCTATTCGGAATAACCAATTATCTTTTTGTTTTTTGGTGCGATCTATTTTTTTACTTAACATACCTTGAACATATTTAATATCTACTGCCCATATGATTGGTGATCCAAAAAATGAAAAGCAGCATTGAAATAAAATACTAATCGTCGATAAAACCTTATTCGGAAAACGTGAAAGAAAAAAGTATGTGACTGGAACTAGGTCTAGGTTCTTTTTTTAGTGATTGAACAATTCCATAGACCGTACGATACTTATGTAAGATCTCTCTCAAAAGGATTAAAAATGAAAATACTTTTATCTGTAATGTTTTTAATTCTTCTTAGTTGCTCGACGAGTTCCCAAAATAAAAATCGATCTGTCTCTAACATTCCAATTATAGTTAATTCTGATCTTGCCTCATTAACATGGGTAGATAAAGTAAGGGATATATCTCAGGATAGTGTGGATAATGGTTACAATGCGGGAATTGCTCTTGGGATAATCGATGAGTCTGGCAAGCAGTCTATTTATACTTTGGGTAAAATGAATGTGGCTAAAGATAAACCAATTTTAAAATCTACACTTTTTGAAATTGCTTCGATTACTAAAGTTTTAACCAGTGAACTTTTGGCAAAGTTTGCTATTGAAGGAAAATTAAATTTAGATGATAAAGTAAGCAAATTCTTTCCTTCTCTGATAAATTGTGATGTTGGGAGAATAACTCTTAGGGAATTAAGCACACATTCTTCCGGTCTACCAAGAATGCCAAATAATATGAACCCAAAAAACCCAACGAATCCCTACACTGATTATACGCAAGAGCAATTCATGTCATTCTTGCAAAGCTATAAAGAAATCAAAAGTAAGCCATATGGGTATCATTATTCAAATTTAGCTTTTGCTCTTTTAGGTCAAATTTTAACTAATCTTAATTTAAAAAAAGATTACGAAGAAACTCTAAAACAGGAAATTTTGACGAAGCTCAATATGCCTATGACGATAACTCTTACTGGTAATCAAAGAAATAATTTTGCCATTCCTTATGCATCGACTTCTGTAGAAACCTCTCATTGGGATTTGGGAGTTTTTAATAGTGCGGGTGGAGTGAGAGCAACGATACAAGATTTACTAGATTTTGCTCAGGCGCAATTAAAACCTGAATCAACTTCACTGAAAGAAGCAATTCTTCTTACACAAGAAATTCATTACAAAGGAAAGGATGCTCAATTGGGCCTTGGTTGGTACGTGCGTAATCACCCAGATGGACTTATTTATACGAAAGATGGTGGAACTGGTGGATTTAGTAGTTTAATTATTATTCAGCCTAAAACTGGTCGTGCGCTTACCTTGTTAACGAATAATTCAAATAATGTTCCTTGCTTGGTCGAATTTTTCAAAGGTGAGGAGTGTAGAATTAAAAAAACTTACTCAATGTCTTTAAAACAATTAGAACGATTTGTTGGGGATTTTGAAAATGATCTTGGAAATAAGATGTCGATAGTCACTTCACAAAATAATAAATTTCTTATTGTGAATATAGCAAAGCAACAACCGTGGGTACTAAGGGCAGAGAGTAGTACTATTTTTAATTTCACCGAAATCGATGCAAAAATTGTTTTTCCAGAAGACAGTGAGGCGATTAAATCTCTCACACTCAAGCAAGATGGAAAAGATTTTATCTATAAAAAAATTGAATAAATGTCTAAAGGTTTAGACTGCATGGTCTGGCTGCAACCTTTAGTAGGAGAGGCTTTGTTTTTAAGATTGAATCAATATCAAAGAACTTATTAAAGAATTTTATGAGGCGATCCCTTTGGATAACCGCGAAGAGATGTTTAACATAAGAAGGCATCCTAGAAGAAAAAGAAAGCCTGTAATAAAGAAAATTAAATGAAAATAAATTTTAATGAATGTACGGAAAAGGAGTTATGGAAAAGCTGTTGTTTCTATCTATTCTAAAGGTCTTTATGAATCTGGAGATTTAGATTTTGCATTATTAGATATGTTTGTTAAGAATTTACCAGATTTCAAGAAAACAATAGGATTTATGAAAAAAAGTGGAAGGCATTATGAGCATCCAGACTGCAAACATTTGTTTGTAGAATTTCCTTCGAGTTTTTTAGAGATTGGTGACGATAATAAGATTAAGCCAGATGAAGTGATCCTTGAAGGAACAAAAATAAAAATTCTTTCTCCTACAGATTGTGTTCGTGATTGACTTGCTGGTTACATGTATTTTAAATCGAGAGATAACTTTGATCAAGCCGTATTTGTAGCCCAGAAGCATCCTGTAAATATGACTAAAATAAGATAGTGGAGCGAGAATGAGAAATACTTAAATACTTTTGTAGAGCTTAAGGCAGCAGTTAAAAAATAAATAAAAGGTAAAAATGAAAAAATTATTAAATCCATTTGAAAAATTTGAATCACTAAAAAAAATTTCCATCACAGATGAAAACCAATTAAAAAAGATATATGAAGACTTACTTCTAATGGACATGTCTACAGCAGAGTTGGTTTTACAGTTTCAGAGACAAAGAGATATCATTGAGAAATATACAGTTAATGAGATGGCCGAAAGTTATTTTTTGATGACAACAGATGTAGCGAATGAAGAGAAAAAGAAAAGAAAGGAGCATTTTGAACAAGTCATATCTCCAATTAACAGAGAATATGACGAAAAGTTAAATAAGAAATTTCTTGAATCTGTTGTAGCTCAGAAGTTAAGCGCACCTTATAATATTCTTCGAAGAAATCAAAAGAATGAAATGGATATTTTTTGTACAGAAAATATTGAGATTCATAAAGAGATTGATAAAATTTCAATGGAGATTACCGAAATTCAGGGTAAGTTAGTCGTTAACTGGAAAGGCGAAGAAATTCCATTGCCAGCTATTTATCCTTTTTTGAAGTCGCCTGATCGCCAAATAAGAAAAGAGTCATATGAATGCCTCAAGATTGCTGAATTAGCAGTTGCAGATATTATTGATGAAAAATTTGATCAATTATTATCTTTGAGACAGCAGCTTGCTAAAAATGCAGGGTTTAATACTTACACTGATTATCGCTTCAAAGAATTACGACGTTTCGATTGGGGACCATCTCATTGCTTTGATTTTCATAATGCAGTTAAAAAGCATATTCTTCCTCTAAGAAAAAAGCTTTTAGAACAAAGAAAAAAAAGTCTTAATTTAGATTCAGTAAAGCCTTACGATCTGGGGGTAGATGTTGAAGGTCGAGAGCCTTTAAAAATTTATGAAAAAGGTGATAGTGACTCTTTAATAGAAGGGACTAGCAAAATCATTAAAGCTATCGATGGCGAACTATATACTTACTTTTGTAAAATTAGAGAAAATAATCTGCTCGACTTAGACTCTAGGGAAAATAAAGCACCTGGTGGATATATGGTGATGTATCCCATTTTTGAACAGGCCTCTGTTTTTTATAATGGTGTTGGTCTGTCGTCAGACTTAATGGTATTGCTCCATGAACTTGGCCACTGTTTCCATTATTTTCTAGGTAAAGATGTTGAGCCTTATGCACTTCAAAATTGTACATCTGAAGTTGCCGAAGCAGGATCTATGAGTATGGAATACATAGGTCTAGAAAAAATGAGTGAGTATCTAGGTATTGATCAGTGCAAAAGAATTAAAGAAGATAAGTTAAAAAATATAATAGGTTTATTTTCTAGCTGCGCTCGAGGAGATGAGTTTCAGCACTGGTTATATGCAAACCCAGGACATAGCAGTCAAATGCGTAGAGAAAAGTGGATAGAGTTAAATCGTATTTATAATGAAGGCTTAGATTTTGACGGTTACGAAGACAGGCTTGCTAAAATTGAATGGCAGTTTTTGCACATTCTTCAAATGCCTTTTTACCTAATTGATTATTCAATTAGTGAACTGCTCGCACTTACAATTTGGGATCGATATAAGGCGAATCCATCAGATGGCATTGATAGCTATAAAAAAGGATGTAGTGCAGCTGCATCTAAAACAGTTCCTGAAATTTATGAGTTATTTGGAACGACGCTTAGTTTTGGTGAAGAAGTCATTGCACCTTTGGCAACAAGACTTGAAAATGAGCTTGGGCTATAGAGTATGAAAAGAAGTTTTGATTTTGGCTTCGAATAGCCTTGAAGGGGAGCTAATACCAGGAAAGTATACCATGCCCGCAGTAAGCGCCATTTAAAAAGTTACACAATTTCAAAATATTGCAAGACGACCCAAGTAATGGTTCGAACTTTTCAATCAAACATTAATCATCTAAACTTTTTAAAATGAATTTAAATCACTAGAGAAAATCTGCATGAAATCTTATTACCACGCTCATGAGTCAGCCTACAAAATCATCAAGGAAAAAGGCCATGTCGGCTGGGGAAATATAAAAACATTAGAAGAGTTAAACTCATCAGAGACTCATGACTTCTTGAAACAATCTATATATAAGTGGAGCAAGAATCCTAATGGTAAATATGCCCTAGACTTAGGTTGTGGAACTGGAACAACTGCTTTTACTTTATCTCAATTAGGTTTCAACGTTACTGGTATTGATATTTCCGAAACTGCAATTGAATTAGCTAATGAGCTTGCAAAAGCACAAAAACTTAATATTCGATTTAAAGTTTACGATCTACTTCTGCTGAATCAACTAGAAGAAAAATTTGATATCGTTTACGACAGCCACTGTCTTCATTGTATCGTTTTTGAAGACGATCGAAAGCTCGTTTTAGATGGCGTCAAGAAGATTTTAAATACAGATGGAATTTTTATTTTAGATACGATGGTTCTAGGAGTTGACACTGTTGCGACTGGCGGTACAGACACACTACGCTTCGATAACGATCATATTCTTTGGCATAAAACCAATTCTAATAATTATCTTGGAATTATTGAAATTGATGGTCAGAAATGGTGTGCTCAACGACGAATTTATCCACCTACTAAAGTTATGGAAGAGATTATAGAAGCTGGGTTCAAAGTTCTCTCCGAGTCTCTTGATAAACAAAAGGCTACTGATCCTTGGATGCTTCGTTTGGTATTGAGTATTTAGGCAAGCAGTTCGAAAGTCATTCACTAGGATACGCCATTTAAAAAGTTCCACAATTTCAAAATACTGCAAGACGACCCAAGTTGATGTCTCGAACTGAAGTACTTTTAATGAAGTTTTTAGAAACTTCATGTATTGGTTCCAAGAGTGCAATAACATTTTTTATCTATCTCCATGCATGGACTAACACCCGATATTTTAGTAGGAACGAAGTAATCGAGAGGTGTAGAACAAAATAACACAGAAATAAAATATTCTTGTTGCTCTACCTCGTGCCAAGACACTTTATCCGGGAAAAATATATTTCTATTAAACATATATTTTTTTAGTATTTTTCTTGTAATGATATTTGTGTAAGCTTTTTATTGATTTAAATGGGAAAAAATAGGTCCAGGTTTATAACATGAATAAAAGCTCCTTCCTCAAAACCACTTTATACCTCGGTGTGATTCTATTGCTTTTTATGATCTCCAAATCATTTAATTCATTAAGTGTTCTGACCTTAAACAATACAAAAACTATTCGAGTGGCTCAAGATAGATTTAAGCTTGATGATCTTGAATTGAAAATCAAAGAGACTTTAAATAATAATCCAAAAAGACAGGTGTTTTCCGGAGCCAAAATCCAGGAAATTGATGAAGATCTGATTAGATTTGAACAACAGCTTACTGGAGAAAAACTTCCAAGATTAGATAGTATTAAACAAAAGTGGGAACATTTAAAGAATCAGTCATCTCCCGATCCAAGTGATATGATAAATGAATTAGATAAGTTACAACGAGTGGTCAATAATAACCTTCTGGAAGACATTGCAAAACGTGAAGCAGTTAATGAAAGAGATATTGCACAATTTAAAATACTAAAAATCGCAAATAGTATTTTAATTATCTTCTTAACTTTCATTGCTATGTATCTTGATACTATCCAAAACAAACAAAAAGATCTTTTGATTCAGAAGCTTCAAGCTTCTGAATCAAAAGATCAGGACTCATTATACCCAATACCTAATTCCAGCTCACCAGAAAATATAAGGCAAATCTTAGATAATATTTGATATCAGCAGCAATACTAGATTTTAAACACACCCACATCACCCGGTTTAAGGAGCATCTTATCCTCTTCACCCAAATGCATCTCTTCAGCGTAAATCATTTCACGAGCATACTCCACTAGCATGATTGATTTACCTTCCACTAACTTGAAAAGCTTGTGACAAGCATTCAGATTTGCGTTTTCATGGTCTAATGATTCTGTTGCTTGGACACGCAACTATGAAAAAGTTGTTGCTAGTGCTTTTGGTTTTTTTTACTTTTGCCAAGGTGGACTCCATTCCATTATGTAACAACTTTTTAATAAAATATTACCGAAGTTTTGACTCGATGGTTAAAGAAGAAAAAGAAGAGGAGATGCACATTTATGATCTCCTCTTCTTGCTTCTTAAATTTTATTAGAGTTCAAAGAATAATCTAATAATTTATAATGAAATTTCAAATTGTACTTGCTGCACGAATAAGCATAATCATTGACTGCCTTAATATCACCGAAGCATTCAATCCAGATTAAATACATTGATTGAGATTTAAACTCTACATTTCCTTTAAGTTGTATTTCTTCAGTTCTAACTACGTATGCCTTATTCAACATGTCGTTTTCGGGATTGTCCTGATTGTGTTTACCCCAAACTAGTCCGTCTTTATAAAATTCTGTTACTTCTTTCAATTTCATCCCTTGTAAATTCTCTTTACTTATTTCAATTGGCCGTAGGGGCGAATTTTGGGTATCAATATAAAAAATATTACGAACCTTCGTCTTGTTATAAAAATTTAAATGCACTTCATTAAATGAAGGAAATGTATTTTCATTAATCATAATGTAAAAGGCATTATCCCCCAAAACTACATCTTCTTTTTTTGAGTTAATAGTCATGTCTTCATAGAAAGAAGTAACGTTGTTGTCAATTGTCACAACTCTGTGCAAGTTTAATTTAGGTAAGCTAAATTGCTCTGCACTTTGACTAATCAATTGCGCTTGAGCTGATTGTTCTTGGTGTTCTGAGTTTGCAGAACGACCACAACTGCATAAAGAAATAACGACCATACAATAAAATAAACTTTTCAAATCTTGCCTCCATTGTTTTGAGTATTCATTAAGCCGAACTTACTTTAAAAATGGTGCACTGATATTCAAAACGGATGAATACAAGAAAGATATTTCATTTTTGAAGCAAGAATGAATGCTCCAGTTGGTAATCCTTGGGCGCTTAAATTAAGCAAGAGGCACAAAAATTGGGCTAATAAGCAGGTCATTTTTACATACCATTTGGCTTTTGGTTGAGAAAAATCTTACATCATCTACAATTTGCAAATGAAAAATATATTTTTAATTATGACTCTAATGAGTTTTTGCTCAATCCTACAGGCATTCGACACAGTCGAATATAGACAGAATTTATCTTCTATTGAAAACCGAATTGGTGCAGCCTCAGCTCAAGTCTTAGAGCTCTCTATTTTAGCTGATGAATTTAATCAGAAAAATATTCCATTCGGCCAAAATCTAATTTCAAAATTTACTAATAATAAAAACTTTATTGGTGCCGAAGTCTATGCCCTGAAAGAAACCCTGGTCATAAATCAGAAAATTTTTCGCGCTCTGATTGTTCTTACGGAAAAAAATCAGGAAGACTTAACTCAAACAGCCGCAAAAGTAGTTTTACTAAACCAAGCACAAACTTTTTTTAAAACATTCTATCACTCAAATAGACAACTTCGTCGAATCCTAAAAGCTTCATTGAAAAGTATAGTTCTGGAAGACCATGCACATGAATGGCGTGATGAGCTGGAATATATCAATGATCTTTCAAATAACGATAAATTTTTTAATTCGTTAGATTCAATTGGAAATTCTGGAGATGAATCATTATTCAAATTGATTGCTGATAAAAAGATTGATCAAAAAGATTTAAATTTCAGCAACCACGTTTTTGTAGATTCATTTTTTGGGGCCATAAATGGAACTGTAGGATACACCAATTCATTTTTAACCAGAATGACCGGAAATAAACGCTTAAGAAATGGTCATCTACACCAGAACAACAAAGCTTTGGAGCTGCTAAGAAAGACTTTAAGACCCATGGATATAGTGATGTGCAGTTCCCCATTTGTTTTTGCGGGAATGGCCGTTCCTGGACACTATGATCACGGGGCAATTTACATCGGAACAAAAGAGCAATTAGTGGAAATTGGAATGTGGAATGATCCGAGCATCGTTCCTCATCAAAAAGAAATCATGGATGGCAAAGTTATTCTAGATACCACTAGAAATGGTGTACAGCTAAATGACTTTGAACATTTCCTCTATACTGATGAAGTTTTAGTCATGAGACGAGACGGGGAACTAGATGATCACGTAAACGTATCCGCTCAATTAAAAATTGGAGTGGAGCAACTTGGGAAAAAATATAATTATACTTTTGATGTTCTAAAATTAAATAAATTACTTTTCACTGAGCTGATTTTTTTAATTTATAACACTGATGAATTTCCAACGAGAGAGAGAATGGGGCATTTAACGATTTATCCTTCGGACATCGTAGAAATTCTTTTTCAGAAGAATACTCCTTTTAAGATGATTTTAGATATTGCAGGCACACGTCAAAAGGATATTGAGTTGCTCTCATTTGAAACACTACCGAGCCGACTTAAAAAGTTTTTCTAAGTCTTAGGATCACCCGAAAACGATAACCTCAGCATGATACAATTTACTGGTAGTGTTTAATATTTCTACAAAATCAAATATTTTCAACAGAGGAGTCACTCTAATTGCCTAAGAACAATAGAGAAAGCTCGGCATATTGCTTGCAACTAACTCCCAATAGCTATGAAACATATAATTACTTTTATTATCTTTGGGCTTCTCCATACTCTAAGTTATGGAGCTGAGCCCTTTTTGTGGAGACAGTCTCCCGGCTCTGCTCCAATCATATTTCCTAAAAAAGATGACCAGACGAGACAAGAGGCTATTGAGGAATATTTTAAAAAAATTCAAGAAACAAAATCTCTTCAAGGGCTTTTTGAAGAAAGCGAAATTCAAGACCTAATTAGAGAAGGAAAACTTACTCATGAGCGAGGTATTTTTAAATCCCTTGAGCCAGCAATAAACGACAAACCACGATTTGTTGTTGTCACCAATGAACTAGATGCTCTCTATAAACCACCCCATGGCAATGGGGTCGCTAATGTCATAAAAAGGCTCGAGGCGATTGGAGCTGAAGTTTTTGTTCTTCCGGTAGTTCACGATTTAACCTTAGATGCAAAAGAATCAAAAGAATTTAGAGAAAAATTGATAAGTTTATTCGATGCTCAGTTAATCCTTGGTGGTGACGATATTGATCCTTATCTTTATGGCGAAAAAAAATCTTATGCCCGAAATATTGTGAGAAAAAGGGACGTGAGTGAACTTAAATTTGTCAGACAGTTTATTGAGGCTAAGCAAGGAATGAATTTCGGAATATGCAGAGGGCATCAAATGTGTGCTGTTGCCAATCACAAGAAACTTACTCAAGACATTCAAATTGAAGAACACGCCTCTGAAATCCATTTAAACGGTCACCACTTAATCAATATCGATGATTCTAGTGAAGTCTTCAGTGCATTTGATAAAGATAAACTGTTGGTTAATTCATTTCATCATCAAGCAGTTTTTGTTCATGAGGGTGATTCAGTATATAAAATCATTGGATCTAGTCTAGACAATCAACCAATCGTTGAGGCTCTTGAATTTTTAAATGGTTTGGGATTTACATTTCAATTTCATCCTGAACTTATGCATGATGAAAATGGGGATAAGATCCTTAGACAATTTATTAAATTAACGATTAAGAATAAAATTCTTAGAAAGTTACACATCGGCTGTGCCGACTTAATGAAAGCCTTCTTCGATTAAACTTGAAATAACCCTTGAATTTTTTATAAGTTAAAATGCTCTAACTAAACCCTAACGATAGAATCGCAAAATACTATGCTATAGATAGCCTTAAATGGAGGTATTTATAAAAAATTAAATATAAACTTTAGCACTGGCATCTGTTTCATTTCTTTTTACAACTGTTCATGCCTGAGTGCTTCTTTGAAATTGAATACTTAATGTTTAACTCTAGTTTTATTTGTCCTTTGGATATCGATGAAGTTTTTACGGAGCACTTCCAAGACTACGACTGTAAATTTAAAAATGGTGATCAAGTCTCTGGCGTTATGGTTAAACTCAATGATAAAATTATTCTTGAATAAAGCGAGGAACGAGAATAAAGAGTGAACAAAAAAATAAAAATTGGTATTGTGGGAGCGGGGCCAGCTGGAAGTTTTACAGCTCTTCTACTTTCCAGACAAGGTCATGATGTCGTTGTTTTAGAAAAAAAATCAACTATCACGCGAAAATTATGTGGTGAGTATTTATGTCCCAAAGGAGTTGATCTTTTAGACAGTTATCAATTAAAAGAAAAGTTCTGCGAAAAATTTCTTTTATTAAACGGAATGATTTTAGCCTCTCCTGATGAAATAGTTATTAGTTGTGATTTTCCACAAACAAATAAAAGCTGGAGTGGTATCTCTCTAAATCGTGAATTATTTGATCAACGTATTATTGATGAAGCGATTAAAAATGGAGTAACAGTTAATTTAAATACGACTGTGAACTCGATCTATAAACAAAATAAAAAATGGATAATTGCAACTAATGAAGAGCAGGTTGAAGTTGATCTTTTGATTGCTGCCGATGGCAGAAGGTCAAATATAGCAAAAATATTAGGGCATTCTGCTAAAATAGATACTTCGCGAATTGCCATACATTTTTATCTTCCAAGAAATTCATTTCAAGGTTTGCGATATGGAGAAATGCATATTTTCAATGATGGAGCTTATTGTGGATTAGATCCAATTAATGACAATGAAGTGAATGTTTCGTTTATTGTCGATTCAAACAAGTTAAAAGGAAGCAACTCGCTTGATATTTGCAATGATTATCTAAAAAGCTCTAAACGTTTAATGAAAATGTTTGGTGAAATTCCAGAAGGAGTTGATTTAAAAGTTGTCACTCCACTCATTAATAAAAATTTATTCGTCGCCGGAGATGGTTTAGCCTATGTTGGCGACGCATCTGGTTTTATAGATCCTTTGACAGGTGAGGGCATCTATAATGCACTTCTAAGTGGACACCTTCTTAGTGAAACTATTAAGCAAGAAGCGACACTTAAGGATGCTTTAAAGGTCTATCGTAAAACTAAAAAAAGAGTACAGTTTCAAAAGAAAGTACTTAATCAAATTTTCCAGAACGTCATAAAAAAACCTTTACTTTGTCATTGCATTGCGCTTTTTATCTCTAAAAAAGCTGCAAGGGCCAATTACTTTATTGGAATTATAGGGAATATATACTCGCCGGTATTTGGACTATTTAAAATGCTTTTGGCATAGATATTTTAGTAATACTAAAATTTTTCGTTATAATTTTATAAAAACTAATTTTTAATGGTTTTTTTGAGTATATATTGTATATCGTTATTAGTTTTATTCGATCATTTGGAGGAGTTGAGATGGCCAAAATAATTGCAGTTCAAACTAACTTTCCAGAACATCGAACTGCTCAAGAAGAAATTAAATCCCTTCTCTCAGAAATATGGCCAGACAAAAAAAAATTGGTTGAGAAGTTTTCTGCAAGTTCTTCGGTAAACTATAGAGATTTAACCATACCGCTTAGTGACTACCAGGACCTTGGAGATATCGGATCTAGAAATCTTGTTTGGCAAGAAATAGCGCTAAAACTTCAAGAGAAAAATTTAAAACAATTAATTGAAAAAACTTCAATCGATTTAAAATCGATTACTCAAATTGTATCAACGACTGTGACCGGACTTTCGATTCCAACCTTAGAAGCAAAATTAATGAATAAATTTTCATTTGCAGAAAATGTTAAACGAGTTCCACTTTTTGGAATAGGTTGTTTAGGGGGAGTTGCTGGATTAAATCGATTAAATGATTATCTTGAACATCGGCCAAAAGAGGCCGGACTTTTATTGGCAACAGAGCTCTGTACGTTAACGTTTCAATTTGGCGATCAATCTGTGGCCAATTTAGTTGGAACCTCGCTTTTCGGAGATGGAGCTGCTGTTTTATTAATGGTAGGAGACGAGCATCCTCTTGCAAAGAATGCACAATTTGAAGTCATAAAAGGTGAGAGCTTTTTTTATCCAGATACAGAAAGAGTTATGGGATGGGATGTTGTCTCATCAGGATTTCAGATTGTACTATCTGGAGACGTTCCTCAAATTGTTAAAACGAAAGTGTCAAAAAATGTGGATGATTTCTTAAGAAACAATGACACTAACCTAGACCAAATTGACTTCATGATTAGCCATCCTGGTGGACCAAAAGTTCTCGATGCTTTAGTTGAAGTGACTAATAAAACAGCTGAACATTTTAAATATAGTTACGATAGTTTGAAAGCTCATGGAAACATGTCTTCAGTTTCAGTCTTGCATGTCATGCAAGAAACAATTGAAAAAGAAAACATTGCAAAAAATAAAATGGGTTTGATGCTGGCAATGGGCCCTGCTTTTTGTTCTGAATTGGCTTTAATTAAAAAAGTGTAAATGAAGCTTTAACAAGGAGTATTGGTGAAAAATTATATTGGCATGGAGAGCTCTAAACTTTAGAAATGAATATGTAACTAGTACTGATGAAAATGTTTTTAAGTCTCTAGGAACTTTTCGCTCACATAATGACAAATCCAAAGAATGGAATAATGGAGCTTATTTAGCAGAAACTTCTCTTCAAAATAATAGAACTCGAGCCAATTGTTATTCCCTCAATTCGTTGGAGGATTTTTTTTCTAAAACAGGTAGTAAGAGAACATCAAAAAATAATCCCAATGTTAAAAGAAACGCGAGTAATAAACCAAATTGTTTAATTGGAATAAACTCATGAAAGCCGAAAATAATAAATGATCCAATTGTTACGAAAGAGCTCATGTAGATCGGATTTAAAACAGCTTGTTGGAAAATATTTGCATCCAGGTTGGGTCTTTTGTAATTGTATAGAAGATGGATCGTACTATCAAAAATCATACCAAATGAAATACTAAAAGTTTTAATTGTTGAAATATTGAGAGCTGTTTGAGTAAAAAACAATAATGCTATGGTGAGGGTAATTGGTGGAGTGTTGGAAATAATAAAATGAGATAGTTTTTTGAGGTCGCGAAAACTTATTCCAACAATCAGACAAACGAGTGCAATACTAAGCCCTAAACTAATCAGCAGTGAATGCACTAAGTGTTTCTGCGATTGCATTAATGTGTAATTCAATCCATTAAAACTAAACTTATATTTATCCGAAGTAACCTTTAATTCATCTTCAACGATACGTAACATTTGTATATAGTTTTCTGTTGGTAGTGTGGGGTTAAGCAGCACAAGATGATAAAGATTGGTGTCTGAAAAACTACTTTTAAGTGTGGCCGGTACTTGCGAAAAAATTAAACTAGAGGCCATGGCACTAGCTGGAATTATTTTGTCTCCGGTATATGCATAATTAGCATTTTTAATTAAACTGGCCGGAGAGATAAATTGAATTTTGGGAAAAGTCGGTGAGAGCTTAACTTTTAAACGGTCTTGAAGTTTATCTAAGTTTAATAAATCCTGGTATTCAAAATCACTTTTATCAGACTTTTTAAAAATGATATCGAGCTTTGGTGTTCCACCAATATTAGAAACAATATGATCATAGGACACAACTAATGGATGATCCTTTGGAAAAAAGTACAAGGCTTCTACTGTCGTAGTAAGTCTTGGATAAGCATATATGGCTAATAATAAGCAAATCAAAGAAAAGGTGTAAACCATTGGCCTGGTTATAAATTTAGGAGCGTAAAGAACGTTGAGAGGGCGCATATGTCTTTTTTCAAAACGAATGTCCTTTAATAAAAATTTCCAAGTGAATATAAAGAAAGCAGTAGTTACCAAAAGCGCCACTGAAGAGGTAATGGCGAATTGTTTCACGGCGATAATATCACTGGTCACTAACGAAAAAAAACCGACAATGGTGCTCGAGACCATTAAGAGCATGGGGGTTAGTTTTCGTTTATATGACAAACCAATAGTTCGATACGTAAAAAGACCGCTGATGACATGGATGCTTAGTGATTGAGTTGTGACAAAGTTTATTAAGGGCACGGATGTCGTCAAAATATTTGCTTCTCTATAGCCAATTTTTAAAACGGCAAGGCCAATCATTGTCGCAAAAAGCGAGTTTATAAATACAAACAGAGTAATTTCTAAATTGCGATAATAATAAAAAGAAGTAAGGAGGGTTAAAATAAAGAGTAAGGGAAAAAGTTTTTTCTGAATGCTCTGGCCCATTATATTGAGATGGTAGTTAGTATATCCCATTCCTGCCAGGTTAATTGGAAATGGTAATTGGCCCATGTCTTTATAAAAAGAAATTTGTTCTTTATCGTTCAAGTTAGGTACCTGGGCCACCAAGAACAAACTATTTGGTGTTGCCAGTTTAAAATCCATCAGAGGATGCTTTTGATAAAATTTTATCCACTCAGTTGGTGTTTTTTTTCTGGTTGTTTCAAATGGAGTTGTCCATGTTGAAATTTTGTGAGTTTCTAGTTTTTTAGTTATCAGCAATATTTTATTAAGAAGCGTTTGATCATTGTCAGGAGCGGTTTTTATAATTTCAATTAAAAGTTGATCATCATGACCGAAGGTGTGAACAAACTGATCGTAGTTTTTCTTTAAGTTTTTATCGAGGAAGAGATATTCTTTATTGTTTTGAGAGAGATCTTTTGTCCATAAAAACAATAAGATTGTTGGAATGATCAATATGAGAAAACATATTTTTAGAGAATTTGTTTTTTTCATCAGATGATTGTCTCAAAAATTAGATCAAATTGATCGCGCACTTTTGCTATTGCAATGCTCGGATCTGGGATTTTCCAATCCTTTAACGAAAACGAACCGAGAATAGTTAATTTATAATGATCACCGTTTTTTTCAGATATTAATTTTACTGGCATTTTACGAGGCTGATCTTTTACGATAAAATCTACCACCAGATCATGATCTTTTACGTTCAATTCCACGCTCTCAGCAATTGTTCCGTTTATCTCGGGATATTTTTGTGATTCAAGGCAGAGTTCGTTCATTTTGTCATTTCTTGCGTCGGAGCTTGTGTCAAAACTTTTTGCATCGATTTTAATTTTGATTTGATCAAGAATGTTTTTATTTAAATTATAACTAAGCGTAAAATTTTTTGCGAATCCGTCAAAGTCTGTAGTGATAAAGCCTAGCTTGGTGGACTTACTTTCAAATCGCATGCGGTTTACTGCATTTTTTGCCGTTTTATAATCTTTAGCAAAATAGTTTTTGATGACAACTTCTGCGTGTGAGTTTGTAGAATAAGCGACGATAATAAAAAATGAAAATAATGGAAAGATTAATTTTATCATTTAAGCAGCTCCAAAAATATTAGGCTTTTATCAGATATTTCTATAGAAATTTTATAACCAATAGACGTCTACGACTACTTTTTTAAAAATATAAAGGATCCGGCAATCCTTAGCACGATCAAGACTATATCTTGATATTGTCTTGATATTGTTAGGTATTTTGTACCTAAATAAAATCTAATGTTCTCCGCAAATCTTTCGATTAGAATATTTGTAATTAAAATTAATTTTAAAAGAACTAAGTTTTAGAAGTAATTAAAAAAATCAAGCGATAGGAGTTTTGTGATGCTGAATGGATTAAGTTTTAAGGCAAAATTGGTTTTACTTTGTTTTGCTATGGCCTGTGTGAGTATTACAATTAGTTTTCTTGCTTATCAAGGTCTTCAGCGTGTTGAAGCTTCTAACGAGCGCATTATAGAAGGTGTTGTTCCGAACTTAGAATTAATTAATTCGATGGCCCTTAATTTTAGAAAAGTCCGCATTGAAGTCAGAACACTTGGTTTACCAGGCCTTGGCAAAAAAGAGGCTGAGACGGCAATTAAAAATGCAACCGATGCAATAAATAGTTATGAGGATGATTATAAAGCTTCAGAGTTATTGACCGACATGCCTGGTGAAAAAGAGATTAATGATGAACTTCATACTAATTGGAAACATTTCCGAAAGATAGGAGAGAACGCCATTGCTTTATATCGAACAGGAAAAACTGAAGATCATGAAGCGATGATGAAAGTATTTTTTGTAGACTGTCCTGAAGCTGCCGATGCATATAATCAAACATTTCTTAAAGCCGTGGCTTTTCACAAAAATCATTTATCAAAATTCACAGCAGAATCAAAGGCGGTTTCAAGTCAAACAAACTTGTTAATTATTCTGGTTTCATCAATTGGTGGTATTGCGAGTATTCTCGCTGGATTTATTTTTGCCACCAAAGTATCTAAATCAATTAATGTAATTGTTCATAATCTCGAAGGAACTGCAGAAGAAGTATCTGCTGCCTCTACCCAAATTGCCTCTTCAGCAGAAGAGCTTTCTCAAGCGACAACAGAGCAAGCCGCTTCATTACAGGAAACTTCATCTTCCATTGAAGAAATTAATTCAATGATTAATTCAAACACGGAAAATGCAAAACAATCTGCATTGGCTTCTGAGCAGAGTTTAGGGAATACTGAAAAAGGTCAAAAAGTAGTTGAACAAATGATAAAAGCTATTGGTGATATTAATATAAGCAATAATAGCATTATGGAGCAAATTAACGACAGTAATAGAGAAATGGAAGACATTATTAAAGTTATCGGTGAAATTGGTACTAAGACCAAAGTGATTAACGATATTGTTTTTCAAACAAAACTTTTATCTTTCAATGCTTCAGTTGAAGCAGCACGTGCAGGAGAAAATGGAAAGGGATTTGCCGTTGTAGCGGAAGAGGTTGGTAATTTAGCAACTATGAGTGGCAATGCTGCAATAGAGATTTCTTCAATGTTAACTAGTAGCATTCAAAAAGTTGAGGATATAGTTAAAAACTCAAAAGAAAAGACTGGAAAATTAATAGCAGATGGAAAAATAAATGTCGAGACAGGAACTCGTATCGCCAGTGAATGTGGTGAAGTTCTGAGTGAAATAGTTACTTCGGTTGCAAGCGTAACAAGATCTGTTGCAGAAATTTCTACGGCTAGCCAGGAGCAGGCTCAAGGAGTGCAGGAGATCACTAAGGCGATTGCTCAACTAGATCAAGTGACTCAGGAAAATTCTGCCAATTCGGCTGAATCTGCCAATGCCGCCGAAGCGTTATCTCACCAAGCTTTTACTTTAAAACAGCTTGTTCAAAGTTTAGTTCAAACAATGAATGGTGGAACTTCGGAAAATGTTGGATCCGTTGGCACATCAGAGATATTGAATAAAAAAACGTCTCAAATGCGATCAGTTAAAACGACTCCTATTACAAATGCAGGAAAAGTTTTACCCTTAAAGGCAAAAGTAAAAGAAAATCCGCCAAAAAATAATGCAGCATACCCTTCAAGTAATGATGCTAGATTCTCAGACGTTTAATTGTTAATGCACTTTTGAGGTGTTAATTATTTTTGAATTCAAAAGTGCATCGCTTTGATTCGTTATCGCAGCTAAATTTAACATTGTTTAAGATCACAGATTTTTTTTCGCCTTTTGCTGACCATAAATATCTTGAAGACATAAAAGCAATTGCTTCGTCTCCTTCTAATTCAAGAGAGCTTGTTCCCTGAGCAGGGGAAGTAAACCATCCTGTCACTTCACGAGTAGGTGCGCTTTGAGCGAAAGTAATATTTGAAAATAACAAAGTGATTAAAAAAAGTGTTTTCATGTTTCCCTCAAGAATAAGAAATTAGTCTTTATTAATAATTTTGTCTTAATAGCATATTTAAATAAATATTGTAGTAGTAGTGTAATTTATTCAATCAAAGCAAGATACCTTTATAATAAACTAGCTTCAAATCTAACCATGATAGCTGACTTCTCTTGTCGGGATTAAGGTCAAATTCTGCTAAGATAATAAAAAATACTGGCACTAAAGTTAAAGTGATTAGCTAAAGAGGCGAATAGGTTAAGTACTTAAGGATTCTATTTTTAGGAGTTTATGAAGGTACTTATTGTAGATGATGAAATAAATATTACAGAGGTCATTGAATTTATCATTCAAGAAAAATGGCCAACTAGTGTGACTACTCTTAAAGCTTCATCCGTAGTTGAGGCAATCAATTTATTGAAGATGAATGAAATTCATCTCTGTATAAGCGATCATAATATGCCAGGCGAATGCGGGGATAAGATATTTAATTTTATTATAGATAAAAAACTAGAAACGAAGTTTGTCCTGTGTAGTACTTTAAGCCCAAAAGATATGCCCGAAGTTTATCCATATCAAAAAATATTTTTTAATATTCAAAAGCCAGATATTTTTCTTGGTATTGAAAAACTTTCTACTCTTGTTTCCAATCATGAATTCTCAAAAAACTTTAAAAGTTCTTCGGGTATTAAGTATATTCCACTAACGATTAATTTGTTAGGGCTCTTGGAAAAAACCCCAGCAGATATTTATATCAAATTAACAGATCATAAATATGTGAAGTGTATAAATAAAGATGTCTTATTAACTGATGAAGATTTAAAAAAATATGAAGATAAATCCGTTGCAAATTTATACATCCTAAATAGCGGAGATCACTCTTTTGAATCTATTCTCTTGCCTGTTATAAGTAAGATAATGTTTCAAAATGATATCTCACTAAGCGATAAAATAAGCATAACTCATTCACAATTGTCGGAGCTGGTTAAGTTTGCGGGGGTTACTCCAGAATTGGCCATAGCTATAAAAGAAAATATTGAACAGTCGGTTAGTCTTATTGCTAAAATTGATCTTTTAAATGATTTTTGGAAAAAATTAAATTTAAAAGGTGAGTACCCTTCACAACTCTATACGCTTCATTCAATGTTAGGATTAGCTATCCTTAAAAAATTAGAGTGGAGTTCTGAAGCAACTATGTTTAAGTTATCACTCGCAAGCTTTCTCCAGGATATTACCCTAAATTCAATTTCACTCATGAAGATCTTTGATTATAATGAATTCCTTAAATTAAAGAGTACTTTTAGTGATATTGAAATTGAGAATTATTTAAGTCATCCAATAAGAGCAAAAAATTTAGTTTCTTCATTCAAAGAAATTCCTCCGGATATAGATCGAATTTTACTTGAGCAACATGAGTTGCCTGATGGGACTGGGTTTCCACGTAAAAGAAATTCAAATCAAATTGGACCGATGTCGTGTCTTTTTATTCTGACTGGAATTTTAGCCAGGTATATTTTGGAAGAAGGAAATGATTTTCAATTGTCCGGTTTTTTGGATTTAATGGAGCTGCAAGGATACAGCAAAGGAAATTTTAAATTAGTTTTTAATGCTCTTAAAGGGCTGGAGTAACTATGACTTCAGAAACCAAGTAAATTAGCTTGCCACAAGAATATCTGCTCACTATAGTTTTTAATGATTCAATCATTTAACTTTAGGGATATTTTATGAAGAAGTTATTAATTTTCATTCCTTTTTTAATTTTAAACTGCGCTCAAGCTGATCAAACGCTAAAAAAAATTAAAGATAACGGCATTGTTGTGATGGGGGTTCGCGAATCTTCAGGGGCCTTGAGTTATACTTTAGGCAACGGAAAATACGTTGGATATCATATCGATATTTGCAATAAAGTTCTTGCTGGTATTCAAAAACAATTAGGTATAAAAAAACTCGAAATTAAATACCTTCCTGTCACTTCACAAAATCGAATACCATTAATTCAAAATGGCACCATTGATATTGAATGTGGATCGACTACCAATAATCTTTCAAGACAAAAAGATGTAGCCTTTGCTGTTACAACATTTGTTGAAGAAGTTCGCATGGCGGTTCTTGCCAAGTCCGGGATTTCAAGCATAAGCCAGCTTGGTGGGAAAACGATAGCAACGACAACAGGAACAACATCTGTACAAACCTTACGAAAACATGAACGGGCAACTGGAATAAATTTTAAAGAAATTTATGGAAAAGATCATTCTGATAGTTTTTTACTTTTAGAATCAGGTCGAGCAGATGCATTTGTAATGGATGGCACAATCCTGTCCGGGAATATTGCCCGTGCAAAGAATCCTTCTGATTTTAAAATAGTTGGAGAAGTTCTTAGCATTGAACCAATTGCGATAATGTTGCGCAAAGATGACCCTGACTTTAAAAAAGCAGTCGATGAAAATATAAAAGGAATTATAAAATCCGGTGAAATTGCAAAGTTATGGAACAAATGGTTTATGCAACCAATTCCACCGACCAACATCAAAGTTGGAATACCTGTTAATGAAAATACAAAATTAGCATGGGCAAATCCAAACGATAAACCGATGGAAGAGTACACTACCAAAAAATAGGTTTATATTTTGAGTAGTTTTTTTCAATGGAAAATTTTTCTTCAAGACACTGGTGGAGGTCAAACTTACCTTCAGTGGCTAATATCGGCCTGGGGTTGGACTTTAGCAGTATCATTTTGTTCTTGGGCCATTGCCATTATTGTAGGAGTCTTTATTGGCATAATAAGAACGCTTCCCAATAAGTTTTTATTATTCATTGGAAATACCTGGACTGAAGTATTTCGCAATATTCCTTTAATAATCCAAATTTTTATTTGGTATCATGTCATTCCTTCAATCTTTTTGAGCTTGCGACAAGTTCCTCCTTTTATCTTAGTAGTCATCGCTCTTGGTTTTTTTACTTCGGCACGAATTTCAGAACTTGTGAAAGCTGGAATGGAGTCACTTTCCAAAGGTCAATTGCAAGCAGGTTTAGCATTGGGGCTCACGCGTTCTCAAACCTATAGATATATTCTTCTGCCTCTGGCATTTCGAATAATCATTCCTCCTCTTACAAGTGAATCGATGAATATAATAAAAAATTCTTCAGTCGCTTTTGCAGTCAGTATTTCAGAACTCACAATGTTTGCCCTTCAGGCCGGAGAAGAAACTTCTCGAAATATCGAAATTTTCTTTGCGACAACTTTTCTTTATTTTGTTTCTGCATTTGCTGTCAATCGCCTGGCCTTATACATAGAAAATCGACTTAAGCTTCCAGGTGCCATCGGTGGTGCCCGATGAATCTTAATTTTTCATTTTTCACTCATGACGTTATCGCTAATTTTATATTCAAAGGTTTACTTTTCTCCATTCAGCTCTCCTTGGTCGCAATGACCGGCGGCGCTCTGTTGGGAACACTGTTGGCATTATTGAGGCTCTCGAGTAAAAGATGGCTATCAATACCTGCCAAACTATATGTAAATACTTTGAGATCCATTCCTTTGGTAATGGTTATTCTATGGTTTTATTTGTTAATACCCATGTTAATTAAACGCTCTATTGGTGCAGAACTAAGTGCCTTTATTACGTTTACTATTTTTGAAGCCGCTTATTATTCTGAAATTATGAGAGCGGGGATTTTGTCTGTAGCTCCAGGTCAGGTGAACGCCGGTTATGCCCTTGGGCTTACATATTGGCAGTGCATGAAATACGTTGTATTGCCACAAGCTATTCGAAATATGCTTCCCGTTTTCGCTACTCAAACTATAATTTTATTTCAAGATACATCACTTGTTTACGCTATTGGAGCTTATGATTTATTAAAAGGGTTTGAGATTGCGGGCAAAAATTATAATCGACCAGTTGAAACTTACCTAATAGCTGCTCTTGTTTATTTTATTATTTGTTTTTTCTTTTCGAGCCTTGCGAAGTCTCTACAAAAGAAAATTCAAATTATTCGTTGAGGTTTTATGATTGAGATTAAAAATGTATCCAAGTGGTATGGTGACTTTCAAGTTTTAAATGACTGCACATCTTCAATCAATAAAGGTGAAGTTGTGGTTGTTTGTGGACCTTCGGGATCAGGAAAAAGCACTTTAATAAAAACAGTAAATGCTTTAGAGACTATTCAGAAAGGTGAGATCATCGTTAATGGTACATCATTAACTGATCCAGCAACAAATCTTTCCAAATTACGAAGTACAGTTGGAATGGTATTTCAAAATTTTGAATTATTTCCTCATTTGAATGTAACTGAAAATTTGATACTTGCTCAAATGAAAGTTCTTAATCGCACTCAAAATGAAGCATTATCTAGAGGATTAAAAATGCTTGAAAGGGTTGGATTAAAGGACCATAAAAATAAATTTCCAGGTCAGCTCTCTGGCGGTCAACAACAAAGAGTGGCTATCGCTCGTGCCCTTAGTATGGATCCAATTATTATGTTATTTGATGAACCTACTTCAGCACTTGATCCTGAAATGGTAGGTGAAGTTCTCGATGTAATAGTTAAACTTGCGAAAGAGGGGATGACCATGATGTGTGTAACCCATGAAATGGGTTTTGCAAAAAATGTGAGCCATCGGGTTATTTTTATGGATGAAGGAAAAATTGTTGAAGATACAAAAACCGACGAGTTTTTTGGTGATCTAGGAGCGAGAACACCTCGTGCAAAAGATTTTCTATCAAAAATAATTCGTCATTAAAGATCTGTTTTTGAGTTAAATTGAGGCCAGAAAATTGCATGTTTAATATCTAGAATATTGATGAAAAATTACGTGGAGTAAACCACTTATGCCAAATACGCTTATTTCTCGCAGTAAAGAATTTATAAAAGTTATCAATAGGCATAATATATTTTCTTTCTCTTCGTCACTTTCCTACTATGCAGCATTAGCACTTGCACCTTTTCTTTTAATCCTTTTAAAAGTTGGATCTGTTCTGGGGCAAGATAAACAAGATGACTTAGTTTTTCAGGCTGAATTTATCTTTGGAGAAGATGTTGCAAATATAATCCAAATGATTTTTAGCAATATTAATGAAGGTGTGAGCCTGGCGTCTATCTCAGGAATAATAGGAATTATATTTCTTTTACTGACAGTGTCAGTTTTTTTTATCGAGCTCCGGTATTCTCTGGATTACATCAAAGGCGACTACGATCCAGATAATACAAAAACCATTTTAGAGTTTATCATGGAAAGACTTTTTTTGATGTTGGTTGTAATTGGAACGGCCGTTTTATTTTTCCTTTCAATTTTTATAGCAAATATCTTAAAACATTTTGCCGGTGAAGCAATGGATAAACATTTAGTGGGTAAAATCTTGCTGATTATACTAAATTTTGTCCTCAGTATTGGCTTATTCACAGCCGTCTACTTTTTTGTTCCTTCCAAAAAAACAAAAATAACGGATGCAATAAAAATGGCAATATTTACTTCAGTCTTTTTTTTAATTGGCAAAATTCTAATTGGGCTTTACTTGGACAGAATCGCTGGGAATTCTGTTTATGGAGCAGCTGGCGCGTTGTTGGTTTTTTTGGTATGGGCTTTTTATTCTTCTTTTACTTTATTTTTAAGTATGGAGTTGTTTTTATTTATTCAGTCAGGAAAATCTGCAAGTTAAATTTTAACTCCAAGGAATTCTCTTAAATCTTCCACTTGATTGGTAATAATTCCGTCTACATTTAATGAAGAGAGTTTTTCAAAACTCTTTACGGTATTGGCCGTATAAGGGTAAACCTTTAGACCTTCATTATGCATTTGCTGGATATTTTTTGAATTTAATCTTATGTGATTATGGTGATAGGAAAAAGCTTTGATATCACGGACCAAGTTAAATTTTAACGTTTTTTCTGATTCATGATCAAGTATACCAAGTCGAACGGTCGCATCCATTGATCTTATCTTGCGAAGTATCTGCTCATCAAAACTGGAAATGATAATCAAGTCACGATATCCAAGTTCTTCAATTAATGATAAAACTTTTTCGGCCATAATTTTATAATGACCAGGTGATTTTAATGTCTCATGTTTTATTTCTATATTAACTGAAACTCGTTTATTAATTTTTATTAAAACTTCTTTTAAAGAAGACATTCTTTGGTCAGAAAATTCTTTTTTAAACCAAGAACCGCAATCTTTTTTTTGTAAATCTGATAATGATAATGAATCGATTGCTCCACGGCCATTTACAGTTCTTCCCAATAAGTGATCATGAGCAACTATCAAATGGGAATCTTTTGTGAGATGCACATCCAGTTCAATCATGTCGCAGTGACATTCGATTGCACGCTCAAAGGCAATAAGAGTATTTTCGGGATATTTACCGGAGTAACCCCGATGAGCAATAATTAATGGCCTATTCACAAAGATTTAAACTCCAAAATTTATTAAAGATTATAGAAATTATAGATGATTCCGAGCTTTCAAAGTTTAGGGAGATAAAAAATTCAGACCTCTGTTCAAATTTTAGACACAGAGAGGGGCAATTTATAGTATTATTTTATTCGAATAATAACCCCGGAAACACATAGTGATTATAGCAAATTCTCTCGTAAAATCCTTCGGCGATTCCACCGCCATTAATGGAATCGATCTGCAAATTAAAAAAGGTGAATGCTTTGGTCTCTTGGGCCCAAATGGGGCCGGTAAATCGACATTTATTAACATGATGTATGGAACTGTCCAACGAACTGGAGGAAATCTTTCAGTCTTCGGATACGATCCAAACATCGATAGCCGTAAAATTAAAAAGCGCCTTGGGGTTGTTACACAAGAGAACGCACTTGATGAAAGTTTGACTGTGTTTGAAAATATGATGATTTATTGCTCGTTCATAGGCCTTCCAAAGCTAGATCGAAAAGACCGGATCAACGAACTTCTAAAGTATATGAATCTGTCTCATAAAAAAGATGCCCGCATTCAAATGCTTTCAGGGGGAATGAAAAGGAGACTCGTTTTTGTACGCGCACTTCTTGGAAATCCCGAACTATTAATCCTGGATGAACCAACAACTGGACTTGATCCAGCGGTTCGCCATCTTCTTTGGGGAAAAGTGCGAGAGCTCCATGCGAATGGGACGACTATCGTTTTAACAACTCACTACATGCACGAAGCAGAAGTTCTTTGTGACCGTCTTATAATATTAAATCATGGAAAAATAGCGGCCGCGGGATCTCCTCAGAAAATGATTGAGGAACACACTCCCGGATATATGGGAATTTTTAGCCTTGATGAAAAAGAGACGATTAAAAAAATATTGTCGACAAAAAATAATTTCATTCACCATGAAGATTCTTCAGGAATTTATTTGCGTTCATCTACGCTTCCGGAGCTCACTTCTATCCACTCCGATTATGGATTAACTCCATTGCAAATAAGACCTTCTAATTTAGAAGATGTATTTCTTAAACTTACCGGACAGGAGTTATCAATCGATGCTTAATTTATCGCTTAGTTTTTCAACATGGATGGAGTCTGTCAGATTGTGCTTTCACATCACACTTAGAAATTGGACAGTTTATAAAAAAGACCTTATCGCCAATATTTCACCAACAATTGCTGATCCGGCATTAGTTTTAGTTTCGTTAGGACTAGGTCTTGGAAGCTTTATCACCAATGTTGAGGGGATGACCTATATGCAGTTCCTGGCTCCGGGACTCACGGTCGCAACAGCACTCTTTACTTCGTTTTTTGAAAGTAGTTATGGCTTTTATGTTCGCATGACTTACGAAAATGTTTTTAAGGCAATGCTCACAACTCCTATAGGTGTAAGAGAAGTCGTAATTGGGGAAATGCTCTGGGTTTCTCTTAAAGGAGCAGTCATGGCAGTAGGTGTGGCCATTGTGCTTGCACTGTGTGGTTTGATGATAAACCCATGGCTCATTCCTGCAACTGCAATTGTAGGATTACTTGTGGCCCTTCCATGCGGAGCGATTGGCCTTTTGTCGACAGCGCTGGTTAATAACATCAATCAATTTCAATCAGTTTATTCCTTCATCATTGCACCATTATATTTTTTGTCAGGAATTTTTTTTCCGATCGCCAATATGGCCAGGCCGGTAAGAATTGTAGCTGAATTTTTTCCGTTGATTCATGGGGTCCGTTTAGCACAGGCAATATTTTGGGACAAAGGAATTGCTCATGCTTTCATGGTTAGTGGAAGTATTTTAATTTTTCAAAGTTTGGTTTTTTGCAGTCTTGCTTACTGGAAGATTAAGGAGAAGTTGATTGCTTAAAAATAAAAGCCAGCATTAAGTACCATCCAATTATTGGTGAGGCTCCTGCTCCCAATAAAGGCACCGGATAATGACCAAACTCAGTTACGACGAAAGTGCTTAAGAGATAAATAGTGAAAGCTATTGGCAATGCCCGGCCTGGTTTAGTGATCATGGAAATAAAAGGATAAAAACTAAAAACAGCTGTCAGTAATATTGCGAAATATCCTATTAGGCCTAAGCTTCTGATCATGTATAAAATTTCTTCGACGTATTCAACAGGCTCAAGGAGATCAACTCTAAGCCATGAATTTGCAATTATAATTGCAACAGTGATAAACGCTCCGAAAAAAAGAGCGAGATTAGTTTTATCCATGGCAAACAGTATTAGGGCCCCAAGTGCAAATGAAGTAGCTTGGCCGGCATCAGGCTGAATGGTGAGAGTTATGCCAGTAACGACAAATAAAATTATGGCAAAGACAAAATTTTTGGATTGCAAGAAACAATGAATGCAGAAAAGTATGACAGGAATAATGATAAAGGAAATATTGATATGTAGATCATCAATTGAGATCCAGCGATGAACATTGAGTTGAGCTGGAAAAACAAAACTAGATACCAGAAAGAGTAATGATAAAATTGCCATTATTTTTATTTGGACGAGTTTAACATTCTTCCATTTGTAAATGATGACTAACGAAAGACATATTCCGATGATAATAGCCGCTAGATTGGGATAGAAGACTCCAACAGGGATCTCATAGCTTTTAACAGTTAATATGCCTGTAATTGTCGCAATTATGGGGGCAAAAAAGTAGAAGATAGAAGTGAATTTTTTATTAAGCATTTTTGATACCTTGTAGTTTTTTATATGAAACACATAGTTTAATCGAATGAGTCGTATCTAGATTATATATTTGTTTATTCTATATAATTAAACCATTATCCCGCCTTCTCCACAACTCATCAAGTTATGAGTTAAACCCATCAACTATTAGGAACTATCATGAAAAAAACTATTAGTCTTTCACTCGTCCTTTTTCTTGCTTTAAATTCTATAGGTTTTGCGGCCACAAATGAAAGAGTTATTGAACAAAAAGCCACCAGTTTTGAATATGAAGACCATATGTATAAAATTTCTCATATTCTTAGGGTTAATGAAGGTGACTTAGTATCCAACGATGAGAAGATGCCGCGGGATACAGAAGAGGCCCATGAACTCTTTGAAGAAGCTTGCGCTCCAAAAAGTGCATCGGTCGATTTACCCAAGAGAGTTACTGTTAGCTACAACGGACTATTAACAGTTAACGAGTTTCAGTGCGACGAACGCTCTGAAAAGTCTGGTGAGATTAATACAGTTCAATTTGTGGTCACAGTTGATAGAGAAGATAATTTATAAGATTTGCAAATTAATCAATTAAGTGGAAAAGCAAACTCTACAACTATCGATCCCCATAAACTTACAATTAAAGACGGTGGAGAAATTGCCATTGCGGTTGCGGCCTCTACCTTAGTGTCTGGCATTCTTGCCAAGCAATTCTATGCTGGTCAATAAGATAAATTCCTTCATTCTGAAGCGGGAAGTTTAGCGACCCTTCTTGCTTACTATGCTTTTAATGTGAGCAAAAATGAAGCTGCCCTAATCGGTTTTGCTTTTGCCGTAGCGATTGGTTTATTAAAAGAACATGCTTATGATGCAAGCCACAAGGATACTCACACGGTTGATATTCGTGATGCTGAAGCCACGTCGATGGGAGGAGCTGCTGGTGCCTTCTTTATTAGACTTAAATTTCAATGGTAATTAAATTAATCAGCCTATGCTTGATAGTATTTTCTTTTGATCTATATTCTGCCGAACTTGATTGTATCATTCGGCAGAACCTTGAACCAGTTTCAGAAACAAGAGTTTCAACTTCACCCGAGCTTCGATTAAATATTGATTCAGTTGAAGGTATTTATGCCTATATTACAGAAAAACTAGATGGGCATTTTATGATTGAGGCTTAACTTGTTCAATACGATTTGAGAATTTATGGGGAAGGCCCTCTTCGGGAAAACAAAGATAAATTAGTGGCCAGTGCCTGGGGGCGAGCGAGTATGGTAGATATTGAATGTCGTCTAGCTCGACCCTAAGATACATTATGCTTCTAATTTATGAGCTGTAATTCCACTTTGACTTAGAGGAATTTCTAATATGAACGTGGTGTTAGGCACTGTTTTATCAAAATATAATCTTCCGTTATGCTGTTGGGCAATTGAATTAGAAATACTCAATCCAAGTCCAGTTCCTTTTCCAACTTCTTTTGTTGTAAAAAATGGAGTTAAAATATTTTCAGCAATACTTTCCGAAATACCTGTTCCGCTATCGGCAATTCTTAAAACTAGAAGATTTGAAGTTAAATTTTCCTCAAATGATATTTCTATCCATTTATCAAGATTTTTAAAAATTGCATCCTGAGCGTTGTTAATTAAATTTAATAAAATTTGTGACAATTGATCAGGTCGACATTCAATTTGAATATCAGGAATATCGCCGATTTTAAAAAAAATGTCGTTGTACTTACATTTAGCAATGGTAAAGGAAAGGGCATCTTCCATAAAAGTTTTTAGATTTACCACAGAGAAGTCTTCTGATATTCCGTTCCTCGAAATTGTTTTTAATCCACGAACAATTTTTGATATTTGATTTGTAGATTTATTAATCATTTTGATTTTTGAGCCGAAATGATCAATGTCAGTTACTCCTCTGTCGATGTCAGTTAGTAATGTGCGAGCAGCTAACTCTATGACAGTAAGTGGATTATTTATTTCATGAGCAATCACCGCAGAAATTTCACCAAGTGAAGCTAGTTTCTCCATTTGCATCAATGCGTTTTGCATGTTTTTGTTTTCAGTAATATCAAATCGTATGGAACCATAGCTCGTTATTTGATTATTGCTATCTGTAATTGGAAATATTTGAGTATCTACCCAATAAAAAGAACCATTTTTATTTTTATTGCGTATTTCACCACGCCAAATTTGTCCATTGCTGATTGTTTTATGCATAAACATGAAAAATTCTTTGCTATGAAAACCAGAATTTAAAATGCGATGATCTTTATTATGCAGTTCATCTGGTGTGTATCCTGATATCTCACAGAATTTTTTATTGGCAAAAGTAATACGGCCATTTTTATCTGTATAAGCGATAATGGCTACTTCAGAAATAGCACTTAAGATCATTTGGTAGTCTTTACTCTTGAACAAATTCATATCGCTGTATCCTTTTGTTTGTTTACAAAGCTTTCGGTAATTCTAAATTTTAAATGTATAAATAAAAACAGAAGAAAATAGTTCCTTGTTTCAATCATGGTGAAGAATTATTTATGTTTAAATTGATTGCTTTCATTGAGAAAAATAAAGGATTATTTTAAATTAAATAATATTTTTCTTAGTAATTTTCCATTTTTTATCCCCTTATTTTTACAATTAGGCCGATAGTTATCGTGATAGTTGTATATGTTAACAATTATCACCTTCTATAAAGATGGAAACGGGGTAGATGTTTTTATTAGATAAATAATAATTTTTAAATATGGTAAATTAGAGTGTCGACTTTGTTATAAAATACATGATTATTGTCAGGTGTTTAATTTTAAACTGGTTTATTTAAAATTTATTCGATAAAAAAAGATTTAATAAAAATAGAAATGGGGCATATCGCCGATGAATGCGCTGAGATTAAAATTAAAATATCTTCAAGATATCCAGGTTCTAGTTAATAACTGCGAACTATTGGCTGCACAAAAAAAACTTCTAAGATACCAAGCTAATTTCAAATTTAAAGAAGGAGATGAAGAATCAGCAATCTTTTATTCAATATTATTTCAAATTGGTTCTCATAAACTACTTCAAACATTAATTCTTCCCAATCTTGATCTAAGTATATTGGATAGAGAAAAAATTGAACAAGGAACAATTTTAAAGTTGGCTATCTTTGCGAGAGTATTAGCAAGCCAGGGGGCTTACGGCAGGAGCCTGCTAATCCTGAATAACATTAAAACCCCGGTAGAGAATATCCATAAAGCTACAGACGGCATGCTTTTATTTAAATCAATTTATTATGTCTATTTATTCAATAATGACTTTGAAAAAAGTTTAGAAGCATTGGAAAATTATCTCTCATTTGTAGGAGAAGATAAGGAAAAGATGATTTTTTACTTGAGCTCAAGGTTTTTTGTTTATTTTTCTATTAAAAATATTAAGTCTGCTAAATTAAATCTCGAAGAACTCTCAACTTTAGTTAAGAGTTTGGGTTCTCAACTGCAGAAAGATTTTACGCGTTTGTTGCAATTTGGCTTTCGAACAATGGAAGGTGTTTTAGACGAAGAAGGGTATGCTTACTCGATTTCAATTTATAAATACACAATTGGTGAACGGCATAAATTGTTCATTAAAGGGTTTCAATTACAATACTTAATATTATTAGGTGATAAAATTAAGGTTTTAGAACATATTGAACGAATTTATCAGGTCAATAGAGTTGATGGAACATCTTCTAAATTTATAAATAAAATTATCAAGAATGAATTACAAGATTTTAAATATCAAGAGATTCAAATTTCAAATTTTCGTTTGCAGTTAAATGTTTTAAGGGGTTCTAAGGAAAAACATTTGTGTATTGAATTCACAAACGTGACTATGCATCCAGTAAATTATTTATCTTCACCATTTAATAATAATCAACTTGATCTGTTGGCGGGAGTTATCACAACCTCCGATGAAACATTTTTTTTAACAGAGCTTCAACGTAAGTGTTTGTATCATTTGCTCATTAGGGGAGAGACAGGGGTAAGTTGGTTACTGTTGTCAGAATTAATGTATGGAGTTGATTTAAATATTGATTCTTCTTTTGAGAATGTCAGGAAGATTGTTGCAAAATTACGGAGTATGAATATAAACATTGCTTATAAAATGGGACTGTATTTTTTTCAAAATACTTTTGATTCGATACTTTTTTCAACTGAATTCATGATTGGTGATCAATTACTCTATGTACATCGATGTGTGGGCAAAGAACGACTATCAGCAGATGATATTTCTAAAATTTTGGGTTTAAAAAAATCCAGAACGAATGAATTCCTGCGAAAATGGGTTGAACAAAATCGTTTGGAAATTATTGCCACCAAGGGCAATCAAAAAATTTATCAAATTTGCCTGTAGGTTTATCAATTCAATATCAATATTGTTACAATTTTATTCTTCCATTTTTTTTCCATAATTTTTCACATGCCACTTATGCTCAGTTTTCTAATGTTTGAGTTAAGATTTCCGTTAAAGCTTGTTTAACGACAGAAATTATTGACTGAGATGGAGACATTATAATGGAAGCAAAGATCTTGAAAGCAGTAGAAAATCAAATCAATGATCTTGAACTTAGTTCAATTTATCAGGCCCTAAATCAAGTGCAAATTATTCTTGAGTATAACCGTGATGGAGTCATTACATGTGGAAATGACAATTTTTTAAAAACGTTTGGATACTCTTTAGAAGAGGTTAAAGGAAAACATTTACGCTTTCTTTTTGGAGAAGATTTTTTATCTGATGATCAATATCAGGAATTTTGGAAGAAACTAATTAGTGGGCAAGCACAAGTTGGTGAGTACAAAATGATAAATAAAGCAGGAATAGATGTATGGCTTAATACTTCTTATAATCCAATTTCTGATGAACATGGGGAGGTCATTAAAATTTTAACTTTTGCCACTGACATAACTGCAATTAAAGCCGAGCTTCAAGTACGCACGGCGATCATGGATGTAACCAGCATCGTTTCAGAATCTGACTTGAAAGGAAATATTCTAAGCATCAACCCAAAGTTTTGTGAAGTTTCTCAATACAGCAGCGAAGAACTCATTGGTCAGCCTCATAATACAACCAGACACCCTGATATGCCAAAAGAAGTATTCAAAGAACTTTGGGCGACTATCGGGCGCGGAAATATTTTTCGTGGAGTTGTTAAGAATAGAAAGAAAGACGGAACTCCTTATTATGTAGATGCGGTTATTGCTCCAATTATGGGAAGCAATGGTAAACCAAGAAAATATCTTGGAGTTCGCTACGATATTACGGATCTTGAAATTGAACGTCAGAATATGAAAGGTGTATTAGGGGCGATTGATTCATCTTTTGCTTATATTGAATTTGATACAACTGGGAATGTATTAACGGCCAACCATAATTTTCTTGAAGTCATGGGATACAAGACTGAAGAGATTATTGGTAAACATCACCGAATGTTTGTTGATTCAGCTTATTCCAATTCATCTAATTATTCTCAATTTTGGAGTGACCTCAAATCAGGAAAATGTATTAGTGACGTCTTTAAAAGAATAAATAAAGAGGGAAAAGAAGTTTGGATTCAAGGGGTCTATGCTCCAGTAATGGATGAAATGAATCGTGTTATGAAAGTTGTTAAAATGGCAACCGATGTGACATCGCAAAAACTGCTCGATTCTGAAAATGCTGGGAAGATTGAGGCCATTAGTAAGGCCATGGCAGTAATTGAATTTAACTTAGATGGAATCGTTCTTTCGGCCAATGATAATTTTCTTAAAACATTAGGCTATAATCTTGATGAAATAAAAGGAAAGCATCATCGTATGTTCTGTGAGGCAAGTTTTGTGAATACTTCCAATTATAAAGAATTTTGGAATAACCTGGGACGAGGTGAATTTGAAAGTGGCAGATATATGCGTATTGGCCGAGGCGGAAAAGTAGTCTGGATACAAGCTTCATACAATCCAATATTCGATATAAACGGTAAACCTTATAAAGTTGTAAAATTTGCGACTGATATCTCAGTGCAAGTTGAAGTAGAAGAAATAGTTACTAAATTAGCAAATGACTTTTCATCCAGCTCAAAAGATATTTCTGAAAAATCAATTGGTGTTGCTCGTGGGGCGCAAGCTCTTGGTGCTACAACAGAAGAAATGAATGCTTCAATCGAAGAGCTAACGGCATCTATTAATTCAATCGCAGAGAATTCAAAAAATACTGACGTTGTTGCTAAGTCGACTCATCAAGAAGCCGAGATTGGGGCCAAAGCAATTGGTAAAGCGATTGAAGCAATGGATCTCATTAGTAAATCATCTGAAGATATAAGTGAAATTGTAAAAGTGATAAGTGAAATTGCAGGACAGACCAATCTTCTTGCTTTTAATGCTGCCATTGAAGCCGCGAGAGCAGGCGAGCATGGCCTTGGATTCTCTGTTGTAGCAGACGAAGTGAGAAAGCTTGCAGAGCGGTCATCTCAAGCAACGAAAGAGATTTCAAAACTTATAAACGAATCGGTTAAAAGAGTTGCTCAGGGAAGTGAGATCTCTAAACATGCCGGTGTTGCATTTGAAAAAATTGTAACAGGTGTTAATAAAACCACCCAGGCCATTTCAGAAGTATCCTGTGCAGCAGAAGAGCAATTGGTTGCAGCTAAAGAAATTAGTTCGGCCATTCAGCAAGTGGCGGAAGAAACTGAGAAATCAGCCACAGCTTCTGAATCAATTGCAAATGCAACTAAAGGACTTACTCAAGGTGCTGAAGATTTAAAAAATGCTGTCGCTAAATTTAAGGCATAAAAATGATTAATGCAGACCTTGAAGAAATGGATCAATCCTCCCTGGAAAAAGTGATAGCATTGGTACATAAGCTGACAGGGATTTCCATGGGAGTTAATAAAAAAACTCTCATTCAAGGTCGCCTTCGTCCTAGAATAAGAAAGCTTGGGCTAATAAGTTATGATCAATATCTTGATTATCTTAATGCTCATAAAGATGAAGTTCAGGAGTTTGTAAATCTAGTAACAACTAATGAAACTTCTTTTTTTAGAACGCAAAGGGTTTGGGATTTTTTTACAAAAGACTTTCTACCAAAATGGACAGCTGCAAATCCAAAGACGACTTTAAAAATTTGGTCGGGTGCTTCTTCTTCCGGTGAAGAGATCTATACAATAGGAATATGCTGTGAAGAGCATCTTCAAAAAAATCCTGGATTTAATTATCAAATCTTCGGAACAGATATTTCATCTGAAGTATTGGCTGTTGCAGAAACTGCAGAATATGCAGGACGATCAATTGAATCATTTAAAACTTCCAATCGTCAGTTGTTTGATAAATACATGAAACCTTCGGCAGATGTTTATAAAGTGAGTTCGGAAATAAGAGCTAAGATTAAATTTGGCATTCATAACCTGTTCCAGCTACCCGTTGATCGAAAAAATTATGACATTATTTTTCTTAGAAATGTTTTGATTTATTTTGAACCTAAAGATCAGGAAAAAGTTTTAACTAATATTAGTAAAGGTCTTGTGTCAGATGGAATTCTCATTATCGGGGAATCTGAATCCTTAAATAGTTTAAGTACTCCTTTTAAATATAAACTTCCTTTAGTTTATGAAAAAGATGAGGGGAAAGTTGCATAGTATGAATGAAATCCACGTCAAAATTGGAGAAGTTAAAGTTGGTAGGCAAGGCGACCTTTTAAAGACTACTTTGGGGTCTTGCGTGGGTATTGCTTTCGTATGGAAAGTAAAAGGCATTTTTGGTCTTGCACATTGTTTATTGCCGGAAGCCTACGAGCCTAGTTCTATCATTAGTGCAAAGTTTGTAAGCCAAGCTGTTCCTTCATTAATTGCATTATTAAAAGTGAAGCCAGAAAATAGTAAAGAAATAGAAGTCTATATTGCCGGAGGGGCGAATATGATGTCTCAATTGGCCAGGAAAAATGTGGATCATGTGGGAATTCTTAATCTTGCAGCAGCGAAAAAATATCTTGATCTGAATGGTTTTAAATTTCGAGAAATTGATGTCGGTGGTGAAGAGGGGCGGCAAATGTTTATCGATTGCTCTTCAGGGCAAGTTTCTGTTTCTAGATTTCAGAAGGCAATATAAATTAGGAATAACATGAATACTCAAAATGAAGAAATTAAAATAGCCAAAATTAAGGATGAAATTTTCGGTTCGTTTTATATTGGCACTATGGAAGTTGCAATAAATGTTAAGGCCATACATGAAGTTGTAAATATACCAGACAAAATAATTAAGATGCCACTTTCACCTGATTTTCTGATCGGTGTGTTTAATTTGCGTGGACTCATAATTCCAATTATAAACTTAAAAGTACTTTTAAAGTTTGATGATTATGAGATGATGCCATCGCAAAAAATTTCAATTGTTGATCATGAAGGCGCAAAGGTGGGACTTTTATTTGATTCAACGAGCGAAATAATACGTGTAAATATTAAGGATATAAGTGAATTTAGCTACGGGACTGAAACTTCTCATAAAGTTATTTCAGGTGCCATAAAATTAGATTCTGGTAGTAGATTACTTCAGATTATTGATCCTTTTGCTTTAGTTTCTATCGACAATATTCCACAAATCATTGACCAACAAAATAAGCAAAATCTGGTTAGGGTTGATGCCAGCTCTCTGCACGAAAGCCGCCAAAAATGTATTTCATTTTCTATTAATGAAATAAAAATGGGTTTCGAAATATCGGGAATTCATGAAATTACCAAAGTTCCAGAAATTCAAAAATCAGCATTGCAAAACGAGCTTTGCATTGGAATGATTAATCTGAGAGGACAGACGGTTCCTGTGATAGATCTGGCTGCACTTTTAGGTGCGAGTAAGGGAAATGAGAAAAAAGTCGAAGACAAAAGAATTATTGTCCTAAAGATAGAAAATGAATTATTCGGTCTATTGGTGGATGCAGTTGAGAGTATCAATACATACAAAGTCTGTGACGTTATGCCTATTCCACTATTAAGTAGTACTCGTTCTAAAATATTTTTAGGATGTATTTCATTAGGAGATGTTGGAGATGTAATTCTTTTGAATTACCAGGAAGTATTATCCAATAAAGAAATTCTTGAAATCACACAAGGCCATAGCAAAATATATAGCTCAGGAATTAAGGAGCAAACGGCAACTAAAAGATCTGTAAAAAGACAAGCATATATTTCTTTTAAATTAGATCATCTTTTTGGAGTTTCCATTAAAGACATTCGTGAAATAATTAATTATTCAGATGAAATTATTTCGGCACCAGGTATGCCTACGTTTGTGAAGGGCATTTTAAACCTCAGGGGGAAATTGATAACTATTATTGATACTCGATCATTGTATGTTATGAATCAATCCAAAGTTGATGTTGAGAATTCAAAAATTTTAATTTTTGATAGCGGAGAAGAAAGATTTGGACTGATCGTTGATTCTGTTGAGAGCATTGTAACAGTAGATGATGATAAAAAAATGAAAGTGCCAAGCCTAATGGTTCAGAAAGTACAGGACCAGTTTCAAGATGATATTAAAGAAATTGTAACTTTCCAGCAGGGCGAAGAGAAAGAAGGTGTTTTGATTATTTTAAACATGGAGCCTGTTACAACTAGAGTAAAAAAACATATCGCTGCATAGCAAATTCTTTTGAAGTACGATTGAGGTTATACAAAAAAGCTATGGATAATTTCTTGCAGAATATCTAATCATGATTGGAAAGCAGGAGAAATCAGATGAAATTATCCTTAGCAATAAATGCAGCTCAAATTAATCTCGACAGCGAAAAATTAAAAAAAATAAAAATTAATTTAAATAATTCTAAAACCATCCACCGCTGGGTTCCATCTGATCTTTTGCACATAACACTTCTAAGCCTGGGAGAAACTGAAAATGAAAAAATTAAAGAACTCGATATTAAAATAAAAAGTATTATTCACTCACATGGTACATTTGAATTAAAATTAAACGGTGTCAGTGCCTACCCCAATCTAATGGATGGCAGACTCCTTTGGATTGGAGTTCAAAATTCAATCCCTCTAAGAGAGCTTCAAAATGAATTGGCCCGAAGCCTCATTAGTGAAAATGTCTTTAATGAGGATAAGATTTTTCAGCCTATACTTCCGATTGTAAGGCTTAAGAATTTTAAAAATGTTTCAGACATGGTTTCCCCTTATAAAAATACTGATTTTGGAAAACTCAAAGTAGAGCAGTTAGTCCTTTACGATATGATTGTAGGGGGAGCTTTTCCAATATATAAATTAATTAAAGCCTATCCAATAAATCCAAACCATAAAAAAAATCAGCCTGCTTTTATTGCAGGGTGAATTTCAAACTCTATGAAATAGGCCAGAGGTAGTTAAGAAAACATTAAGAGTTTTATGCAAAAAAAAGCCGCGATACTTAAAAAGAATTTAAAAATAAGTCCAATTAAATTCTCTATACCCATTAGAAAGCATCTCCAAAAGTGGCTTCTGTATCGTAATTACTTTTTAAAAATTAATGGTAAATCTTATTTTTAAAAAGAATATTTCAAGTACTTGTAACTCGATATAAGAGATTTTGTT
>JACMPM010000032.1 GCA_014377485.1 Bacteriovorax sp. | reverse complement strand
TTTTTTTTGATAATTCTTATGTTTCTATTTCACATCTTCTAATGAAAGAAGTATTTACCCACGAGGCAATCATGAAATTCACTCGCTTATTCTCTATTACTGTAGGATTAGTATTAACAGCTTCTATGGGTTTTGCTGCAGAACAAGTTCCGACTTGTATTGCTGCTGGACAGACTTTAAGCATCAACGATGAACAGGTTGTTAGTTGGAAAAATACAACAGCTAATCAATTTCATAGTCGAGCTCATATCAAAGGTAAGTTAGTTACGATTTATCCAGATCACAGCGGACACCATCATATGGAAGTTTTGATTGGGCCAAACAACCAAGACACAATTGAAGTCATTTATAATGAAGCATTCGGCCCAATGCCTACTTTAAATCCAGGTGCTACTATTGAAGCTTGTGGTGATTATATCACTTCTAAAGTTAAGTCAGGGCCTTATCCAGCTTCTCCAGATGGAGCAATTGTTCACTGGGTTCACCAATCGCCAAACACAGGACATGAATCTGGATACGTAGTAGTTGATGGAGTCGTGTGTGGGCAAAATGCAGGATCAGCAACACCAAAACCACCAAAGCATGGAAAACAGCCAACTCATCTAATTGATTAATTTATTAAATATATTGAGCACCAGAAATTTTTTGGTGCTCTTTTAAGGTTTGACTTTATCAGTCGCAAAGAAATAAATCATTCGAATCTCGAGAGCAAGCGTCCTCTTTTGGTAACAATCAAACACGACCAATCTTATTACACAACATTGACAGAAACGGTCACCGAGTTATTAAATAAAAATTTTATTCAATCAAATTTAGTGATAGAAAGTTTTAATTAAAAAAATCTTAAATTAGATTCACTTATAAAAAGTAAGCTTACTTAATCTGACATTTAAATTTAATTACTTCGTAATTATGCAAAAGCTTATTTTGTTGGTTGAATGATTGGATGGGCAAAGTAACCTCTGCAAATATTGGGCAGAAAAATTGAGGTTTTTTATGAAGATGATAATTCCTTTATTCACTATTTTTCTAGGACAATCATTCTATTCTTTAGCCTATTCTGCTCCTGCTCAAGTTGTGATTATTCGACATGGAGAGAAACCTGCTGTCGGTAATGAACTTAATACTCAAGGTTGGCAGAGAGCAAATGCACTTCCACAATTTTTTGAAAATAATAAAATTGTTGCGGAATTTGGAAAACCAATTGCCTTGTATGCTGGTGCTCCAAATAAGCCAGGCGGAGCAATAAGATCAATCCAAACGATCACTCCTTATGCTGATCAACTGGGTTTAATTATTCATAAGGAGATAACAAAAAACGAAATATCTTCACTTGTGAATAAAGTAATGAATACAAGAGAATATGAAGGGCGCACGGTTATTATTTGTTGGGAGCATTCATTGATCCCTGAAATGGCACAACTCTTTGGAGAAACTAATGCACCAACTTCTTGGGATGATAATGTATTTGATAGAGCATGGGTTATTAGATTTAAAGACAATCAAGTAACTGATTTTTTAAATTTACCGCAGCATCTTTTGCCGTCAGACAGTGCAGAATAAAATATTATAAATAAATTACTATTTTTCAGTGATTGGATTCAACCCAGCGGTCGTTGGGCTATAAATATCTAGATTCATTACAGTTTCGACCAATAAAAAACTGATCAAATATTAGTCACCGCTATAAATTTTATCATTACACAATATTATATCTAAAATCCGTCCTATCATACATCTAGCTTAAATGATTAAAAAACTAGGATTAGGAAATGAATTTTAATCTAAAAAAACTCTCTGCAATGTGTGCGCTTTTTTCGGCCTCATTAATACTATCAAGCATAAGTGTAAAGGCCGGTTCAGATACCCCACCCAAATATACATGGGATGAAAGTATTCCAATGGATGTCATTTCCGGTCCTGAAAACGATTTTAGGGATCATGTGAGACTTGAGGCCGCTGAGATTTTACTTACAGATCAACTTTCAGCAAATGTCATTGCTTCAATAAAATTTAAACTTGATCGAGATCTAAGGTTAGATGGATCTCCTGTGAGAAGTGATTTTAATGTGGAAGATTTTGTTAAGGCAGCTCATATTGAAATTAAAAATGTAGGTGGAAGGCCAGTGGCTTTTGTAATTGGTAAACAAGAGGTTGCTTTTGGATTTGATACAACCCATATGCCTATTCCAAAGGAAAGTCCCCTACACGAACTTACAGTGTTGAATGAAGTTATAGGATTCACAGTCGCCCTTGATACTAATTTTCAACTTTTTGATAAAGTTGAAGCTTCAGTCTTTGAAACCAAAGGTGGAGACATGAAAATTGGAACAATGGATGGATATGCTGTTCGTTTAAATAAAGATATTACTGAGCGACTTCAAATTAAAGCCTCAGCTATGCATTTGGGAAATAGTCAAGACCCAGAATTGGGAGTTGAGAATAGACAATCCATAGGTGTTATTTATAAAACAAAAGATAACAGAATATTGATTTGGGCCGAAGGTGTTCATTCAGATAATAACCCATTATACAAAGAATCGAAATATGCAGTCACTACCGGATTCTCAACCAAAATGGGTCCTGGAGATATTGCCGTCGATGCTACTTTTATTCCTGCTTCTTTAAAAAAAATTGGAATTGGCTATAGTGTAAATTTGACTAAATCATTAGTGCTTGGTGCTCAAGTGAATTATACCCATTATGAGTCTAATATGAATTTAGCAGATGGTCCACAAGTTGGCATTCAGTTAAAATATGTTTTCGGCGGACACTCAGCTGGAAAGGATTCAGATGTTTTTAAAAATCTAAAGAAAAGATAATACTATTTTTTTAGTTCATTGATTAATTCTATCTTAGTCATATTGAAATCTAGTGATTTCTTTTAAACATGTTTTAATAAAGTTTTCTAAATTTGCCTTTCTACTTTTTAAAGTACAATTTGAATCTAAGTTAATCTAACTCTTGGAGATCAATTGTTTATTAATAACGTAATTTCGACTTTAATTTTTGCATTTGTTCGTTTGTTGAATTTAACCTATCGATACCGATATGATCGAAATGAAGTCATGTTAAATTTAAAAAATAAAAAAATTATTCTCGCAATTTGGCATCAAAATTTACTTGCAGGAATTCTTGCTCAAACTGGAAACCCCCACATTGTTATCATTTCAAAATCAAAGGACGCAGACCCAGTAGCACGTGTATGCAAAAAACTTGGGCATATTATGGTCAGAGGAAGTTCTAGGAAATTGGGTGCCAATAAAGGAGGGAAGCTTGCTAAAGATGAAATGATTGAATTTTTAAAGAAAGGTTTTCCAGGAGCAATTACAGTAGATGGCCCCAAGGGTCCAGCTTTTAAAGTCAAACCAGGCATCATTGATATGGCAAAAAAAGCAAATGCTTTAATTATTCCCTACGCAATAGGACTCAGTTCATTCTGGCAGTTTAAAAGCTGGGATCAATTTCGGCTGCCAAAACCATTTTCTAAAATATTAATTTCTTATGGTGATCCAATTGATGTCTGCAACGAAAATATAACATTTGCTGATTTTCAAGTTTTGGTAGAATTAAAATTAAAGTTACAAGCCGAGATAGTAAACAGAGAAATTTTTTGCTGGAAAAAATTTTCAAAATTAAATTGGTTTCGATAAAAATATTTATAATAAATATAAATATTTCATTTTATTTTTTTGTGTTAATTCATTCAGCCTTCTTTTTGTTAAGTTTAGACTTTAGTATTTATTTGATATATTTAACAAGCAGTAAGTGGAGCCGCTACAGAATTCAGTTCTACGATGAAAGATCTTCAGGAACAATTATCAAATACCTTAGCACATGATCTACGCAATCCAATTTCTTCAGCTAAAGTCAGTGCTTAATTAATTTTGAGAAGGCCTGATGATTTAGAAACTTGTATAAACACCGCCATTCGTATTTCTACTTGCATGGATCGACTCGAGTGAGAGCAGGGCAAGGACTTATTCTTGAATTCAATGATTGTGATCTAGATTGGCTTGCTAGAGTAATAACAAATGAACTAAACATAGCGCATGGGTGGATTTTTATTGTGGAATCTTGAGGAAAATGTCTGGGATTTTTGGAATGAAAATGGAATTCGCCGATTGAAAATTTAGCTACTAATGATGTATAATACGGTTTAGAAAATGCTTTTATGACACTTTCACTAACCCAGGATGAAGTAACTGCCACTGCTGAAAATAAAATTGGATGGGGTCTTGGGTTAACAATGGTGTAGGGGATGGTTGATCCCCATAAAGGCTTAATCAAAATTTAGAGCGAAAAAAACAATGGCAGTACGTCTAAAATTACTCTTCCTAAAGATTCTCGGGAGAATACTCTTTTAGAATATTCATTCCAATATAAGATTAAATAATCTGTTAGATTTTGAAAAAAATAATCCCACGGTTGAACCTATTCCTGCTTTTAATATAAAGGTTACAACTTAAAAGCTACTTTAGCTCCTGAATTTTATGTAAGCATGGACTGGACGTTTACTCCTCCCCGAGTATCGTCAGACAAAATGAAGTGAGATTTATTACAAGTGTGCTTTATAAGTTATTTTAAAGATTAGAATCAAATTTCAATTGTGTAAATCAATACACATATTCTACACCCTCACCTCAAGATAACTATCCCTACTTACTTTAAACTTTATTCATATAACCTATAACCTCCAAGGAGATTTTATGTTGAATTGGAAATTGATATATTTGGTATTTTCCTTAATCGCAGCACTTTTTGGTTTTGGTAGTATAGCTACTTGTCCTCATTGTGCGGAAGAAATTACATCACGGATCTTTAATTAGAGATCTAACAAAAGGAATTCCAGAATGAAAGAAGATAAAAGGCACCTTGAAATGGAAACTGTTCCTGAAGCTTATAAAAAGGTATCTTGCTTGAGCGGTGTTTTGGCAAATGAGTTTACCCTATTAACAAAGAAAATAAATTATCGCTGGAACGTCAGCACTATCAAGGGAATGTATTCCAATATGGTCACTAGTGATTCAGCTAGGGAAATTATTTCTCCTGAAATGATGATTGAGAATATTTTATTGGAGCATTTGATCATTCAATCCCAGCTAAAAGAAATTATTTTGGAGAGTCAAAAATATAAGTCTAATCCTAACATAGAAGACTTGTTGTTTTCGGTGATACGCAAGCATAAAATAATGAGGTGGATGCTTCGGTCACATCTTGTAGAGGATAAGACGATCTAATTTATGTGTGAACGAATTACAAAGAGGTAAGTTATGTTTAACTGGGGAATTGTATTGTTCGTTTTCTTTCTTTTCGCAGTTTTATTTGGTTTTAATGGTATTGCAATAGTTGCTACTAGCATCGCAATAATTCTCTTTTACATTTTCTTAGCTCTTTTTATTTCGTCTATAATGGACGGTTTTTCGAGTGCTGGTCGAATATTAATAAATAAGAATAAATAAAATTTTATCGATCTAATGATGTTCAGCAGATCAACAAAGGAGAATTCTATGAATGAAGAACAAGTTAAAGGTAATTGGAAGCAAATTACAGGACAGATCAAAGAGAAGTGGGGCAAGTTGACGGACGATGAAGTCACTCAAGCAGAGGGACGCACTGATTACCTAGTAGGAAGAGTTCAAGAAAAATATGGTCAAGCAAAAGACGAAGCTCTTAAAGAAGTTAATGAATTCTTTAAAGCTCTAAAATAACAAATGAGGTTTTATGAACGAGATAATTAGCAAATATACCAACGGCATTGATACTGATGAGATTATACTTAGAAGTGAATCTGCCTTTGACAAATTAGGCCACTCCTTTGATGAACTTTCCGATAGAGTGGCTAAAACAACTGCTGAATTAAGCGGAAAAACTATCAGCACCATCAAAAAATATCCATTGCAAACGGCTTCGGCCGCAGGTGCAGATAGTGTGATTGCTGGTGTGATAGTAAATCGCAAGTAAAACGTTTATAAAAAAAGAGGGTGGTCTTGAAATAAGACCACCCTTTTTTTTGTGTAAAAGACTACACACAGTCTACACTCAGTTCTGAAGATAAAACTTTCACAATCCTGTAACTTAAATTCAAGAAACAAATAAATTACAATGAGGTAAGTTATGTTGAACTGGGCATTATCATTTTCTGTTCTCTCTCTAATTGCAATTCTCTATGGGTTTAATGGTATTGCCGCAATGACTGCCGCAATCGCCATAATTCTCTTCTATTTTGCCTTGGTTTTATTTGTTAGATCTATGCTTTCCGGCAGTGACAGTAATGATACCAAATTAATTAGTAATAATAAATATGTGCCCTAAATGTTAATCACATCGTTTTCAAGCTGTGCTCAACAAAAAATTGCAGAAAAAAAAGTAAAGAATGAAATTCAAACAGTCCTTGATCCAAAGATGAATAAACGTGAATACGAAATTCTTAAAAATAAATGGTTGCTCTTGAAAAGATTAAAATGGATAACAGATTCAAGGCACTCAGTGATGCCCGCAATATTATAGAACCAATATTTAATTTAAAGGGTGGAATGTATCTTCCAATCTTTTTTTAGAATATTCTAAGTAAGTGGTGTGACTGTCGGATTGAATTTGTAACCTGATCCGTGAACAGACTCCAATATATGAGAGACCGATCCGAGCTTCTTGCGCAGTTTGCTTACATGAGTATCCACTGATCGTTGGTAGACGTGAATATCTTCACCCCATATATCATTCAATATTTCGTCTCTTGCAATGACCTCACCTGGTCGAATTGCAAAATACATCAAGAGTTTAAACTCAAGCGAGGTCAAATCTAATTTTTGATTAGTTTCATCATCCAAGATGAACACTTCCTGACGGCTCTTACAAATAAGCAGCTCTTTCCATTTGAAAGTGTCAGACTGAATTGCTTGTTGTTTATTTTTTCTTAAACGTGCTTCAAGTCGAGCTCGTAATTCAAGAGGTGAAAAAGGCTTCGTGATATAATCATCGGCTCCAGCTGAAAAACCCAAAACTTTCTCAGAGAGATTATCATGTGAAGTAAGAATGAACACTAGAACATTAGGATAGCGGGATTGTATAATAGAACAAAACTCAATACCGTTGCCATCTGGAAGTTCAACATCAAGAATTATCAAGTCGAATGTTTGATTGGATAGTTTTAGAGTTGCTTCTTCTAAAGATTTTGCCCATTGGAGTTCTGCAATTTGTTGAACACTTTGAGTGACCATTTGGTAAATTTCTTTGCTATCTTCTACTAAGAGAATGTGATTCATAATTTATCCAATATGGTAAAAGTAGAGAGTATCTAAAGCCGGGCAATATTGATATATAAAACGGTTATAAGTATTTTTTGATCATCATTAAAGAGAGAGCGCAATTGAAAAAGCAATTTGATCTAACATCAGAAATTCCACTTCCAGGTTTAGAGAGTTTTTATGATGAGTTCCTTGCCACTAGAATTGATGAGTTAGGGGAGACTAAGCGCGCCTTAATAGCAAAAAACTACCAAATCGTTGCTGAGTACGCTCACAAGTGGAAAGGATTTTCTGCACCCTATGGCTTTGGGGTACTTGGGCAGATAGCCCTAGAGATTGAAAAATGTTTAGAAGTGGACGAAATTAAGCGTTGTGAAATTTTGCTCAATGAAGCTGAAACTTATCTTACTGTTACAAAAAAAAAGGGTGACTTTTAATAAGTCACCTTTTTTCTTTTTTATAAATTTTAAATTTACATACGAACTGGATTTGTTTTTATCACAATATCCACACGACGATTTTGGGCTCGTCCCTCTTTTGTTTTATTAGATGAAAGCGGTTTTGAGTACCCGAAACCTACTGAATCAATTTTGTCTTCTGCTAAAGATTTATCGGATTCAAAAAATTTCACAACGGCTTGTGCTCTTTTTAAAGATAGCTCTTGATTATGGGTTGCATCTCCAACTGCATCAGTATGACCTTCAACTATCACTTCACCTGCACCAATTTCTTTCATAACGTCTTTAACTCTAGTTAGGATTGCAATAGATGCGGCCGGAAGATCTGAGCGGTTTGTAGCAAAGTTCATCGTTTTTAGACGAATGACTAAATTGCCATCCTGGCGATAGATTTCAGCTTCAGATTTTTCAAATTGAGCAGCTGCATTAGTCATCATTTTGTCTTCCATTTCTTTTTTCTTTAGAACTTTATTAGCAACTTCTGAAGCTGCAAGATCTTCACCCTGTAAAGCCAGTATTTCGCCCTGTACAGCTATTTGCTGATCTTTTACGCTCGATTCAGCGGCCACTTCATTTGTCACTGCTTTAGCTTCATTAAGGGCCATGTCGCGAGCTTCTAGAGTCATAGCTCTTTGTTCAGGTGTTTGGCTTCTTGAATTCTGCTCCGATTCTAAAAGAGCAAATACACGACGAGAGCTATCAGTAGCATCTTTAACGGCCAGGCTAATTTTTTCTGAATTATGTCTGTCAGTTTCAATAACCTTTTCTGCATTATTTAATTTTTCGACAGCTTGTTTATAAGCAACAGGAGTAATTATCTCAGCTCCTTTTTTCTTTGTCAGGCTTAAAGTACTTTCTGCTTCATGAAGATTGGCGACTTTGATGGCATGGAGTTCAAGATTTAAGTATTGGGCCTGTAGCTTTGTTTTATCTTCCGTTTTTATTTTTTGGGCCTCATCTGGATCGGAAGTGAGCCTTTTAAATCTATCATCAAGGGCACTCAGTTCTTTAGGTAAATTGCGAGCTCCTGCCGAAATTGCAGCAATTCTGGCCTCTGCGATATCAGAAGTATTAGATTTTACCGCTGACGCTTCTTCATTGGCCTTATCTAGGTACGCCCTCGAGTAACCAACTGATTCCAAAATGACTTCTGTGGAGTCTCCCTTTTTATTTTCTGCTTGAGCATCCAATAAATAACTTTCTGCTTTCTTAAAATGAGCAGAGGCCAGCACATCTGTTTGAGATCCAATGGCCTGATTCATTAGCGTTATCTGATTTGAAATTTCAGTAGTCGGGCTGTTTGTCGGTGAAATTTTTATCGGACTTAATTCATGAGCACAGCCCACGATGGATAACATTCCAATTCCCGAAGAAATCTTGAGGACTCGCAAGTAGTTTGAAAATTTTTGATTCACTGAGATCTCCTTAAAGAATTAATCATCTTAGGAAGCTAAGCTTCTTATTCAAATAAGATTAGATCGAATAGGGGGCTTAATTCTTCGGGGCTCGTTGTAGATTGTGTGTAGTAATTTACACATAAGTTGTTTGGCTTATTTCTTCATAGTCAGTGAACGGATAGTCTCTTCCAATTCTTCATTTGAATTTTTTAATTCGTCTATTAATTTCGCTTGAACCTCAATTTCCATTTTTTGTTGATGAAATTCCAGATAAACATTTACTTTGCTTTTGGCGGGAAGGGGTGCAAGGGGTTTTCTAAGAAAGTCTACAGGAGCAATTTCATAACCTTTAAAGGTATACTTTTGGTCCTTATCAGCGGCTGAAACGAATACGATGGGAATATTTTTCGTCTTATTAATTCCCCGCATGAGTTCGGCGAGTTCAAAACCATTCATCATCGGCATGTGAATATCAAGCATGGCGAGTGCGAAATCGTGTTTCATCATTAGTTCAAGTGCTTCTTGCCCGGACATTGCTACTACAATATTTAAATCATTCCGAGATAAGAGAGCTCTGAGCGCGATAAGGTTTTCTTTCACATCATCGACGATCAGGATTTCAAGTTTTTCTTTTTGTGTATCTGACATATTTATTACCTTCATTAATTTTTTTGATAAATGCGATCACTTTTTATAAAAGGATCAAAATATTTTGCGTGTTGTGAAAACTGTATTGTTTCTTTGGAACCCAAACCTAAAAAACATTTTCGGCAAAGGGATTCCTGAAGAAGACCAAAGGCCCTATTTTGAAGTTCACGATCAAAGTAGATAAGTACATTTCGGCATGAAATTAAATGCGTTTCGGAAAATACAGAATCGGTTGCCAGACTATGATTAGCAAAAGTGATATTTTTTTTCAAAGCATTATGGAATTTCACCGAACCAGATGAAGCCGTGTAGTAATCAGCAAGGGATTGTTTCCCTCCGGCCTTTAGATAGTTTTGGGAGTATTTCTGAATATCTTCTGTACGAAATATTCCATTTTCGGCCTTGGCAAGACTTCGTGGATTTATATCGGTAGCGTAGACGATTGTGCGATCGAGCAGATCTTCCTCTAAAAGCATTATTGCCAGTGAATAAACTTCTTCTCCCGTGCTACATCCAGCGACCCATAACTTAAGCGAAGGATAGGTTTTGAGAATCGGGATTACTGACTCTCTCAGTGAGAGAAAATAATGAGGATCACGAAACATCTCACTAACAGGGATAGTGATGAATTGAATGAGATCATAAAAAGACTCCGAGTTATGGAGAACTTTTTCTTGCAGCATAGAGACCGAATGGCATCCCATTCGATTCATGGCCTGTATCACTCTGCGCTTTAAGGAAGCAGGCGAGTAGTGACGAAAATCATAACTGTATTTTAAATTAATCGCTTCAAGCAATAACTTAAACTCGATTTCAAATTCAGGAGTGAGAGTGCGTTCCATGAATTTTATTCCCTTCCCGGTTTAGGCATCCAAACCCGAGAAAGTGAGAAGAGCTGTTGCAGATCAATGGGCTTGGCCAAATAATCATTTGCACCTGCTTGCATACATTGAAGTTGATCACTCTTTGTGGCCTTAGCAGTAACTGCAATAATTGGAAGACTGGCAAATCGTTTTTGTTTTCTAATTTCACGAGTCGCTTGAAAGCCATCCATTTCGGGCATCATGATGTCCATAAGGACGAGATCCATGAGGGGGTCTTCTTCAAGTCTGGTTAATGCTTCCATGCCGTTTCTTGCAACTGTAATAATAGCGCCTTTTTGCTCAAGGGCCGCCGTAAGAGCGAATATATTTCTGATATCGTCATCGACAATTAAAACCTTTCGCCCCACGAAGAGTTCTTCGCGACACTTTATTGGATTTTGTGTTTCAGGTTTTTTTATCGAGTGATTAGATTCGACAGAGTTGAGAAAAAGTTTGACTTCATCGAGAAGTCTCTCAGGAGACCTGGCTCCTTTGATAATAATCGAGCGAGAATATTTTCTCAGTTGATCTTCTTCATCACGTGAAAGAGAACGTCCTGTGTAAACGATAACTGGCGGGAGAGAGCCAAGTTCTTGCTGCTCAGACATTTTCTTTAAGAGTAAGTCACCAGACATATCCGGAAGTTTTAAATCAATGACGATGCAGTCAAAAACGGATTTTTTGAGCGCATCGAGTGCCTCACTAGCCAATGCGACAGCTGTGATCTCGAAATCGGGATCGGCGATGAGTTGAACCATGCTTTCTCTTTGAATTTTGTCATCTTCAACAATGAGCACGCGCTTGATCAGTTGAATGATTCTTGATTCAATCTTAGCAGGCCTGATAGGCACTAGAGCAATTTCTTTGCCTGAATAATTCATGGGCAAAATTAAAGTGAAGCGACTTCCTTCTCCAGGTGTGCTTTCGACTTCAATAATACCGCCAAGAAGTTTTGCTAGATCTTGTGAAATTGAAAGTCCAAGGCCTGTGCCTCCATATTTCCTATTAGTCGTTCCATCGGCCTGTCGAAATGCTTCAAAAATTACTTTTTGCTGTTCTTTGGGAACACCAATGCCAGTATCAATTACTGAGAGCGAAAGTCTTTCGTTGTGGCTTCGAGATATATGTAAAGTGACCAAGCCTTTTTCTGTGAACTTAAATGCATTAGATAATAAGTTCTTTAAGATTTGCTCGAGTCGATGCCGATCTGTAATCATTGAATCAGCTATCTCGGGATCGATCTTAATTAGGAACTTAAGTTTTTTATCATCCGCAACAGGTATAAAAGTGTTTTCTAAATTTCGTAAAACGCTTGAGATAAATACATTTTCCGGACAGATCTCTAACATGCCTGCCTCAACTTTCGAGAGATCAAGGATGTCGTTGATGAGATTATGGAGGTCGTTTCCAGCTGAGTAAATTGATTTCGCGTATTGGATTTGATCCTTATTTAAATTACCATTAGGGTTGTCCGCTAGAAGCTTGGCAAGGATCAAGGTGCTATTGAGAGGAGTGCGAAGTTCATGCGACATATTCGCCAGGAATTCAGATTTATATTGACTCGCCCTTTGAACTTCATCAGATCTCTTTTCTAATTCATGAGTTTGTAATTCAAGCTGCTCATTAGTTTGCTCGAGCTCTGCTTGGGAATCTTGAATCGCGCGTGACTGCTCTTCTAGTTCCTCGTTAGCGGCCTTTAATTCTTCCTGTTGTTCCTGAAGCTCTTCGTTTTGAGTATGGGCTTCAGAGAGAAGATTTTGGACTTTCATTCGGTATTGCCATGAGCGAATAGTGAGAGCGATGCCTAGAGAAACACGCTCTAAAAGTTCTATGACTTGAGGATCGGGCTCATTTAAAAAACCAAGTTCAATCACGGCTTTTACTGATCCTTCGACTAAAGCAGGTGTAACCAGCAAGGTTTTGGGGGGAGCAGTCCCCAGCGAGGAGTTGATCTGAATATAATTCTCTGGAAGGTCAGTAATATGAAGTAAGCGATTCTCAGCAGCGGCCTGGCCTACAAGACCTTCATTGAGTTTGAAAGAAGACTGCTTGGCTTCTGCTTCGCTTGAGAATGCATAAGTTGAAATGCGATGAAGGAGTTCGTCTTCGTCGGATATAACGTAAAATGCTCCGATCTGAGCACCAGTGTAATGGACAATATGATTAAGTATTTTTGTACTGAGTTCAGTTAAGGCGATGTCACCACGCGAGAGATCATAGAGCTTGGAGATACCGGTGCGAAGCCAAGCTTCCTGCAGCAGCGAATGATTGAGTTCCGCTTGTGATTGAAGAGCAGAGCCGAAAGAGCCAGATAAAGTTTTCAATTGTTTTCGACTATAAAGGGCCAGAAAAACTGCGGCCAAACCACTAATCAAGACAATTATTAAAAGTGTGGCCTGGATAGTTTTTTGGGTCGTTTCACTACGTATAGCGAGAAGCCTCTCTTCAAAACGAATGAAGTCAATAAACTGAGCACGTATTTCATCGATGAGAATTTTGCCATTACCGGATGAAACAAGATTCAAATATTCTTTATCATTTTGACGTTTAAGCTCAATATTATTTTTTGCGAAGACTTTCCATTGCCTGTACTCAGCATTGATTAGCGATAAGCGCTGAGTCTGTTCTGAATAAGTTTTAGACCACTCGGTTAGTATTTTAATCTTGAGTGGTAAAGACTTCTCGGACTTAATATACGGTTCTAGGAACTCATCTTTACCAGTGAGTAAAAATCCACGCATCCCAGTTTCAGAATCAATGATGATGTTTTGGGTCTCATAGGCTTGAGCAACGACATGGTTGACATGATCTACTGAGTTCACTGCAGATATAAGCTGGAAGATGAGGCCAATAAATATGACCGTTAAAATACTCATAAGTACCAAGGGCATACTTACGCTGAGCTTTAATGAACGATTAAATGCATTCTGATCGATGTTAGTGGAAGTATCAGGAAAAATAGTTAAAAGCTTTTTCATGGATATTAAAATATTCCTCTATGTTTTGATACAATTCAATCCCGGGCGAAGTTGAATTGTATCACAAAATTTTTCAAAAATGAAAATGTACTCTGATAGCTAATATTGTTTAGTTTCAAGAGACGATTTAGATAACGGCAATACTATTTTGAATGTTGATCCTATTCCTGGAATACTCTCGACATTGATTGATCCATTATGGGCTTCAATGATTTGACTTACGATATAAAGGCCTAAGCCCAGACCCGTTGATTCTGTACCATTGGCTCGTTCAAATCTCTGAAAAATTCGCTTTAAATCCTCTTTAGCAATTCCAATCCCCTTATCCTCAATGACAATTTCCGCATGTCCTAAGTTGGCAGTAACGTTTATTGTCACAGGTTTTCCTGCGCCATAACGTATGGCATTTGTAAAAAGATTTGTGATAACTTGCTCGATCCTAAATTTATCCCACGTGCCAATTAATGGTTCACACAAATTAATTTCAACGAGAATGTTTGCCTCCTTAAAGAGTTCAAGGTTTCTTTCCAAGATCTCATTAATTAAGGAACATAAATCAAAGCTCTCAACGTTAATGGAGAGTTTTCCAGAACTTATTCGAGAAATATCCAGCATGTCATCGATGAGCAGAGTCAGGCGCTCTTGTTGTTTATTATCTGCTTCAAACATCTGGGCCAAGGTTTCGACAGACATTGACGTATAACTTCCGTTTTCTAGTTTACGTTTTCTAAACTGTGTTTGCAGCTTCATTGCGGTAAGAGGAGTCTTTAATTCGTGGCCGGCAATCGACATGAATTCTTCTCTTAAACGTACTGCTTTCTCCAATTCCTCTTTTGTTTTATTTAATTCGCCTAAAATAATTTTTTGTTCTTCCTGAATTTCTTTAAGTTCTACCACTTGTTTTTTTAGTTCGATTTTTTGCTGATGAAGTTCCAGAAAAACATTTACTTTGCTTTTTACAGAATGAGGATCAATTGGTTTTCTAAGAAAATCCACAGCGCCAGTTTCATAACCTTTAAAAACATGCTTTTGATCTTTATCAGCAGCCGTTACAAAAATGATAGGAATATTCTTCGTCTTGTTTGACCCTCGCATGAGTTCGGCGAGTTCAAAACCATTCATGATAGGCATTTGGATATCGAGCATGGCCAGGCAGAAATCATGTCTCATCATTAATTCAAGAGCATCATGCCCGGACTGAGCTTTAAAAATATTTACGTCGCTTCTCTCTAAAAGTGCTTGAAGTGCCACCAGGTTTGCCTTCACATCATCGACGATTAGGATTTCAAGTTTTTCTGTATTATCCATTTAACCACCCAACTTTTGGTATCCAAACACGAATTAGAGAGAGAAGTTTATCAAGATCAACTGGTTTAGAAAGATAATCATTGGCACCTGCCTCGAGACATTTCTCTTGATCATCTTTCATAGCTCTCGCTGTAACAGCAATGATGGGAAGCTTTTCAAATCTTTTTTGTTTTCTGATTCTTTTCGTAGCTTCATGGCCATCCATTTCAGGCATCATAACATCCATGAGTACAAGATCTATTCCAGGATCAAGATTTAATTTTTCCAAAGCTTCGTGACCGTTTCGGCCGACAATAATGGTGGCACCTTTTTGCTCGAGAGCGCTGGTAAGTGCAAAAATATTTCTGATGTCATCATCAACTAAAAGAATTTTTCTTCCTTCAAATACCTGCTCTCGACTTCTTACCAATTTAAGTATTTTCCGACTCTCTGGTGGTAATTTCGATTCCATTCGGTGAAGAAATAATGTCACTTCATCAAGAAGTCTCTCGGGAGATCTGGCACCTTTAATGATAATTGAATGTGAATATTTTCTTAAGCTTTCTTCTTCAATTTTTGAAAGCGAAGTTCCTGTATAAATAATTACCGGAGGGAAAATATGATTTTCTTCCTGGATCATTTGTTCCAGCAGTTTTTCACCAGTCATATCTGGAAGAACCAAATCCATAATCATACAATCAAAAGTTGTTTTTTTAAGTTCATGAAGTGCTTCTTTTGCCAATGAGACGGTCGTGATTTCGATGCCTTCATCATTGATAAGATGACAAATATTATCGCGCTTAATTTCATTGCCTTCAACCACCAGAACTCGACTTATTTTTTGTGATAATTTTGTCTCGATTTTTGCAAAGACATTTTTTATATCATCACGTTTAACCGGTTTTAACATATATCCAACTGCACCCATCTGAAAGGCCGTCTCAGAGTAATCATCCACCGACATAATATGTACTGGAATGTGTCGGGTATTAGGATTTTGCTTAAGTCGATCAAGCACTGTAAGACCCAAATGATCCGGCAATTTCATATCGAGTAAAATAGCGTCTGGAGTGTATTCAAGGGCCATTCCGAAACCTTCATCAGCACCTTGAGCGACCAGACATTTATATTTGAGTTCATGGGCAACATCAAAAAGAATCTTAGAAAATTGGGGTTCGTCTTCGATAACAAGTACGGTCCGACCAGCTTGGGATAAGTCAGAGCGGTCATCATTAAAGGGTAGTTGTAAATATTTTTTAGTTTTGCTTTCATCCAAGCATTCAATAGTTATTTTTTCCTCTTGAGTATCAGAATAAACTTTTGTTGGAGCGGTTAAAACTGCTGAGTTATCATAGGACTCCGGAAGGATCAAGGTAAAGCGACTCCCAAAACCAGCGGTGCTCTCTACTTCAATAGTACCACCTAAAAGTCGGGCTAAATCTCTGGAGATTGAAAGACCAAGGCCAGTCCCTCCATATTTCCTAATAGTCGTTCCATCTGCTTGTCTGAAAGCTTCAAAGATAATTTCTTGCTGCTCTTTTGGTATTCCAATGCCTGAATCACTTACTTCAAAAGCATAATTTCCATTTGAATGACGAAATAATTTTATTTTTACAGATCCTTTTTCCGTGAACTTGAGTGAGTTGGACAAGAGGTTTTTTAGGATCTGTTCAAGTCGTTGTCGGTCGGTGTTGATGGCCTGTGGAATATTTATTTCAGATGTCACTTCAAAATTAAGTTTCTTTTCAAGGGCCAATGGTTGAAACGTTCGTCTCAGGCTTTCTAGAACTTTAGGAATGAAGACACTTTCAACTCTGACGTCGAGCTTTCCTGCCTCAACTTTAGAGAGATCTAAAATATCATTAATTAGATTAAGGAGATCATTACCTGATGAATAAATAGAGCTGGCAAATTGAACTTGTTCATCATTTAAATTTCCTTTGGAATTATCCATTAACAATTTTGCCAGAATTAAGGAACTGTTAAGCGGAGTTCGAAGTTCGTGAGACATATTGGCCAGGAACTCTGTCTTATATTGACTAGCTCTTTGCACCTCATTGGTCTTTTCTTCCAATAAGACTTGGGCTTTATTAACTGCTTTGTTTTTTTCATTTAGAATATCTTTCTGGCGTTCAAGAGCCTGGGTCTGCTCTTCTAACTGATTGTTTGTCTTCTCCAGTTCAGACTGTTGATTTTCCAATCTTGCCTGGGAAATTTTTAAAGCGCGAGACTGTTCTTCTAATACTTCATTGGCATTTGTTAGTTCTTCCTGTTGAGTTTGAAGATTCTGATTTAATGTCTGTGATTTTTCAAAAAGTTCTTCAACTTTTTTTCGAACATTGGTTGTATTAATTGCGATTCCGATGTTTCCTGAAACGTGACTTAAAAAAGCTCTTTGATGTTCAGTAAAAGGGATTATTGAAGCGATCTCGATCACTCCATTAACTTCGTCTTCGTAAAGAATAGGGCAAATGATAAGGGATCTCGGAGTCATTTCTCCCAGATCAGATTTAATTTTATTAAAATATCCAGCCGGCACATTTTCAATTAATAAAGAACGCTTCTCTAGTGCTACCTGGCCAATTAAGCCTTCACCAAATTCAATAATTCTCTCTGAGCTTGATGATTTAGAGAGTGCATAACCACTTACTCGTTGAAGTTTTTTATCACCGGTTGCCCAGTAGAATGCTCCTAGTTGGGCGTTGGTAAAAGGAACCAAATGACTTAGAATACTTTGGCCCAAACGCGAAATATCCTGTTGCCCGCGCATTCTTTCTGAAAGTGCAATTTGTCCTTCACGCAGGTAATCTAGTTCTCTAAATTTTTCTTTAAGTGAAGCCTCATGTTGTTTTCTTTCTGTAATGTCACGCTCGGTTGTGGCAATACCAGTTAATTTTCCTTTATCATCTGTTAGTTTTGTATTGGTAAGCCACACATCAATGATTCGGCCATCTTTATGCTTACGTTTAGTCTCTAAGTTTGGCAGCAATTCACCACGCTTTAGAGAGGCGAGAAATCCTAATGCTTCTTCTTGATATTCCTTAGGCACTGTATCGACGATGTTCATCTTGAGGGCTTCGGCCTGTGAGTATCCGTAAATGATTTCGGCACCCCGGTTCCACGCTAAAATATTTCCTTCTAGATCCTGGAATGTGATCGCATCGTTTGAATCTTGAATAACAGTCGCCATTCTTCTAAACTTTTCTAGTGATCCCATTTGCTCAGAGATATCACGTTCAGTAGTAGCAATTCCTGTTAATTTACCTTTATCATCAGTAAGTTTTGTATTAGTAAGCCAGACATCTAGAATTCTGCCATCTTTGGTTTTTCGTTTGGTTTCTAAGTTGGGCACCAGCTCTCCGCGTTTTAGAGAGGCCAAGAATCCTAATGCTTCTTCCTGATATTCTTTTGGAACAGTATCAACAATGTTCATGCTGAGAGCTTCAGCTTCCGAATAACCGTACATTATTTCCGCACCTCGATTCCATGCTAAAATATTTCCTTCCAAATCCTGGAAGGTGATCGCATCGTTTGAATCTTGAATAACAGTGGCCATCCTGCGAAATTTTTCCAATGTTTTTGTTTGTGCCGTAATATCGCGTTCAGTTGTGGCGATCCCGGTTAATTTTCCTTTATCATCTGTGAGTTTAGTATTAGTAAGCCATACATCAATGATTCTTCCGTCTTTATGTTTGCGTTTGGTTTCCAGGTTTGGAACCAATTCTCCACGCTTAAGAGAAGCAATAAATTCACGCGCTTCTTTTTGATATTCAGTAGGAACAGTATCAACAATATTTTTGGTTAGAGCTTCAGACTCTGAATAACCGTACATTATTTCAGCACCACGGTTCCATGCAAGGATATTTCCTTCTAAATCCTGAAAGGTGATCGCATCGTTGGAATCTTGAATAACAGTGGCCATCCTGCGAAATTCTTCAAGTGATTTTGTTTTTTCAAAAATAGTAGCTTTTGTATCTTTACCATTTGCTTTTATTTTAGCATTTTTGGTTATTGGCTTTTTTGAATTGCTTACTTTGTTTATTGCCATTGTTTGCTCTTAGTATTTTGTTAAGTCGAAGAATCTTCAACTCTGAACACTCTTAATTATTAATTTGGAAAAATGATTAAGCTAAATAATTTAAGATCAATCAAATCATGTCATTGAAAATCACAATTGTCATAATCAGTCACACAAGCTCGTACTTTCACACTTCTTTTATTTAACATTTAGATAACCGACCTAATCGGCAACTCAGTAAATTTAATATTTCATATTTGCAGTGTCTTTTAATTCCAATTCGTTTTTTATAAAGATTATTTTCCCAACCTGCTCAAGCATTCCTGCTTCTTTAAATTCAGTCATGAAACGAATTAAAGTTTCGTGAGAAGTCCCAATCATCTTGGCCATTTCTTCACGGGTTAATTTTAGATCTATTTTCCAACTCCCCCCGTCCATTACGCCATGGCTTTTTTTGAGTGAGAGAATGAGCTCGGCCAGTCTTTCTCGGACATTCTTTTGATGAAGGGAAGAAAGTTTATTTTCAGCAGAACTCATATCGCGTGAGAGTTTATGAATAATATTCATCGCTACATTTGGATTATTTTCGATAACTTTCAGAATATATTTTTTATCGATAAAGCAGATTTCAGTATCTTTCATCGCTGTTGCAGTCGCAGAGCAACTATCTTCTGTGAAAATATTTTGATGCCCTAAAATATCTCCACCTTGAGCTATTTTCAATATTGTTTCTTTTCCATCATTACCGATTTGAGTGAGTTTAATATTTCCGTTGCCGATACAATATATTCCAGACGGATGATTGCCTTGCATGAAAATTGTTTGTCCTTTCTTGAATGTATTAATAATTTTATGACGGGAAAGGTCTTCTGTTTCCGGAGTACCCAAACCACAAAAAATTCCTTTATTTTTGGAAATACAGTTTTGACATGTAGAGATGATACTTTTTTTCATTTAAAGCCCGAAGTTCACAACCAATTAATTAGCATTGAATTGAAATTAAAGCATTTTTAGGGATTTATCTTGAGGTGGTGGTGTAGAAATTGTGTAGTGATCTACACAATTGGAATGCCGAAAAGTGATCCAAGAAAAGAGTCTCAAAAATGAAAGGTTGGACAAAGAACACTTAAAACAATGTTATAACGGGCCATGTAGAACATGACCCATTATTGAAATTATTAAAGGGCGTAAGGAAAAGAGACACTTGCAATAATAGAATTATTTTCTAGATTAACTCCATTAAGTGTTGTGCCCGACGAGAATGGGCCAATTTGTTCCAAAGTAGTTTTATCATAATCTATATGTTGATACTCAAGATTTAAACTTACTAAAGACACTAAAAAGCCTGCACCAATTCTAAAACCTGATCCATCTGTAAATTTAACATCAAAATTTCCACTTCTTTCAGGATCTAAGCTACCACCGAGAATGATTGATCCCCAAACTCTCAATCCCACGACTGGTGTTTGCATACCGATCACTGGTCCCCAGTTTGCAGCAACAGAACTCGCATCATAATCGCGTGAAGAGTTTTTAAAATTTGGCATTGAAAAACGTCCATCAAGACCTAAGAATAATACATCATATAGATGAAAACCCACTCGCGCTCCAAGGCCTAATCCGTTAGTACTGCCTGTTGAATTTGAAAGTGGAGAAGGGAAGTTAACCGTGTTATCTCCAACTTCATAAGTAATTGCCGGCTCAACGAAGAGTCCATATTTAGATTCGCTAGCATGTGCAGCAGGAGCGAGTGATGAGATCAAAATCAATCCGATAAATATTTTTATTTCTGCAATTTTTGTATACATGATAAATCCTTAGTGAAATGTTTGTTATCTAACTTTTACAAGAATGACTGAATGAGAAGCTTTACTGGCATATTCTGTGGGATCCGCAGTTGTAGGTAGTCCTGCAGCTATTAGTGAATTCTTTAGCTTGCTGTCAGTCGTTTTAAATAATTTTGAAATAACATTAGGTCTTTCGGCCATATTGTAGGTATTTACTTCAACACTTCTCATTGTTTTTACATACTCTTCAACTACTTTATTTCTACTTGCAGCTAATTCCTTTTGCTTTTTTGGGAGTGATTTTATTTTTTTTGAAGGGTATTCTTCATCAGACCAGGACAGAATTATAATTTCATCGATTACTCCTTCATGATTGGCAACTTTAATTAACGAATCCAATGATGACTTTGAACTCTCAGAGAGAAATGAACTGCCAGGCTTAAATTGAATTTCTACAAAATCACTGGCCTCGGCTTTTATTGCAACTGCATTTGTGACAGTACGACCTTCAGCTTCTTCCAGCGTAGAAATTCTATGATTCTCAATTGCTGTTTTGTGTGGAGTGTTGCCACAACCTACAGCTGATAATAATGTTAGAAATACAATTGTAGAAATATACTTTTGATAAATTGTTTTCATTTTTTCTTCTTTTGTTAAATTAAAATTTTAATTAATAAGACGTGAGCGCCTGGTGCCATTTCTGGCGATGCTTTATACTCTTTCATTAGTTTTTCCTTGTGTAACTGATTGCTGGTGCGCGATTCCGAGCATCCTCAACGTTATATGTGTAGGGTTAAATATTAATTTAGTTAAGAAATTATTCCGATGCTCATTCCAATCATCGCGCGTATGACAGCTACTCTCAACGATCTCCACTTTCACGGGGGACGGAAGAGCCTTCAAGCTTTCAGCCTTTAAATATAAAGCTGAGAGACTTGCAAAAGTAAGGATTGTATAACTCATCAAATTCTCCATGATTAAAGGTTTTTGTTAATCATTTTATCGCCACGACGGGCAAAGCCGCTCAACAGGGACAAAACGAAAAGAGCTATAAAAATGTAAAAAAGAATTTGTGCGATACCGGCCGTAGTTGCAGCGATACCACTAAAACCAAAAAGAGCTGCGACTAAAGAGAAAACGAAAAATGTTAATGCCCAATTCAACATAACTACCTCCAGGGGATTAATTGTGACTTGAATTGAGATTAGTGTATGCCGAAAGGTATATCTTCAGGGTGCGGTGTAGAATGTGTGTAGTAATTTACACAATTCAGTGTTTGATATGAATTATAGTAAGTGAATTTAAATAACCACGGCTTACTTGACCATTAAAGCCTCTACCATCAAGAAAAATTGAAGATGATGGTAAGTCTTTCCGACGTATGGCCATTTCAGTATTAAAATCTGAACTTGTTGTTGAAGTAATCCAATTATATTCAGGATCCATAATATCGAGTTGTAATAAATTTTCTTGAAAATAATTTTCCCAGCCATAACCGTATACCATAAATTCATGGCCTGAAGTAGTAGTCCAAATTTTAGTGACTGGATCTATTTTCCACCAATTCACAGAAGCCAAAACAGGATCACCATTTTTAATCGAATTTTTAATATCTGCGAGTTCAGGAGTTCTATTTTCCCACTGAACATAACTTGGATATTTTTGATCGTTGCTTGATTTCATAATTCTATCGATTGATATGCTCTCGCCAAAATAAACTTGCATTGCTTCGCCAATGCAATTCATAAGATTGGTGCCATTCGTTCCTTTAGCAAGATCAGTTTTGCAACGTTTAGTTAAGTCGACAATTAAAGCGTTAGCATCAATTGATTGAAGATCTTGTGAGACACCTGGAACATTGGTTTGTATAGGAAGTGCATGGGTTATACCCATTTGATAAATTAAGAAATGACTCAATGTCGTTGGCACACAAAGCTCGCTTTTACCTGTTGCCGGATCAAAATAAGGTTTTAGGTCAGGATCAATTTGATTGACTCCAAAATTGGGAGCGATATTCATCGCTTCGTCGAAGACCAATTCACTGGTTGTTTGTTGGCTCAACATTTTCATATCAGAGAATTTTAAAATTTGTGCTGAGAATGATGATAGAGGGACGGAAACTAGAAATATGGTTAATAAAATATTTTTATTCATGACTACTAAGCCCCCAAAAATTAATTACAGGCCAAACTAACAAAAAGAGAGAAGACCGTAAGGTCATTGTAAATTTTACACTTAAGAGGACGTAATTATTTAATATTTTCGTCAATTTTTGATCTGAAAAAACTTATTAATCTTAATTTACCTAAATGTTTTTGAATCTTTATCAAATGAACTTCAGCGGGATGGTTGCAGCCTATAAAAACTCAACCTGCTAATTTTAGCGCCAAAAAATGGAGAAAAAATGAAAGTTTCAAAACAACAAAAATTAAACGGTGTCTTCCTGGGAGTTTTTATTTTATCGACCTTAGTTCTTGGAGCTTGCGGAGTAAGTAAAGGCACAGACCAAATTGGAGAATTAGAGTCTAGTGACATAATCAATGGAAAAACGATGGGAAAAAGCAATGAGAATAGCCGTTCAATTGTTGCCATTGTCGCTGATAAAAATGAAGGTCAATCTCTTTGTACCGGAACGATCGTATCACCTGAAGTTATATTAACAGCCGCTCATTGTGTGGATGGAGCACCTCGCTCATTGCATATAGTTTTTGGTGTCAATGTTCGAAAAACCAAGGAAAAAGATATTAGGGAAGCGGATAAATTTACCCAACACCCCAGTTGGAAACGACACATTCAATCTGGGGAAGGAGACCTCGCCTTAATTCATTTTAAGGGCATATTGCCCGAAGGTTATTCCCCGCTAAAATTGGCCAGTGAAAGTTTGTCATTAAAGATTGGTCAAAAAGTTTTAATGGCAGGGTTTGGAGTTACTGATGGGGAAAACGAAAGTGGTTCTGGAATATTGAGACAAACGAGCTCAGTCATTTTAGAACAACGTAATCCAACTGAATTTGTGACTGATGGTCAAAAGAGCAGTGTATGCTTTGGTGATTCAGGAGGACCTGCCTTTGTAAAAGTTGGAAAAGTTTATGTTCAATGGGGGGTTGCGAGTTCAGTGCTCAATAAGTCGTGTGATGATGCCTCGATTCATACAGCAATAATGAAGTATGATTCTTGGATTAAGTTAACAATAAACAAAATGCAGCATTAAAATTTCGGCGGGAGATTTAAATTCTCCCGCTTTTTATTTCAAAACATTTAATATAAATCATGTTAATGTTTAGGCATGAAAAAATATTTTATACTTTTATTTATTTTGATCTCAATGCCTATATTTGCAGAAGAGCAGAAATTAGCTTCAGTGGATAATTCGACCAAAAAAGAATTAGATAAATTTTTTGAGAGTATGCTTGGTAATCTCTTGGGTATTTATGCAAATAAAGTTGATGCACTCAATGATACCGAGCTTTGTCATGACTCACCAATAGATCGATTGAATTTCATCGTGCGCGATATTCCTTATACCAATTTAACTAAATTCGCCAAAAAATGTTTTTTTGAAGGCAGCTTTCGCAATGAATTTAATAAAAAACTTTCTACTAGTTTCAATGTGAAAAATATTTTTGATTATAACAAGCTCTCTTTTGACTATATTATTACCAAAAAAGTGGAATCGGGAATGATTAATCTCAATACCGATATTACAAACGGCTTTTGTTCCACTCCCAAAAATAAAATAATTAAATTCACTTCCATTATTCGAATGACAATTTCCCCTCAAGAAGTTTTATTCTCGGCTGGTCAATCGGGTATCACCCTTGAGAAAGCGACTGTTGATGTTAAAGAATATAATGGTGTAGCCGTTAAGTATCATAAAGTGCTTTGAGGCATAGTTATAGATCAAATAATAAAAAGATATGGATCTTTTCTTTAGTTGGTAATTAACATCCTGAGCCTACATTTAAAAATAATTAATTGATAATATTTTCTCTCATAGTAGTGAGATTTTAGCATTCTACTTATCTTTAATAAGGAAGCAAAAATGTCCATTTCAACATCAGACAGACTTAAAAAAAATATCAATAAAATTATGAGGATTTGGGAGGAGAGGGCCAATAGAGAAATCAAGGCATCAAATCATCAAGAAGCGACTGCCTTAAGGGATTCATTGCCAGAGTTTCTGGAACAATTGGCAGTCACCTTATCAGAAAACAAGTCCACCAAAAACAAAATATTAAGCAATAAAGATGAAAACTCACGTCTTGGAAAAAAACATGGAACGGAGCGGGCCGGTAGTATTAATTATACCTTAGATCAATTGATTCTTGAGTATCATATTTTAAGACAGGTCCTTCGAAATGTCCTAGAAGAAGAAACTCCTCTAACTCCAGAGGAAAATGAAGTTATTGTTAGTTCGATCGAACAGACAGTAAATGATGCTGCTACACAATTTAGTGAAACACTGAAAGATCTTCAAGAGCAAGTAGCACATACCTTGGCACATGATCTTCGCAACCCAATGTCAGCTGCAAAAGTAAGCGCTCAAATGATCATGCGTCGGCTAGATGATAAAGAAAATTGTATGGAAAGTGCCAATCGTATTTTTAGGAGCATGGATCGAATCGATAAAATGATTAGTGCTCTACTGGATGCAAGCAGAATGAGAGCTGGGGAGAGTCCACCGCTGGAATTTATTGAATGTGATTTAGATTGGCTTGCTAATGATGTAGCGTATGAACTAAATATCGGGCACAAGGATCGTTTATTCGTAAAATCTAGTGGTAAATGTCTTGGTCTTTGGAATGAAGATGGACTTCGCCGTCTCATTGAAAATTTGACCACTAATGCCGCTAAATATAGTCTTGAAAATACTCCCATCACCATTTCTATAATTCAGGATGTAAAGTCTGCAACCCTAAGCGTGCACAATGAAGGAGAGCCAATACCTCTTGATATACAAAATACTTTATTTGAGAAATTTAAACGAGCAAGTTCATCGGAAAATAAAATCGGCTGGGGCCTGGGATTAAGTGTAGTGAAGGCGATGGTTGATGTTCATGGAGGGACAATCGAAGTTGAGAGTGTAGCGGGCAAGGGAACTACTTTTTCAATTCATCTACCGAAAAAACATATTGAAGGGTTTGTTTCTGATAGTTTGGTTTCTGAAAATGTATCTCTAGAACTTTCGGATGAAGCCAGATGACTTGGTTTGCCTTAGAAAATAAAGACTAATCAACCAAGCTTTTTAATCAACAATGTTTTGAAAAAAGTTCATCCCATGTATAATAAAATCATGAAAAATAAACTATCAATTCTCGTCATAGACGACGAAGCTCCTCTGGCTGATATCTATAAAAGCTTTTTGTCCAAAATGGGAGCGACTGTTACATTTTGTGATCATCCACAAAAAGGGTGGCAGGCCATTGATAAAGAAGTTTACGATTTAATCATCACTGATCTGAAGATGCCGGTTATTTCAGGCGATGAATTCATTTCAATTGTCAGAGCATCTAAGTTAAATGCCCATACACCAATCATTCTTTGCTCTGCTTTTATTAATAAGCTGGTTATCACTGAAATTACTCGAGAGAGTAAAATCTATTTTCTTACAAAACCATTTGATAGTAAAACTCTTCTTGAATTAGTTATAAAGGCAGTAGGGGTAAAAAAGTCGGAGAGCGGAGAAAATCAAAGGCTCAATGAGAAATGGCTGCTGGCATTTTCTAAAAGATTATTTTCAATAACGACAGAACAGGTTGAGCAAAGCAAAATTGATCATTTCGAATTGTGGAATTATGAATCAATCAGTCTTAATCTATTCATAACGAAAGATAACGAGCAACTCTGCGTGACTCTATTAATGAAACTTAAAACATTTTTAAATATAGCTGGAAAAATACAGGGAACACAATATAAAGAAATTGAACCAGAGATATTGCATGTGTGGCAGGACCTTTTAGAAAGTGTTTCAAAGGGTACCGGGCGAGTTACATTTTCAAAATTATTAAGTCAGGAAATAATTACTCTACCGGGGCAAAAGTCTGGATTTTATAAACTCAATACCAGCTCTGGTGAAATCCAAGTTTTTTTAAATTAAATTTTCTAAGTTAGGATTATGGTGAGCTAGGTAAATCTAATCCCAGTTTTCAGGTTTTAGTTTTTACTTATAGCCTTTCGTTGAACCATCAAGATTTTGTCTTGAACACTTGAAACGCATAATTTCTTGCGGCCTAGTTTTTAGATGTTTTAGATGACCCAGGTTATTGGCTCTTTCTCTCCAGCGTTTAAAATCTTTTAAGGATAATGCTTTTCTCATAAACTTAACTACTTCATTGGGGGTGAGATTAAACTGAATCTTTATAGCTTCAAACGGAGTGCGGTCCTCCCAGCACATGCGGATAACCCTATCTACTTGCTCTATTGTGAAATTTTCAAAGCATTCTTGAATTTTATTTTTCATTGGGACAGCCTCATTGTATTTATCCCACAGAACGCATTTAAATCAAAAGGACATTAGTTAGACACCCCATAAATTTAAAGGGTGCCTGCTAAAAGTGTATTATAACAAAAATTGAGCAATAGAAGCTGGAATTTTTAACATAAAATAAAGAAGTTTTTTCTTGAGACTTGTTCCCTCAAGCAGTGGCTTACCATCTTCAGGCAATCCGGCCTTATTTAAATGGCGTGAGTTCATCATGCGGATTTGAATATTAGAAAAAACATCGTGAGCAAGTTCTGGACTACCACTGCAAAAAACGGCCATTTCTGTATTGTAAAAGTTAGATCGATTATCAATATTAAATGTTCCAATCATAAAAGAGTTATTATTATATAGAATGGTTTTCGAGTGTGTACCCCAATCAGATTTTCTTACTTCATCGCTAAAAAGTTCAGATTCATCAGAAAAAGATCCTTTATAAATATAGGCATTAAAATTTTCATTCGAAGCGTATTTTTTA
>JACMPM010000031.1 GCA_014377485.1 Bacteriovorax sp. | reverse complement strand
TTTCCTGTGATTGCTGGTTTTGGGTGCTTATCAATTTTAGTTTTGCTCACACAGTTTAAAATTAAAATTTATCTGATTGCTTTGGTCATAATTATGTTGGGAATAATTTTTAATTTCATAAAAAGAAGGATTACTTAGAACACCTTCATCTCTTTATCTGTTAAATTTTTGGGGTGTTCCAGGCCCTCAAGCATTTCATCTTTCCAAGCACCAATTTGAGCGAGATAAAGACCATGCTCACGTAAGAATGCACCTTGCTCATCATCGGGAAGTTTTTCAAATTTAAGAACAGCATCAAATTTTTGCTTAGCAGTCCACTTAACATCTTTATTGGGACGATTCTTATAACTCATAGGAAGTTCCTCACATTTGGATATCCATAGATTAACGGCCCGATGAGAGATTTTAAAGTGTGTAGCAATTTTACGATTAGAGAAATCGGGATTTTGGTGGACCATTTCTAATACTTTATTTTTTAATTCGTCAGGATGATTCATTTTATGTCTCCAGTTAAGATGAGGCGACAACTATCCTGACAGATTGAGCTTGTCGGGTTGCTCTACGTTAAAACATAACTCACATATTTCAACATGAATATTATTCATATTAGGTTGAAAATGAAATACAAATTATACGTGGATTGTGAAATATAGCAGTGACACCAATCACGAGAGTCGACTAGGTTCGGGGGCATGACGAGAATGGATTCAGTCTATCATCAAGAGCGTAACGAGCACTAAGAAAACGAAGCCCAGAAGATCTTAGCGGAAGGCCACAAAGGCAAGATTGGAACTTGTCACGATAGAAACGCATGAAACTAAAACTGAAGTCTTCAGGCGTGATTCAAGCCGACAAAAAGCAATAGTGCGATTTCAATTTTTTCTTATCACAAAGTACTCTTATGTACTTAAGGATTTTTATTATCAAAATCGCACTAGTAAGCGTTCATTCATTTTTTAGTCGTTGCCACTTTTTTCATTTTTTAAATCAACAGAACCTATGTTATTAAAAAATAAAACGTAAATTATTATTCTCATCTTTCATAACACTTACTTGCATGTTAATGCGGTGGATGCTTATAGTGTTACTGCCGTCACGTGTACTGTTAGTGTCAATTGTATAATTAATTGTTAATGTCTCTTTTTTGCTTAATGCTTTTTCTAATAATTTTTTATTGATGGTAAAGTTATATTTATGCATTGATATACTTTCCCCCTCTCTAATATTGCCTTTTGAATCTACTGAACAGTTTGCATTTCCTAAAAATATTTGATCAGCATGTTTATCGAAACAAGGGTATAGGTTAGTGTTTTTTCGACTTAGGACAACGCTGCCATCAGCTTTTGTTTCGGATGAATCAGCGCCAGTATTTACCGAGTAAGAATTATCGAGTACATAAACTAAATCTTTTGTTTTAATACTACTGAAGAGACCTAGATTTGTAGAGAGGTTTGCTCTATCATAAACTAAAACACCACCAGTAAAGGGAAGATACTTTCCACTCACACAGGCTCCATCGATAATCCCATAGTCGAATTTAATTGAATCGCCAACGGCGGTAACTTTTCCAATAAAGCCAGCTGGTGAAAAAACGCGAGCTAGATTTTGTACTTTTTCACACATTACAGATGGGTTTTTAAAATCAACTTTCACAAGTGCAGACGGACTTGTTTCAGATGAAAATGAATTTGTAGATAATAAAGATAAAGAAGCAAGCATTGTACAACTAAGATAGTTTTTCATTTTTTCCTCTGGGGTATTATTAGAGATTTATTTATTAAAATCACTCTGTATGTTTTTGCTAGCTTATGTTGTTTTTGGAGAAAAAGGATTGATGTTGAAATTTTTATAGTGAAAGCAGCGGTTCCCGGCCTCTCGACCTGTCAACCCGATTTCAGCTTCATCGAATTTTAGTGTAATAAATTCACGATTTTTCGAAAAAAAATAATTTTGATAGTAAATGGCTTTGAAGAATAAAAAACAAATCAGAACGGGCATTAAAATTATCCAGATTCAGGAGGCATTACGCGATAGTAAAGAAGGTAATAAAATTGATCCCAGCTAGACAATGGCACCCATTCAATTGCACTGGCTAAACTGTTCCATAGGCTTGATTTTTGCTTAAATTTTTCAACTAATTTTTTAAAAGTGTAACAACTAATCTCTTGAATCTGGTCAATAAAAAATGCCAGAAACATACTCATTATAAAATTATGTGTTAAGTTTTTTTCACCGTGCCCATAATTATGTTCTAAATTATAACCTCTATTCTTCAAAGGTAAATCGTCAAAGTCCCACGTCTGGAATTATTAATAAATTCATTTAAATTAAGTTCATAGCAACAAACCAAACACATGGAGGTGTTTAATGGATTTAACTGTTTTAAGTAGAAAAATTAGTTCTTATAGAACTCCTAAAGGAAGAATTACCAAACTACCCAATGAATTACTTGGCGAAATTCTTTATGCTTGGGAGCAGTGGACCGGTACACCTGCCGGATTTTATAAACAACTTGGAGTTGATTTTAGAAAAATGGGTTCCATGAAGGGTAAGGCCAAGCAATTAAAACGTGACGGAGCTTTTGACGGATTAAGCTTTACAGAAGTTATTATCGAAGATGCAACAACTTCTAAAGCCGTGTCGATCGGCGGTTGTGCTGAAATTGAATTGGTTTGGGATAATAACAAAATAATTAGATTTAAAACACCAGAACTTTTGGTGGAGTTTTTAAAAAAGGCAGCTTAAATGATAGCAATGAATCGTAGGACAAAAATTTTTATCTGTAAGGAGCCAGCCGACATGCGGACGTCCTACGATTCATTATTTTCTAAAGTTAAAAATATTTTAGAAGAAGATCCTATGTCAGGACATTTGTTTGTATTTATTAATTCTCGCCGAACTTGTTGTAAAAGCCTCTATTACTATTTAATGAACTATGAGGTCTTTCAGTATTATATTCATCACTCCAAGCTTGAGCTTTTACTTTCAGATCTTTAAGGTTTGAAAACCAATTCATATTTAAAAACTCATCTCGTACTTTTCCATTAAAACTCTCTATGAAAGCATTGTCGGTCGGTTTTCCTGGTCTGCTGAAGTGAAGTTTAATGCCTTTCTGACTTGCCCATTTATCAAGTGCCAGACAAATAAACTCAGGACCGTTGTCGACCGTTATGACTTTGGAGCTCCCTCAAAATCACAAACATTTTCTAAAATCTGAATCACTCGAAAACCGTTCAATCCATAATCAAACTCAAGTGCATGATTAGAGCATCTCATGAATGCGAGGTTGCCCGTAGCGCGGTCTTTTTTCAACCCAGTAGTTGATTCTCTCTTTAACTTCAACATTTTTATCAAGACGCTTTTTGTAGCGAACAAAAGAGCGTTCAATGGATAAAAACTTGCAGGCCTTCCTCTCAGTTAACTTAAAATGCTCTTT
>JACMPM010000030.1 GCA_014377485.1 Bacteriovorax sp. | reverse complement strand
TTTCCTGTGATTGCTGGTTTTGGGTGCTTATCAATTTTAGTTTTGCTCACACAGTTTAAAATTAAAATTTATCTGATTGCTTTGGTCATAATTATGTTGGGAATAATTTTTAATTTCATAAAAAGAAGGATTACTTAGAACTAATTTTATAAGAAATGATAGAAATCATGTTTTCTAAAATCATCTTCACCAACGGTGGCCTTTGCCTCAATTTTGAATTTTTCTGGCATCTGCTGTTCGTTCCGAACGTTCACAGACTGACGAACTTTTGAGTTTCGCTTTCGCTACAACCTGCCAATTTACCAAATTCTTAACACGAACATGCTAAAAACTTTGTCGATCAGCTTTTAATTTTGGCGAGACATATTGGTAGTAAAATGGGGTATAGAGTCTCAAAAGAATATTTTGTAAAAAATAACCGCTAGCGTGGACAGAGTGGATTTGAAAAATATATTTCTATCGATTTCTAGAGGGCATGAGACACGTCATCACAACTTGCATTATGTAGAATTTTAACTAATTAACAGACTGACTTCTTGTTTAGACAAGTGGCGTGCACCTTGCACCTCCAACCATTGTTAAAAATTATAATACCAAATCCTATGGAGAGAAAAATGACGTCATTAAGCAAGAAAAATAAAATCATTTGGTCCTTCGATCCAACTCAAGATCCGGCGGAAGCCAAGAATATCACCAAAGAGTTGAAAATTTTGGCTAAGCCTATGGGATTAATAAATTCATTTTATTCGACAATGATCCATTCTTCCTCATTTACATTTTAAAATTGTTTTTGCGAAGGCAGGTCCGTCGTTATGGGAAAATTAAGATTTGGGCCTATAGTTGCAGTGAGGTGTTTATGGAGTTAGAGAATACGATACCTGTTTTGTTTTACATTCCCGGAACCTGCGCTTTCGGATCGATTGTGGCGCTTGAATGGCTGGGGATGCCCTTTCGGCTGTGTCGGTTAGATGGGACGAGTATTAAGTTGGAAGCGTATCTCAAGCTAAATCCGCTTTCTCAGGTACCTGTGTTCAAATCTAAAGATGGCGTATTGGCTGAAAGCGCGGCGATATTACAACATATTGGTTTCCTTGGATTGGATAAGGGGATGGCTTACAAACAGGGAACTCAAAAGTATGACCATCTTAATCAAGTCATGTCATTTTTGACAACTAGTCTGCATACTTCTATCGGACCCACTATCCACCCCGACAGATCAGCTGATAGTCAGTTAGCGCAGCAAGAAGTGGTGCACAAAGCTAAGACTGAAACTATTCCTGCTCGTTTTAAGCACATTGAGCAAATGATGAATAACTATGGTTGGCTTGCAGGTGACCATCCAACGATTGCTGACGCTTATTTTTATGGTGTTGCTCGAGCAGCTAAAGAGTTCATCAACCTCGAAAAAGATTTTCCTAAGACCGCAAGCTTCTTTTTAAGATTCAAATCGAATCCCGGAGTTATTTTCGCTCAGGCGATTGAAGATCAAAAGCCACCGAAGTCTTCCGTGGGATTCAAGGGCGAGGTGACCCTTAGCGAGTTGGTCTAGAGATGATTTTTAGAGTCGGAATTTACAAACACATAGTCAGTTTGAAAAAAAATATATCAATGCTTTTTCCGAATTGGTAGAAGCATAGCCTTCGGCCACTTGGACGCCTGGGAGTCCTTGAGGAGCTTGTACTGCGCGATCTGTGCAGTCTTTATAAGTCTTGGCAACTGACGTGCAGCGACTGCCATGAAGACGAAAATTACGACAGCCTCGATAAGCTTATTGGGAATCATGTTATTTCTCCTTGGCATGGTTTGGTTTATTTTAATGACGCTGAATGATCGAGCGGATGATGGAATGTGCGATCAGCAATGCATGGACTAGGGAGTGCAAGCCAAAGATTTACGCATGTTTCTTAGGGGGATGGGGTTTCCTAGTATTAAGTTTCATGCGCTGAGAGCGTGTTTTGCAACACAGTTATTGGCCAAGGGAATCAATTGTCGAATTTGAAATGGCCGATTTATTGCTTATTACAAAAGTATCAAGTCAAAACAATCAAGGAAATTTAAAATGATTAATAAAAAAGATGTGAAAAAAGAAACGGTAAAAAGTACTAGCAAACAAATGCCTAATGAAAATCTAAATAAGAAGTCTAGTGAACAAAAATCACCGACACCAAAGAAAGATGAAGTACCGAAAACTAATAAAGGGAGAGGTTGTTGTTAAACAATGTAGCTGATGTGCACAGCTATTCCGAAATTGCATCCAATTCTAATCAAAAAAAGAAAGGCCAATTTTCTTGTTGCAAGTCAGTTTTATGATAATAATAATTTCGTATTCGACTTTTAACGAATCGATTCCTTTTTGGCTTGGCCATTAAAAGACTTTAAGGCAGAGTGGAGATTTCTATTTTTAAACAAGAGTTATTCCATGACTAAGAAATCAAAAGGACGATTTGAGGTCAATTCTGATAAACATTTGAAACTCTCAAAAATTCCGGTCGAAATGAAGTCCTTCTATAAATCAGAAGATCATTACAAGGCACTACTTGAAGAGAAAAAGATTTTTCTTGAAGAATATCAGACCAGACTTTATGCAGATCATTCGCGATCTTTACTGATCGTATTTCAGGGGATGGATACCTCAGGAAAGGATGGTGCGATTAAACATGTCATGTCAGGAGTAAACCCTCAAGGCTGTGTAGTAATTAGCTTTAAGGAGCCAACCTCCATTGAATTAGATCACGATTTTTTATGGAGAGTTAATATGAACCTTCCAACACGTGGGCAAATAGGAATATTTAATCGATCTTATTATGAAGATGTTTTGATCACTCGTGTTCATCCAAAACTTCTTAAAAAAGGCTTCATATCGAGCTCAAAAAAATTAGGGAAGAATTTTTGGAAAGATCGCTATCAAGATATTACTAATCATGAACATTATCTTCACCGTCAAGGCTATAAGATAGTCAAAATATTCATTCATATTTCTAAAGAGGAGCAAAAAAAGCGTCTTCTAGAGCGATTTCAAGATTCCAAAAAACTTTGGAAAATATCAGAGGGAGATTTTCAGGAGCGTCGTTATTGGAAAGAGTATCAAACAGCTTATGAAGATTGTATTCGTAACACTTCTTCAAAGTACTGTCCTTGGTACATTGTTCCAGGAGATGACAAGAAAAATGCAAGATTGATTATTGCTGAAATCGTAGTTGATAGTTTAAAAGAAATGGGACTCAAGTACCCAAAGCTTGCTCCGGAAGAAAGATTGAAACTAGAAAAATTAAAATCGTTGCTTGAGAAAAAGGATTAACTTGCTAATGGATTCAAAAATAAAAATAAAAATAAAAAGAAAAACTATTTATTCTTGCCTGGTCGAAGCCTTGGAACAAAATGGTGCAAAATATATTCAACTTCTTAAATCAGATCGAAAAAAATTATCTGTAGAAACTGTTCATCAAATTAGAGTTACTACTAGAAAATTAGAGGCCTGTTTAGAATTGTTGGATTCTTTGAGAATTGGTCATAAGAAACTAACAAAAGATCTTCAGTATGTTAGAAAAATTCACGGACCTCTTAGAAATATACATGTTGAACTAGAATCGATTAAAAATATTGAAGATCAGGTTAAGGCGAAAGCTTTTAAATGTTTTTTAAAAAAACATGAAAAAAAATGTGAAAAAAAATTATTTTCTGAACTGGATCTAATCTCTTTTGAAAAACAGAATATAGAAATCCAAAAAATAAAAAATAATCTTTTGCTAAAAGACACTCCTGCAATGAATGAAAAAGCTTTCAATGCAATGGAGGCACAAAATCTAAAGCTCTTCCTAGAATTCAAAAAAACAAAACGAGCCTTTTCGCCTAATACACCAAAATCAATTCATCCAATTAGAATTGCAGCAAAAAAACTTCGTTATCAAGGTGAAATACTAAGGCCAGCAATTAGCTTTGAAAATATTGATTTACCTCAGCTCAAACACCTTCAAGAAACATTTGGAAAAATTCAAAACGATAATGTTTTACACAAAAGTATTGATAAATTTCTTCATAAACATTCCAAAAAGGGTTTGAAGTCAGTCATCAAATTGCAAGATCTTGTATCAAGAGAGCAGCATACGCTTATGGCCCTTGTATCTAAAATGAAAGTCATGAGCGTACCTAAAACTAATAGGTAATCATTTGAAGCAACTTCTTAGCGGTTTCTAGTATAAAAAGGGACGCGCTTAGCTATGCTGTAAAATATGGCGGTTCTGAAACTTCTATAATTCCACATTTTAAATTCCCAAAAAAATGAGCTATTTAATTTTAATTGATTTTAATCTTAAGGCATTAACGATTACAGACACAGAACTTAAACTCATTGTAGCCGCAGCTATCATGGGATTTAATAGAATTCCAAAAAAAGGATAAAGAATACCGGCCGCTATCGGTATGCCGATAACATTATAAATAAAAGCAAAAAAAAATTTTGTTTGATATTGTAAATGGTGGCTTCGCTCAGTGAGCGTGCCCTGACGATTCCCATTAGATCGCCTTTCAGTAAAGTCACTCCGGCACTATTCATCGCAACGTCGGTTCCTGTTTAGTTGTTTTAAGATTTGCGAAGAAACACTTTCTAAAATCTGAATCACTCGAAAACCGTTCAATCCATAATCAAACTCAAGTGCATGATTAATTTTCGAAAAAACATCAACCATCGTTAGACCTTTTACTCTTTTTCCAAAACTCAATTGATCAAAAATAAAATCCATAGACCAAACTTCATTGGGAGAAGTAGGTTTAGGAATCGTTGATCTGACAACTGAACGAAACCGTTTCTTTTTATTCTTAGCTTTCAAGCTCAGTTTCAAATCTTTATAATATAGCTTCTCTGTTCTTTTATGATTGATATGAAAGCCATCACGTAAGAGCATCTCAAGAATGCGAGGTTGCCCGTAGCGCGGTCTTTTTTCAACCCACTAGTTGATTCTCTCTTTAACTTCAACATTTTTATCAAGACGCTTTTTGTAGCGAACAAAAGAGCGTTCAATGGATAAAAACTTGCAGGCCTTCCTCTCAGTTAACTTAAAATGCTCTTT
>JACMPM010000004.1 GCA_014377485.1 Bacteriovorax sp. | reverse complement strand
TTCTAAAAAAGTGCCACCCTTAATTAATACTCCTCTCCTTGCTAGTGCAGTTAAGGCCGAAACTATTGATATGGGTGTCGAAATAACGAGTGCACATGGACAAGCTATAACTAAAAGTACTAATGACTTATAAAACCATTCATAGGAATTCCCTCCAAAAAACAAAACTGGAAGTAAATATGTTAAAATGGCCATAACAAAAACTACAGGTGTGTAAATTCGAGCAAATTTATCAACGAATTGTTGAGCTGGTGCTCTTTGTGCTTGAGCTTCTGCAACCAGCTTAATCACTTGTGAGATTTTGGTATCGCTAAAAATTTTTGAAACCAATACATCAATACTACCATCCAGATTTATTGTTCCTGCATAAACCTCATCACCAATTGTTTTATAGACAGGTATGGATTCACCAGTGAGAGTTGCTTGATCAATATTAGCGTTTCCGGAAATTATTACTCCATCGAGGGGTAAACTTTCCCCTGCCTTAGTTCTCACTTTTTGATCAATTTTTATTTCTTCTACAAGAATTTCTTTAACTAAGTTATTTTCATCTACAAGAAATGCTGTCTTAGGTGTTATTTTGAAAAGTTCAGAAATTGCATTACGTGCTCTTTGAACACTCAAACTTTCTAATAATTCTGACAGTGAAAATAGAAAAACAACCGTGGTGGCTTCTGAATATTGTTTTATTATTAGCGCTCCAAAAACGGCAAATGTCATAAGGACATTCATATCTAAACTTAAGCCTTTTAAAGCTCTGTATGCTTTAGGGAAAATTAAACTTCCTCCGACTAAAATTGATATGGCAAAAAACAGATTAGAAAAAATAGAATCTGTTATAAATCTTTGAGATAAAAGTCCTAAACATAAAAGAACTCCTGAAAGAGCTACTTTTATGATTCGCGGGGCGTTTTGATTTTGACTGGAATTCTCTTCTATTACTTTAACAACTGTAGAATTTACTTTTTTCTTTAAAAAATTACTTTCAAGATTATTACGGTGTGTAATTTGAATTGTAGAGGCCATTAAATTGGCCTTTACCTCAAATATACCATCGATTCTTAAAACATCGTTTATTGCCTTGATTTCATCAGCACAATCCATATTGGAGACTTTAAATAGAGTTATAATACTGCCAGCTTCGATCTTGCTGGAGCTTTTCTCAATTACTATTTCTTGCTCAATGCTAGACTTGGTATGATCACAACATGATGTTGCAGAATTATGAGTATGCCCTTTCATTTTTTGATTCCTTTTTTAAATACTTTATACTATTCTAAAGCCTGTAGCGATTACAGGGTCAAGTTTTAGATTTTACGGGAGAAGATTAATGCTACGTAGTCAAGTTTCCACCTTCTTAGAAATAGACATTGAGACCATTCGCTATTATGAAAGTCTTAATTTAATTACCAAACCCGCACGACTTAGTAATGGCTACAGAACATATAATGATAAAAATCTCGAAGAAATAAAATTTATTCAGCATTGCAGGTCGCTTGGAATAGGTCTCGAAGAAATTAAAGCATTAAAAAATCTAAAACCTGCTAGCGATTGCACTAGCGCTAATGTAATTATTGAGAAAAATTTAAAACTTATTGAACAAAAAATTCTTGATTTGAATCTCCTTCAAATACAATTGGAAAATTTATCAAAAAGTTGCTCCACAAAGGGTACTAGCGAAAATTGTGGGATTGTAAAAAGTTTAGTGAAAGAATCTTTATCCTTTAAGAAAACTTTACTTAAGAATAAAGCACAAGACCATGGTCACAAAAATGAATCAATACAGTAAGTAACTTTTTAAATAATTTGAATTCATTTAATTTCCAGTTATAATTTACGGGATGATAAAATTTCTCAGTACTATGTTAATATTTACAATTATTTTCTTGTCTATCGGGCAGAGAGAAGTCTGTTCACTTAGTGAATGTAAAACGGCTACGGCCACTCAAAAAATAGAACTTTGTTCGTTCTGCAACTTCTGTAGCAACATTACGATTTCCCCCTTTTATTCAAAGCTTCATCTAATCAGAAGTGTAAAAAAATTTTCAAATAATTATCCTGAAAAAAAACTTGTTGAATGCACTTGGGCATCTGCAATTTTCCGCCCCCCGATAAGTATACTCATCTAAAAATAATATTAGAAAAAAATTAATTCAGGAGCATAAGATGAAATCAAAGTTCATTTATTTGTCTTGGCTGTTATCTACGATAGCAACCATTGGCAGTCTTTATTTTAGTAACGTACTTGAACTTCCACCTTGTTCTCTTTGTTGGTGGCAAAGAATATGTATGTTTCCACTCGTTATTCTATTTGCAATTGGCTTCATTAAAAAAGACAACAATTGTATTTACTACACAACACCACTTGTAACTGGAGGGCTTTTTATCTCAATTTATCATAATTTATTATATTATGGAGTAATTGAAAGTTTCACAGCTTGTACTTCCGGATTAAGTTGTACCTCCAAACAAATAGAATGGTTTGGACTTATTACAATCCCTCTTCTTGCTTTGTTAACATTCACCTTGTTAACAATTATAACAATTTACTCAACCTTAAATTACAGGAATTCACATGAAGAAAAATAAAAAAATAGCTTTAAAAAATCAACTCAATAGAGAGTTAAAAATCATACTTGGTTCATTTTTTGCAATTGTTGTAATTGCAATTGTTTTTTATTTTACAAATCAAAACAACAAGCTCAATGAAAACATAAACCCAACCAAGCAAGATAATTTAACAAGAGATTTTAACCATAAAAAGGGACCAGAAAATGCAAAGGTCAAAATTGTTGAATTTTATGACCCGGAATGTGAAGCGTGTGCTGCTTTTTCTCCTTATGTAAAAGAGATTATTTCACGTTATCAAAACGATATCCAATTAACAGTGAGGTATGCCTTATATCATGGGAACTCCACTCTCGCCGCAAAAGCATCAGATGCAGCAGCTCTTCAGGGAAAATTTTGGGATTTCCAAGAACTATTATTTTTAAACCAGAGCGAATGGTCGCATTCACAAGTTCCGGCCATAGAAAATTTCATAAAATATGCCAAGGATTTAGATTTAGATGTTTTAAAATTCCAGACAGATATAAATGATCTTAAAAGAATGGAAACAATTTCAATTGACCTAGAAGATGGTAAAAAATTAGGAGTGAATGGAACACCAACTATTTTTATCAACGGAAAGAAATTAGAAAATCTTCATCCGAACTCTTTTAAAGAAAAAATTGAAGAAGAAATTTCAAAAACAAATTAACAACATAATAAAAATAATAAACGGATTTATTTATTTTCCGATTTTACTTTTAAAACATTTTTTGTATTTTTTCCTTTAATTTCAATTTCAACTAATGCTAGAGGGGTTTCATTAACGATCTTATAAACTCCTCTAGCTATTTTGGAATAGAATAAAACTTTATCCTTATTTTTTATCGAACTAATCTCACTTGCAACCAAGTCTTTATAAGGCCCATTATGCTCAAATTTTTGATCCCAGATATACAATATATTTTGATCTAACATAAAACATACTTTTTCAGGCTTAAAAGAAAATGGGCAATGAGCATTTGCATTAAGTGGGAATACAACAATTAAAAACAAAAGGATTTTCATATGAGCCCTCGATTTCGAGAGGAGAATTATAAACTATTAAGTTTTTTCATAATTGTTGAAACTTGATCAAGATTCATTTTTGCTTGAATTATCAGTTTGACAGCGTCGACTTGAAGAAGTTTTCCCGCTTGCATTTTTTGACAAAGCACCGGTTTAAGTGGATCTGTAATTTCGTAAACAGTTTTGTGTTGTGGCCAAAGATTTTCGGTACTATTTGCTCCTCCAGCACATAAAGGGATTAAGTGATCAATTTTGAAATCTTTACGATCCATTGATCCAATATGGTAACCAAAAAGTGTATCGTATTTTTGAATTACTGCGTTTTTTGTATATGAATCAACATTTCTTTCGCAGTATTTAATATTTTCGGGTTAGCGATGAGTAGTTGGACTATCACAAAGTTTTCCTGGAGTTTCTGAAGGATTTGGACTTGTTGGGAATGATCCTGATTGACCGGCAAAAGCATAAGAAAGAAAAAGCAAAGTAAGAATTTGAATCTTTAAAATATTTTTCATAATTAGCTCTGTTAATGTTGAGAGATAGTTGAACCTTATAGTAGTGTAATTTGAACGTGTTTTTAATTTTGAAAAACTCTGCCTATTATTGTGAGATGCATATTAAAAGTATTCTCATTTATGAGCAAAGCCACTAGTGACAAAAAAATTATGCTAGTTGCTTTTTTTAAACAAGCAATTTGTAAAGTTTTGAACTGTGCCAAATGGCGTATGATGATCTTCTGTACCAAACTCTATTAATTCCAACTTTGAAAACTTAGAAACTAGATCGTCTTTGTCGTATTGGCATATTTCAAGGCCACTGCATTTGTTGGGGCCTTTTTTGGAGAATGTTGAAATTAAAAAATAACCATTAGGCTTAAGTGAATTTAAAAGTAATTCAACATACTTCTTTTGATCCTCTGGATTTGTTAAAAAATGAAAAACAGCACGATCGTGCCATAGATCAAACTGTTCAGAAAATTTTGCTTCGACGATATTAGACGTAATGATAGAAATTTGATTGTCAGGAAGTTTTTCGTTAAATGTCTCTTTTAATTTTAACAACGCTGCTTCTGAAATATCTAGTACTGTTATGTCATTAAATGATTTTTCATAAAGACACTCTGAAAGTTTTGATCGCCCTCCTCCTACATCAATTATTTTGGCTGTACTGGGAAGATTCAATGACAAGATAGTATCAAGTGAATGTTTTGGCATTTCTTGATACCAACTGACTCCATTTTCTGATTTTGATTCATAAACATTGTCCCAAAACTTTGAATCCATTTATTCCCTCTTGATTATCATCCCTGCTATAATTTTGATGATAAGTCACTTAGAGCGGCTATGCCATTGCTAATCGAGCATATTTACTCCAAGCATATTGTAAACGAAACAGTAATATTGACACAGATAAATTCTTTGGTGCTATTTAAAAGTTGAAGGCTTTCTAATGAAAGCCTCAGTATAAAAATTCCAAGCACCTTTCAGTACCAAAGCTTTATAAAACACTCATCACCGCAAAATTTTTTTCAAGCTTCGACGGCTCCATTTTTTCCACAAGCTGAAAAAAATTTAGTCTCAAGGTTTCATCTTTTAATCTTCCTTTCATAAATTCTTTAAAGTCAGCTCTTGAGAATTCCATCGCCTCAAGAAATTTATGAAGATACTCATCATGAATTGTGGCCCGGCCATTTTCCATATGACTGACAGTCGTAAAGGAAACATTAATCATGTCCCCCACATTTCTAACCGACAAAGATCGCAATTCCCGCATTTTCTTCAGTACCTCCGCTTCTCTACTCAATTCTATTTTTCTGTTTCTCTTTTCATCATTTGAACTCATTAGACTCTCATGCTTTAGTGCTTAGACGTTGTTAAAATCCACACAGCGTGTAGTCCTAGAAAATCCTAAGGCTACACGCGTGTGAGTGGTAAAAAACAGGCAAAACCACACAATGTGCTTACCAAACGTAACGCAAATTTTAGTAAGCACAAAAGTAAGCACAAATAAGCCAATCGTAGAAAGTCCGAGACAGTTAGAGACAGACTAGAAACTAAAGGAACCGCTTAAGTCATCGAAACCTAAATGATTAATAAGATAAATGTTTTGGGTAAATCAGATCTAAAAATTGATTTTGTGCATATTTCGATGGAGGAGACTGGCGGATTCGCACCGCCGGCTTTACGGTTTTGCAAACCGTTCCATTGGACTGCTCTGGCAAGTCTCCAATTGAAAAATACTTATTGGGGATTCTGCTAGAACCCCCTTTAACTGTCAATGTAAAATTAGGTATTAAGCTTCGCGTATCACGTATTTATCTTTTCCTTCATCCACCATTTCTTTAAGTTCTTTACCAACTTTAAAGAAAGGTACTTTCTTTGGCGGAACTTTTACGATCTTGCCGGTCTTAGGATTGCGGCCTTCATAGGCCTTGTAGTTTCTATTAGCAAACGATCCAAAGCCTCTGATTTCGATTCTCTCGTCTTCATAAAGGGCCTTAATCATACTATCGAAAGTAATATTAATTATCGTCTCAGCTTGCTTGTGAGTCAGGTTAGCTTGCTTCTCAAGTGCTGCGATCAAATCTGCCTTAGTCATGGCCTATCTCCTTAAAACAATTATATTTGGCATAAACAATATCGGACGTAAGCCTTGAAAACTTTAGGCGCCTTCTTTTTAAGGCATTAGAATTTGGTAGACTCCATAGTTAAGTACTTGAAAATATTTATATATGCAAAAGAATATTTGATACTTTTAGTTTAAGACCGATCATATCAAGAATATGGAATACCGATTTTCAAAAAATAGACCTGAAATTGTTAAAACCTTGGCCGATAAACTTACGGGCGAATGCTCATTAACGGTTTGGCAAAAGCAAGATGACGGCACTAGAAGCCTGATGGAAAAAATGACCTTTCATGCTCTCTTTGCCGATGAAGGTGTCTTTACTCTCAAAGTAACCAAGGAAAATTCGTTGCGTATCGATCCAAAAAAAGATGTTTATTTTTTATTGGAAGAACACGATTTTATTTTTAAAACAAAATTGGCCGTTGATCAAAAAGAATTTATGACCTTGCAAATTCCAAGGGAGGTAAGGCTTCAAGAGTTCCGCATTCACGAAAGAAAATATTTTAATTTGGAAGAGAAAAAATTTGTTGAAGTTGTTTTTTCTGCAAAAAATACGGAAAATGAAATCACTCTTTCTTGTCCGCTGGTTAATATTTCAGAAGGTGGTGCCTGCATCGTTGTTTCAAAAGAAACTATAAGTAATATAGATTTTAGTGCAGATGTTCTTATGAAATTCACTACTGATTTTCAAACGGCAGTGATTAGAAACGCCAGACTCTTTATCAAAAAGAATTTAAACAACGATGAACTCTACGCCATCGGAGTTCAATTTCAATAGGCAGATGTTCCTCGCTCTTCGCCCATTATTTAGGGCGGTTCATATTCACCCTTATTTCTTTATCTCCCCTCACAAATCGCTTTAAACCGCTAATAATCAAGACCTTTTCAACTACTCTCCAAATAGAAAACTCCCTCCTTAAAAGTGGACTTAAAATAGACCCTAGAAAGAAAAGAAAAGACTAAAGTTTAGCTGCTTTAAGTCGATCCGATTAGTAGGAGAAATAGTTAAATCACATGAAATTCTTAAAGATGCCAGCATTTATTTTTCTAACCGTGGCTTTGCTATCTGCAGGTTGTGTCACCGATCCTGGTGTCTTGAAAAAACGCGGACTCGTTAATGATTTTTCCATCACTAAAACAACCATTGGTTGTGGAACTAGTTTTTTAATTTTATCTCAGCCTGGTGTTTGTACTACAAGTTGTGCAAGTACAACGACTACCGCTCCAAGCGGCGTTCACTTGGCCAGTGCCACTGAACTTACAACAGCAAAAACTGCAGCAGATGCAGCTCTTCTTGCTAAAATAAACGGATCGGCAGGCCTATGTGTTGAAGACGTCGTTAAAACTGCTCGTCCAACAAATCAAATTGATATTAAAAGTGATTTTTGTTCTTGTATCAATGGAAAATCGGACCTGATCAGTGACTGTGCCGCGACTTGTGCTTCTCAACCAACATCTACTTCACCTACTCTTTACTTAAATACTATTATTGGAACTGATATTGCCCTCAATACTAATCTTGGAAATCTTTACAACTGGTGTCATGTTCCGCTCAATGGTGAAACCGGACAACCGCAATGTTTTTTAAGTGCAACCGATGGTGCGACAACTATTAGCAATATCCCAGTCACAATCGGCGTTGGCAGCAACTCACTCACGGCCAATATTCTGTCTCTCGCTCTAGATAAAACTTATATTGTAAAAATTATTGAAAGCGGAACTGGATCTAATGCTGTGTCAAAAGAATTTCAGCTTCGTCGTAAAACTCAAGTTGTAGAAGATACAACTCAATTGGGAGCGCTGAAAGTTACTCCGATCAACCAATACACATGTATGACTTATGGTGGGACTGTTAATACTGCAGGACAAATACTAAGAACTTCTTACGCACGCGTTTTTTATTATTTCGCTTCCAACGAAACTCCTCCGCCAATTCCACCTGCTGGTGGATCTAATCAGTCACAAGTTGTCTGTCACGATGAACAACTTCATCCTGGAAATGACAGTGCGGAATATCCTCGTTTGGAAATGATTCCACAAGCACTAGCCATGTGGGATAAAGCAGATCCGCGGTTTGTAAATTTAGAAAATACTGGACTCATCATCAATAAGACTTTAACGACCAGACTCTATAATGAGTATCATGTTACAGTGAACCTGATTGATATTTTTAAACTGATCAACTATCCAAACAGACCTACAACCACTTCTACTTCGACGGCCAATATTCCATTGGGCTATATGATGGTTCCTTTCACCGATCCTAAAACTGGAAAAACTTTTTGTCCGACCCAAACTGATTTCAATAGTACCGATCCGCTATTTAGTCTTCTGAAAGAATATATGGATGACACTGAAGGATTATTTTTGGCCGAAAAAGAAGCTGAGACAATTCAGGACGTATCAAATTTTAAAACAATTTACGGAACAATGTTTGTCACAGAATCTACAGTTAAAACTTATGGCTTTTACATACAGAACGGTTTAAAAATTAAGGCCGATCAATCATCAATGAACACTAAGACCATTTACTACTACTGGCCAACCAGCACAACGATGGATCCTATGGTTGCTGGAAATAGAAAACTCTTCACAGTGAGATCGCCAAATACCTTAAACGGGAACATTCCAACCGGGCAATCAACCACAGCAGTAACGACAGATAAACGTATTGGTTGTGTTCCTAAATCATCGATTTAAAAAAAAGTCTTACTCGCTATATTAAAGGTTGGTTCAACTTCTGCGCTGAAGAAATAAAGCAAGATTCCGATCCTTAAAGAGCTAATAATTAAAAATCGTAAAAACCAAAGACCAAGGGCCTTTACAATACTTCGACCTTCCTTCTTCATTAAACGTTTTAAAAAGAAAGCAATCAAAATAGTGGCGAGCATAATTCCAGAAAAATGGATAAGCTTGTCCTGGTCATCAATAATCTTGGCCAGACTCGGTAGTGCCTCTTTGTCTTTTATAAGGCGTACAGCGAACATGGCGAGCTTAGGGAAGCGATCAATATAGACTCCAGATGGCGAGTCTTTTGTGTTGTCTTTCAGGAGCAAAATCAGCTCTTTCTCATCCATTTTCTGCAAGGGCTCCAAAGTTACTCTCAATACTTGTGAATACTTTAATTTTTTAAGTGCCTTTGGATCAATTTGTTTTTTTTTGTTAAAATCAAACATGCTCAAATCAGCTTTTTTCAAAGCTGGTTGTTCATCGGGATCACCACCATGATTAATGCCAAGTTCTTTATTTGAGACATCACTGCCTTCATCCTTTTGGATTATTTTAGCTGCATCCTTCAAAACTTTTTCTGAGTCTTTATTATAATCGATCAAAAGTTTATCGAGATTTTTGGTATCGTGTTCTTCTTCAATTTGATTTTTCTTAGCTTGAATATTATTTGGGATTGAATTTGCTGGAGCATCACTGCCAGCACCATCAGTTTGGGCCTCTATATTTGGGCCTATAAATAATAGGCCCAGAATTAAAAGTAAGCGTAAATTAGGTAGAGCTTTAAGCAGTTGCAATCGGACTCTTGTTTGCGGTTTTGTTTGCATTCATCTTCTTTAACTGAGTGTCAGTAAATAAAGTGGTAATTGCAGCGATATAAACCGAAGAGTATGTTCCAAAGATGATCCCTAGAGACATAGCGAAGAAGAAATCTTTAATCGCAATACCACCAAAGAAATACATCGAAACTGTTACAAGAAGAGTTGCGAGTGAAGTAATGATTGTTCTTGAAAGAGTATCATTTACAGCATCATTGATATGTTGTCTTAGCGTAATAGTCTTATCTCTTTCTTCGTGCTCGCGGATTCTATCGTAAACGATAACAGTATCGTTGATCGAGTAACCGATGATGGCCAAAAGAGCAGCAACTGTTTGCAGAGAAAATTCATGACCAGTCCATGCGATGATTCCTGCAACAACAATAATATCGTGGAATAAAGAAATCATAGCTCCTGGAGCATAACGAAAGTCGAAACGGATCGCGATATAGATCATGATCGATAAAATCGCCCAAAACATCGCCTTTACACCAGAGAGGCGCAATTCTTTACCGGCCTTTGGACCAACGATATCGACTTTTTGAATTTCACCTTTATTGTCGGCAAATTCTTTATGAAGATCATCTGTAATTTTTTGAGTGATTGTATTGAGCTCGCCTTCCTGGGCCTGAACTTTAATCAGAACTTCATTGTCTTTATCGTCACCGATGGTTTGAACAGCAACACCTTTTAATCCGCCTTTATCAAGAGCTTCACGCAATTGATCCAGGTGAATTGTTTTTTCAAATTTAGTTTGGATTTCAGCTCCACCTCTAAAGTCGACACCGTAATTCATATGAGTAAAAATTCCATAAAGAGCTATGGCGGTTAAAATCACCGACCCGCTCACAATGTATTTTGCTTTTCCCACGAAATCTATTTTTGTTCCGTGTTTAATTAATTCGATCATATTAAAAACTCCTGAATCTTAAATTATCTAATTAGATGCTAAGTTCTTGTCCTTCAACTTTGTCCATATACAATTCAAACAATAGTTTTGAGACGTAATAAGCAGTGTAAACAGTTACTCCGATACCAATAAGTAAAGTTACAGCAAATCCACGAATTGGACCTGTACCGAAGTTAAGTAGACAAAAACCAGCAGAAGCAGCAGTTACGTGAGCATCAAGAATTGTCCATAATGCTGAAGCAAAGCCGAGTTCAAAAGATTTATAATTACTTATTCCTTTTCTTAACTCATCTCTAATTTTCTCGAAAACAATAATGTTTGCGTCCACCGCCATACCGACTGTCAGAGCAATTCCGGCAAGACCAGGAAGAGTCAACGTTGCATCGAGTGCTACTAAAATAGCGACTGTAAAAAGAACGTTTAAAAGAAGTGTGACAACTGCAATCACTCCAGAGAAACGGTAGTAAATGATTGCAAAAACAAAGACCAACATACAACCAATGATTGATGCAATTTTAGCTTTTTGAATTGAATCGGCCCCTAAGTTTGGACCAACTGTTCTTTGCTCTAAGAAGTCTAACTGAACAGGAAGAGCACCAGCTCTTAGAACTAAGGCCAAGTCTTTGGCTTCAGACATTGTTTTATTAAAGTTTGCGCCACCTCCACCAAGTGTAATTTGAGCGTGACCGCCACCAATTTTTGCTTGAATAACTGGAGCTGAATAAACATTTCCATCGAGAATAACGGCCATGCGTCTACCGATGTTTGAACCAGTTGCTTCTTCAAAGCGTTTAGCTCCGGCCTGTTTAAAATCCATTGATACGTATGGATCATTTTTCTGAGGATCTATTTGTACGCGGGCGTCTGATAAATCATCCCCTGTTATTTTTGCCGTCGATTCAACCACGAAAGGAATATTATTTTCTTCACCTGTCGCTTTATTTGTTTTTTTCTCGAAAGCTAGTTCATGAGATGCAGGAATATCTGATTTTAAAAATTCGTTCATTTTTAATAGGTATTCAGAAAAACGATCACCTTTTTTATAAGTGATTCCAGCTTTAGTCGCTTTATCCAACCATCCCATCATAATTTGTGGAGCAATTGTGTCGTTAACCATTTTAAATTCAAGCTTGGCCGTTTTACCAATAAGCTCTTTTGCTCTTTCAATATCGCGAACACCTGGAAGTTGAACAACTATACGGTCATTTCCCTGGGCCAGAATTTCTGGTTCCATTACACCGAATTCATCAATACGATTTCTAATAACTTCAATTGATTTACCAACTGACTGCTCTTCGATTTGTTTTTTGATAACTGTGGCAAGAGCGATTTCTAATTTATCGCCTTCTTCTTTAGTAATCCGAACGTTACCAGTATAATATTCTTTAATTTTTTTCTTAGCAGCGTCGATATCTGAAGCTTTAGTAAAAACAAGAATTTGTTTTGGATCCATTTGATCTGTTTCATCCATTGATCCTGGTGAAACAATAATTTCTTGATCTTTTAGAATAGTTTCAATTTTACGAGCGTAAGTTTTTACTTCGTCTTTATAAACTTTCTTAAAATCAATTCCTAGGACCATATAGAGTCCACCCTGAAGGTCGAGACCCAAATTGATTTTCGATTTAATTGGATAATGTCCATTTTCATCAAATTTCATAACGGTAGGCAGGAGAACTAAAACGGCAAGTACGACAAAGAGAAGTAGCGCACTAAAGCGTACCCACCAGCTGGTTTTCATCAAAAGACTCCTTTATAAGACGGCGTAACAACTATACTTAATGATTAACTCAAAAAGTATAGTTGATAAATTTATAGATTTGCAAGGCTGAATTAAGAGTGCTTAGGAGATTCAGGATTGGTTTCAGTTGAAGCTACATGTGGTTCACTTGTTTCAACTTTAGTCGCTGTCACTTCAACATCTTTTTTAGCATCTGTTTGTGCAGCTGGCGTGTGTGGCTTATTTACTTCGTTCATCATTTCATCGCGTGCTTTTTGAAATTCGCGAACTGCTTGTCCTAGACCTTTTGCCAATTCAGGCAATTTTTTTGGACCCAAAAAGAGAAGAGCGATAATAAAAATAAGAAAAAGTTCACCTGCACCAAGTCCAAACATATAGCCTCACTTAATTAATTTATTACTTTTTATCAGTTTCAAGTACAGATTTAGCTAATCCACCAACTTGGCTTTTTAACACTTTTACTCTTACACCGTCAGCAATTTCTAGATCTACGATTTTATCATTGATTCCGTAAATTGTTCCAATAAAACCAGCTTTTGTATAGATCTCATCACCTTTAGCAAGTTTATTGATCAAAGTTTGCTCATCTTCAAATTTTTTCTTTTGTGGTCTGATCATTAAAAAGTAAAAAATCACGAACACAACTACTAGAGGAAGAAATTGAAGCATTGGGTTTTGCGCTGGAGCTGCTGCTGTTTGAGCGTGAGCAGTAGTTGACTGAAGAAGTGTGATTAGAGATTTTAACATGGTTATTCCTTTAATTTTAAAATATTAGTTCCAAACATTTGATTGATAAGAGTTATAGAACTTAGTGTAAAACTCGTCAAACTGATCATTTAAAATTGCAGTTCTCGCGTTACGTGTCATCTGCAAATAAAAATAAAGATTGTGATAGGTAATCATATTGCCCGCAAGATATTCTCCGACTGTATATAAATGACGAATATACGAACGGGAATGTTTTTTACAAACTTTACAATCACACAGTGGATCTGGAGGAAGAAGGTCTTCTTTAAAGCGTTCTTTTTTTATATTGAGCGGACCGTAAGCTGTCAAAAATTGCCCATTTCGTGCATTTCTAGTTGGGAGAACACAATCAAACATATCAATGCCGGCTCGAATTCCATTTAAAACATCAAGTGGCTTTCCCACTCCCATTAAATAACGTGGTTTGTCTTCTGGCATGGTGTGAACAAAATTATCTAAGAAATTTACCATCTCTTCGTTTTTTTCCCCGACGCTAAGGCCGCCGAGAGCATAGCCTTCAAAATCCATTTCTTTTAACCGCTCCATACATTCAGTGCGCAAATCAAAATGAAGTCCACCTTGAATAATTCCAAAAAGATTTTGATGATCTAATAATTTGTAGTCGCGGCAACGCTGGGCCCATCGAAGAGTGAGTTCCATACTCTCTCTTAGACGCTCTTTAGTGGCCGGTAGGGCCGGGCATTCGTCAAAGTTCATGACGATATCACTACCTAACGCCTTTTGGATCTCCATTGATTTTTCAGGGGAAATAAGATGGCGAGAGCCATCGAGATGCGATTGAAAAGTCACTCCTTCTTCGGTGACTTTATTCATGCTCGATAGTGAGAAGACCTGGTAGCCTCCACTGTCTGTTAATATGGCCCGGTTCCATTTCATAAAACCATGAAGTCCGCCACCTACTCTTTCAATGAGTTCGTGTCCTGGTCTTAGATAAAGATGATAAGTATTTCCCAAAATAATTTGGGCATTCATTTCTTCGAGGTCTTCCTGCCACATGGTTTTTACACTGGCGCGAGTTCCCACTGGCATAAAAATAGGAGTTTCAATTTGGCCGTGGGCCGTCGTGATAATACCAGCGCGCGCCTTTTTCGATTGCCCTAACTTTTTAAAAATAGATTTTGCAGTCATAATATTTACCTTAAATTATCTGATGATCAGCATTCCATCACCGTAAGAAAAAAAGCGGTATCGCTCTTTTATGGCGAGATCGTAAAGCTCAAGAGTCTTGGCCCTTCCAATCATGCAAGACACTAACATAAGTAGGCTCGATTGGGGGAGATGAAAATTAGTGATGAGCCCATCGACACTTTTTATATCCACACCGGGATGTAAAAATATATTCGTGCTGTAGGTAATATTTGGTTCAAGATTTTTTTCAAAGCTTGATTCTAAAACCCTTAATGATGTTGTTCCGACGGCAAAGATTTTTTTCTTTTCAATGCGAACCTTATTAATCAATTCATTATTTTTTTCATCAAAAAAGAAATTCTCTGAATGCATCTGGTGGTCTTTTAATTCAATGGCCTTAACTGGTTTAAAAGTTCCAAGCCCAACATGCAAAGTCACAAAGGCCTTCCTAATTTTGTTACTCTCTAATTTTTCTAAAAGTTCATTGGTAAAATGCAGGCCTGCAGTCGGTGCGGCAACCGAACCAACTTCCTTCGCATAAATAGTCTGATAATTTTTGCGGTCTTGCTCATCACTTTCCCCGTTTCTAATATAGGGCGGGATAGGTATTTTGGCGTAGGCCTCTAAAAAAGAGATTATATCGGCCGTATTAAAACTAACGCCGAAAGTTCCGTCGTTATTAATTCTTTTCAAAGTCGCTTTTAAGTTTGGCAAAAATGAGTACTGATCCCCAATTTTTTTATGAGAAGTTGTTTTAATCAAGGCGGGATAAATATCTTCGTCATTCACTTTTTCAGCCTGTGTCGACAAAAGAAAAAGCTCGGCTTTTCCCCCACTTTGTTTAGTTCCAAGCAGGCGAGAGGGAAAAACCTTAGTGCGGTTAAAAACTAAAAGTGCCTCTGGAGGAAGATACGATCCAATATTTTTAAAATAGTCGTGAACGACTTCACCAGTCCGGGCATTATAAACCAAAAGACGAGACTCCAAGGCCGGTCTTTGAGCGATCAATTCATCTGGCAAATCAAAATGATAAGAAGAAAGCAGCAAGTCATCAGGATTTATTAAGTTCATTGCCATTATTTATCATATGACCCAAGTATTGGCCCTTTTAAAAAAAGAATTTATGTGAAAAACTTAATTCATGACAAAATATTTATTTATACTTCTTTTGGCCACTTTTATTTATCCTACTTCTGGCCGTACAGAAGCAACAACTACTGATTTCGAAGCTGAACTTCGTTTATTAGAAAGCCACGATTTGGTTCAAGAAGAAAAAGCAGAAGTATTGGTTGAAAAAATGTCGGCTCAAAATAATTTAACTAGAGAAAACGACTTAGTTGAAGACAGCGTCAGTACTAAAAAATCTGCAATTCTAAAAAACACTCCCGATCCAGAGCTTGAGCCATTAAACGCACTAGGGCCTATCACTGCCAAAAAAACACGACGCATTCCTTCACGTTAATACAATAATATTAATATGTTTAAAATAATTTTAACGTTCATATGTTTTCTCCTTTTTTATTCAGAAAACAGCTCTGCTCAAATTTTTAGTTTTGGAAAGTTCTCTATCGGTGAATCTCGTATTCATGCTGAACTTAAAGATTTTGTCATCCATAATCAAAATCCTGATATAGTGGCCACCTGGATTCCAGGTTCGGTTCAATGGATTCGCAATGAAAATAATCTATTAGTTCCACGCGCTCTTTTAAATATAATTATTAAGAAAAATATTGCTCTAGTGCATATCGATTATCACAACTCGGTCATCATTCCTGTGATGAAAAAAGATTTCTTCTCTACTCAAATTTATGTAGATCTTTTTAATCCTGACATGGCCTCAGTTTATTCTGGAACTGATCTTTTAGACAAAATTGTAATAGAGGCCCAGGCGACTCTCAATGCCAGGTCAAAACAATTAATCGATTATTCATGTGCACCCTACAATTTAAAGATCGAAGGGATTGATAGTGAATACCTCTCAATTGGCTGCAAGATGAATCGATTTGGAAAATTCGGCAATGAATTTCCCCGTCTGGAAATTACCTTGAGTTCGACCAACTTAAGAACGATAAATGATGCCAAACCTCCTTATACTATTTTTCTCGAAGACAACTCTCCGGTTGAACTAAAAATGAAAGGTGTTGATCAAAAAATTAAAACTTTTCATCTTGAAGCAAGCATTCCAAAACGTCTCAATCGACTTAAAACAGCAGTGGGTTTTGGCCCATATATTTATCAAAGTGAATTTCAATCTGATAAGCAAATTGCCAACTTTGCTCCAGCTTTTATGATCTATGGAAAATTAGATATTAGTGAAACTTCATCATTTAAAGCTTTCGATGCTCTTCTTTATTCAAAATCGCGATTTAATAATTCAGGGCTTTATTTTTCTTATGACCTGGCCGATGCCTTTGACGGTAGAGTTTTGCTCAATGCCCTTTTAGGTTTTCAAGGCCTGCATTACAAATACTCAGGGGACTCCCCTACAGAATTCAGATTGATTTATCCTCAGGGTTTTGAAGTTATTTATAAACATGCATTTATTGAGAACTATCATTTAACTTACGGGATGTTTTTCTCGACTAATTCAGAAAGTTATACCAATGCATGGCTTCGCTATGGAAAAAATAGTTTTCTAGAGCTCAATTATATAAATTGGGCCCATGGCAGAAGTCATATTGAAATGTGGGGTCTCTCAATTGGAATTCCATTTTTTAATGCTTTTTAGAATATTGATTAAACTTTTTTCTTCTGAGTCATCTGCTGAATTTGAAAAATAATTTCAATCACTTTATTAAAAACCTGATCAATTATTTTTTTCGTTTCGATAAACATTGCGTAGCTCTCTACCTGAGCAAGCAGTATTTGGACGAATGATTCAAGTATTGGAATCATTTTATCTAAACCAGTTTTTTTCAAAATTAATTCTAAAATTCCAGACGCTTCTTCCACATCGACTCCATTTTTTCTCACGACGTATAATGGGTTTGTGCTTTTTTTATTTTTAGATGTGCTCATATGACCATTCCTCTATTCTTTGGGCGACTCCACTAAACTTTTCCTGGAGGTCGCTGAACTCTTGCGTTTTAAAATCGAAAACTGATTTCCTCGTTGCTAATGATTTTACGAGACCCGCCTTATTTAGGAAAGGTGAGAAGACTTTACCAACGCCTAACTCAGTGTCAATTGCCAAAATAATTTTATTCAAATCTTCACTTTCTTGCTTGCGACGTAAATCGACTAAATTAGGTACATGCAAGAAGACTTCAGGCGCCTTAACTATTCCCATATCTCCGATGTCTTCAATCACCTGATAAAAATGCTCCAGACCTTTTAATGAAAAATCATCAGGCCTAAACGGAACGATAACCCCATCACTGGCACAAAGCGCGTTAATAACAAGTAATCCCAAAGTCGGCGGGCAATCGATAATAATAAAATCGTATTTATCAATCATGCCATTTGATTCAAGAAATTTTCTAAGCACTAATTGTCTGGGAGCATTGATAGAGGCTACGGTTAAATCAAAACCTGAAAGCTCCTGGCCCGCGGGAAGTAAATCTACTTGTCCCCGACTCATAACATTTCCAAGCAATGCAGGCGCGTGAAGCATTTTTAATTCTTTCACTGAATTGACGAGGAGATGATAAATATTTAATTCATTTTGAGCTTTAAATAATAAAGTAAGATTTGATTGAGGATCTAAATCTATCGCCAAAACTTTGTGACCGTTTTTCGCAAGCGCATGAGCAGCGTTGAAGGCCATGGTCGTTTTACCGACGCCACCTTTTTGATTGATGAAGCTAATGACTTTACCCATACCAGAACTCCTATGATTGAACATGATCTTTAAAAATAAAAAAAGTAGCGAAGAACAAACAAATGCTGGCATTTAAAAAATTTTTGGTTAACGGAACCTTCATGTAGAACACTGTAAAAGCTGCCAACACGGCCATTGTAATAATTTCTTGCAGAATTTTTAGTTGTCCAAGTGAGAAATAAATTATTCCTATGCGATTGGAAGGAACTTGAAAACAGTATTCAAATAAAGCAATTGAGCACACTACAAGAATAACTAACCAGATTTTAGAGTGCTGATGAGATTTTAAATGACCATACCAGGCCATAGTCTTAAAGAGATTTGAAATTATCAGGAGACCGATAGTTTGAATCATAGCATTAGGGTAACGCGAGAAATTTAGGAATTCAAATCTTTAGTTTTTAAGATTTTAATAAGAATAGGTGTGGCGACCTGGATCGGTTGGGAAATTAGTTTTCAAAATCGGGATATAACATCTAAAACCAACATCGGGTCTAACTGTAGCTGAGGGAATTAACTCTGAACTAAACCGTCCGGCAAGATTGCCAGAAAGATAACTTCCCCCCACTGCTAAACTACCTTGTTGAGATGGATCGAGAGAAACTGCTGCTCCGTTAACTATAATTCCATCTTCATGAAGCTGACTTGAAGTAATCCCTGCTGTCGGCCCAATACTTAGAAAAAATGGAAGTGTTGGTGAAGTTGCCAAAACACCTGCGCTAGCGCTTGCAATATCTATATTGATTGGCATTCCAATTGGAAAGCTGAATTTTCCAGCACTAAAGAGTTGATCTCTAAAAACCCAATTTGTTAAAAATGCATCACCGGCACCGGCTACAGAATCTGCATTTGCATCATTGTATGGACCAGTTAAAAAATTAAATCCATAACGATAAGTTGCAGCACCATTATAGACACCATTTAAAAAATCATAGTTACCTAAGTCTGTTCCTACCAAGGCCATACATACATATGTTGATGGCGATCCATTACAGGTCATTTTATCTTTTACCCATTGAGCAACATTTCCATATATATCTTGAACTCCATAACGTGAGCTGCAAGTCTCAGTCGAAAAACTGTTACCCCATGGAACTGAACCTGTGTATAACGATCTGATGCCAGATGATGAAGTACCAGCGATAGAATAAATATAACTGGTCGATGGAATACTTGAATCAGTGAACGCCGTCTCTAATCCATTGGCGCTACTAGAATTACAACGTGATTGAACATTTAAGGAAAATCCTTGCTCCATATCAGTTTGCGTAGAATCGCTCATCCCCATTGGAGAAGCAGAATAGGCCATATATTCTTTTTTGCTTGGAAGAGATGGCGATGAAATTCCCCCTATGAGGTTTGCTGTAGCAGAAGCAACAGAGCGATTACTACAAACCAATCCAGCTTGTGCTTGAGAAATATTAACAAGTGGTGCGTTTAAAGAAGAGTTTGTTTTTGATGAAGCACTAGTTATTAAAGCTGCACTTGCTAAGTTATAGCTATTCCATGCCGCTCCATTGTAAATATAACAAGAACCAGCGTTCCGGTCATAATAGATATCATTAGCGACCATCCCTGTGGCACCAAGTGAAGTTGGGTCGCCAATACCTATACAACCATTGCTAGTACATTTTGGAGCTACTGCGTATGGGCATCCACTTTCTGCAATATCAACCAACATATCTTTTTCGATATCATAATATCCTGGACTCACCGTTGACTCACCTGGACCTTTAAACGGGCAACGATAATTACGAGTTGGATCAACTTTATTTGCGGTAGTTGTTGTCATATGCATGCTATTGCACACTTCTTGATTAACCATCCAACGATGAACAAAGGCATAGTTTTCAACTGGAGCAAGCACTCGTACCTCAGAAAAAATTTCTGGTGTGTAGGTTGCAAAATGATGATTATTATCAATAGGACGTACTAAATAATAATAAACTTTTCCAGCGATGGCCGTTATATCCGTAAAAGTTCTAATAGTAGAATCGTTAAGAGTCTTAGTGTCTGCGCTATTAATTTTTAAAAATCCGTTTTTAAAATCATAATCATAACCTGCTTCACGACGATAAACATTCCATCCTTCAATCTGCACTGATGAATCGGGGCCAGAACCTGTAATGGTATATGGATTCCATGAAAGAGTGACTTTTGATGGAACAAAAGAAGATGCACTCCATGCAAAGATCCCTGGGGCAGGCTGCGTACTATACTTACAAGAATTGCTTGATGTATTAAAATAATATTGTCCAACCGCAGTTGCAGTTGGAACGGACTGAGCTGGAAGTAATGTCGGATCATATAAACAATTCTGTCCCGCACATACGGAACTTACATTTCCAGTCACGCGAGTAACCGGACACGGTGTTCTCATTTCAATCCATGAAAATTTATCTGTTCCTTGGCTGCGATAACAACGCTTACTACCGCTATCCCAATAAAGCACATTCACTGCAGTAGGAGTCACTACACTGTTAGGTGGTGTCGCTCCAGTACAATCCGTCGAAGTGGTATCACATTTATTTAAATCGGCCGCTTTATTATAATTACAAACAACATCGTTAGATGAAGCAGGAGTTCCATTCTTATCAGTTTTTATTCCGACCGCAGAAATATTGGCCCAGCCACCATGAAGAGCTGCCACGGGATTAACGATTAAAGAAAAGGTTGAAGAGACATAATGTGATGGGGCCACATTTCCATCATTGATTGTTATTTTTATGTTAGCATTTCCCGCAACTCCTGCAATTGGATTTAACTTTAGATAAAAAGGATGAAGCTTGACATCATCTGTGGCAAGAACTTCCAACATTTGCCCTACTGTTCGTGTCTCTCCAGAATCTTCCACTCCATTATTGTTTAAATCATAAAAAATTGTAATTGCACTATTAGGCAACACCGCGGGATTATCAGAAGTAATTGCTGTGATGGTCATTGGCTGCGTATCTTCATCAGGCGAACTTCCCTGATCTTCATCTACAATAAAAGGTCCTGCCACAACAGCACCACCTTCATTGGTTTGAACACCACTCATTGTTTGGATAAAATAAGGAGGATCATCTACAGAATTAACAAGTAAAGGAATAATTTGATTCACTGATTGGGGATTGGCCACTCCATGAGTTGTTCCGTTATCTGATAAAGTAATTTTTATGTTCGTAGTCCCCGATTGATTTTGTGTCGTTGAAAACGGCAACATGTATTGCCCAATAGAACAAGCATTAGCGGTTGCTCCTGGGATTAAGACCACTCCAAAATTTATTATCATATTAACGTTAGAAGTTGGGGCCACCTGAACTGGCGTTACAGTTAACGTTTGAGTAGCTTCATCAAGTCCGCCTCCCTGATTGGCAGTAAAACAAATATAGGCCGAGCTTGGAGCAGCTGAAGAATTTTCTTGAGTCTGCAAAGGATTTGGCAAAGGAGCAGCGTAACTTGTAGGTACACCTGCGGCCGTTGCTGTCGCTGAAGTCAAAGTGAGAACAGGTGGATTATTTACTTCCCAAATAGTCATGTTTACAGCTTGAGGAAGACTAGTTTGTGTGGCAGCGGAAAGTTGATCGATAGTTGTAATTGTATAAGAAAATTTTCCGATCCCATTAAAAAAAGCTGTCGGTACTACACTCACTGTACAAACGCCCAGAGCAGTACAAGCACAGCTAGTAAGTGGTGCAAAGGCAAGCCCTACGTTTGGTGGAGTGGAAAAATCGACGGCACAAGTAACTGCCTTAATGATGGGAGAATTATCTGCATCGAAATATGGAAGCGTAATAATTTGACCCGCGACTGATCCTTCAGCTTCAGCAACAGTTGTTGCCCCCGTCAAAGTAAAAGGCATGTAAGCAACATTATATTGAGTTGGAGACAAAGGAGCATGATCAGTATGTGAAATTTTCAACATTACTGTCGCAGTATTTGTAGAAGTACCTAATCCATTACTTGCTGTATAGGAGAATTTATCAAATGCATCACTACCACCGGTAAGCGAAATAGCAGCTGGCGTAGAAATAGAGGGAGTTGGAAAAGTGGCAAGACTTCCTCCAGTGACCAAGACTAAACTTTTTGCTTTTTGATCATTACTCAAAAGACTCAAGATATCAGCACTAGTGGTAATTCCTGGATTGATAAAAACTTTTATATTATTACCAACAACTCTTACAAAACTTTCATTATATGAACTATTTAGAGGGTATGAAATGAGACCAAAACTTTCAGTTTTAGTTACATAAGAATCGATACCCAAATTATTTCCTTGAAGATCAAAATACTGGACAGTGTAGTTATTGGCAAAGGAGCCTTCTTTTTTAGCCGTGAAAACCAAATCATCAATTGTCGCATTGGCTTTAGCAGGTACTAACGTATCATATAAATCCCCACTAAATGGAGTGTAATCACATAAACGAGTAATACCAAAAGTCCGGCAATTAGAAATAGTCCCTTTCGCTGGAGCTGTCGTTATAGTGTAATTAAAGGCAGTAGAAGATAAATAATCGCGAGCAATTGGAAGAGTAACCGTATAAGTGGAAGGCATATTTGTTGCACTTTGAGGATAGGTCAAATAAGTTGACTCAGCTGCTGGAAGCAAAAAATCTGTAGACCCCGGTAAGGCCGCAATTGAAAGGCTTACAACCTTAGGATCTCCTAAACCATCGATATCGCTAATTGTATAAGTGAATCCAGCAGTACCATTTTGAAAAATTCGTGGAGCAATTGCTGTAGTACAAATTCCACCAGTACAATCGCAGCGACTATCAACGAAGGTTTTAATTGGCAAATAAACTAAGAGACGCGCTTGAGTAAGATCATAATAATTCTTCAAAGTGGCACTACCTGCCGCAAGCGGAGCAGAATAAGTTAAAATATTATCAACAGCAGTCTTAAAAAGATCTAGTTGTAAAATAACATTAGAGTAATTATAAGTTTTCTTAGCGCTCACCAACGCCGAAAGCATGGCCGTTCGATAAGCAGGAGTCGTTCCATTGACCGGAACTGCCAATGCCAAGCTATCAGCTGAAGAAAAAACTAAATCTGCTGCATTGAAAACACCACGATTAATAACTTGTGGTGATATCGCTTCGATATTTGAAGAAACACTAGACACATTACAAGCGATGGCCGAATTATTATTTCCGTCACTATATGTAAGAGTAATTGTCTTAGCGACTTCTTGAGAAAGTGTATCAGAGCTTTTAGTTGCAACTGGACGAGTTCGCAACTCTGAAGTACTCACGCAAGTTCGAGTAACGCTATTAAAAGCTTGATTGGTTCCACAAACAGCTTTATTCTCAGTGGCCTTAGGCACACAGGCACTCATCAAAAATATGATGGCACTCATGAAAAAAATGTGAATAAGCTTATTTATTTTCATCATTCATTTTTCTTAAAACTCGGTACTCCTCAAGCACTTATCGAAGTCTTGCCGTCTTTCTTTAAGACTCCGTACTATTTTATCCCTGACTTCAATGCTCCGGCATAATTGTCCTCTATCCGAGTATTACGATAGGATACAATTTTGACTAGGTAGAAAAAGTGAGTCTTTTTATTGGCATTAGCTATGTTAAACTTTATACATGGTTAATTTCAGAGCATTATATGGCTTAGTTTTTTTGAGTGTTTTATTCTTGAGTAATTCTCTAATTAAAGTCTCGGCTGCCGCTGAAAAACCTCGCGAAGAATTAATGGTGGTGCAAACTGTTTCGAGTGACAGACGCTCATTTGTCATGGCAAAAGGAGTTAAGGACGGGGTCATGCGTGGCCAGGAAATAATTTATGCCAACGAAAATGTCAGCATTTTATGCAAGGCCGTTGAAGTCAATCGCAATTACTCTCTTTGGACACCTGTTGATAAAAATGTAAATGTTCCTTTTAATAAAGAAGAATTTATAAGTTACAACTCTCATGCCTATGGAAATGTTGCTCTTGATATTGTGGGTGATATTTATAACCTCACTCCAGAAGTTAACTACGATATTTTATTTAAAAAATTCAGAACAAGCGATAACTTTTCCCTTAAAGCAAGCTTTGATCAGGGCCTTTCTCAATCTTCGTCTGATGTGAGTGCTGATAAAAATTCAAAACGTTCTGGATATACTTTTGCTTTAGAATATAATTTTCGATTTTTACCGGAATTTGAAATAAACACCGGTGGAAGAATCGACAACGAAGTTTATCGCCTCTCAAATCCAAATTTAGATATTCCCACTTCCAGAGTCATGGCGACGGTCGCGGCAACTTATCACTTTGTTGCTTTCTCAAAAGATAAAAATAATTTTTACCTGACACTTGCTGCCGGTATCGGGAAATCGACTACGACCATTAGTGATGAAAAAAGCACAGGGGTTGTCACCCTATTGCCAGAGGCAAGATTTGGCTATCTGATGCCATTTTCAAACTCTGTGGCGATGATTTTTGAGGGATCTGTTGAATCTCTTAGTGCTCATGAAAGTTTTCAAAATGGCACTACTCAAGTGACAAATATTTTGAATGCTAAAATTACGATCGGGTTAAGGTTTTAAATATATAAAAAAAAGCAGCTCTAAGGCTGCTTTTTTATTTTTTTACTTATAAAGTCCAATTTCTTTTAATCTCTGATTCAAAAAATCCCCGGCCGTAATTGTAGGCTGTGAAGTTCCCACACCAGCACACGATGGAATAGTTTTTAAAATGGCCTGTGAATGTGGATGAACGAAAAAAGGCATTGAGTAACGAGCACTCGCATCTGACGATGGGTTAATTACTCTATGAGTTGTTGATGGAAGAATATTATTAGTTATTCTCGACATCATATCCCCTGTATCCACTACGATTTCTCCTGGGCGTGAATTAACGTCAAGCCAAGTGCCATCGCGCTCTAATAATTGCAGACCTGATTCAGTCGCACCAACCAGCATAGTGATAAGATTTATATCTTCATGGGCAGCAGCTCTAATTGAATTTTTTGTATCCTCGCCTTTAGTAGGCGGATAATGAATCATGCGAATGATTGAGTTTCCATCATTGATCATATCGTTGAAGTAAGATGAAGGAAGATCCAACCCCTTCCCTATAGTTTCGAGAAGAATTTGAGAAGTACTGTCCATCGCCTCGTATAAATCCAAGAATGATTTTTTAAGTTCGCCTACTTCAGAAGGCCAGACATTCTCCGGATAAACCCCTTTATAAGGGCTAGAGCCTAGAAGTTCGCGACCGACGTGCCAGAATTCTTTTAGATCAGGATTCTCATTATTTTTAGCATGTTCTGTTTTAAAAGGAGTGTATCCGCGCTGACCGCCGTTGCCCTGTTTGTATTTATTTTTTGTTTCAATTGGAAGTTCAAAAAATACCTGAACTAATTCATAAGCACGGTCTATTTTTTTTTGTTCGATTGGATGATCTTTTAAGATAATAAAGCCATAGTCTTTAAGACCTGCAAAAATATTATCGACGAATTTAATTTTGTCGGCGTTACTTCCATTTACATAACTTAATAAACTTAGTTCTGGAACTTTTCTTTGAGTAGTCATTAGGCCCTCCCTTACGCTTATAATGCTTAGATTATAACAAAACAGTATTATTATAGCCTATAGAATCAAAAGAAGATAACTATCTAATAAAAAGATAAGTGGAAGTAATTCATCTAATGGTGTCCTTCCACCCTAATGTTTTGGCCATTTTAGAATAGGAATCCAATACCAATTGTTAAAGTTTGTGAACTAAGCTTGCGTTCAGAATCAGTTTCAAATGCTACATCTTTTGAAAATGACTCTCCATCAATACTTCCTTGTGAATGAAAATTTTTGTCCGTTTTTATTTTGGAATAGTCAAACATAACAAAGGGAACAATATTATTATCAAACACAATCTGCAGACCAGCGGCCGCTACGTATTTATTATAATTTATATCTGCGGAGAAATTATCCAGGCCTGAATATTTAGTTGCGATAAGTCCTCTGGAAACTCCAACTTCTACAAAAGGTCTAACGATTGTTCCTGAAGAACCAAGATCCACAGAGAGTCTTTGCGATAATCCAATCTCACTTATTGTCCCATTTACAATAAAGTCTTCCGATAAATTATTATTATCATGTTTTATTGTTAAATAACTGCCGGCCAAACTTGTAGTGGTATTTATATCTGACGATAAATTAAAAGTTTTTCCGATTCTTAATCCTGTTCCACTACTCTTTATTTTATCGTTATCATTACTTGTTAATTGATTGGATAAATAGCCGACAGAAAATTCAACTGATCTGCTATTTTTTGAAAAATCTTTAATAATTTGCTCATTCCATGCCGGAGTGTTTGAATCTGATTGAGCGTGAACTGATGTTGAAAGAACACATAAAAGCCCAAGCATGATAGTTGATTTCATCAAATTCTCCTTTAAGGCCATTATTTGATGTAATGAATGCAGAATGAATGCCAATGCAATGGTTTACAATAATTGATAACTTGGAGATCACTTTCATCGATTATGTTAAAAACATGTTCGAAAGTGTCTAATCATTTTACGGATTTAGTTCTCTCTATCATATTTGTGTAACTTCTTAAAAGTCCATTACACATACCAATTACGAAGCTTCATTATATAATTCTTAACTATCCCCAGTCATATTTTTACTTGTTCGATAAAAACCCCCTTTAAAATTCCTCATCATTGTAAATGCTATTGTCTGCCTAATTTGCCTTTAAGCTTTAGGAGGCATTTTGCATGAAAAAGAAATTAAGAAAAAATACCCAAATATCTCTGATCAATTTTAAAGGAGCAGGAAGACCTGCTGTTCATGATGCGGGAATTAGGCATACTTCAAGACCTTTTTTAAAAAGGCCAAGCTCACTTCACATAACGGTAAAGATTAAAAAGATTAAGGCGGAGATGAAAAATAAATCGGTCTTAAGTATTCTAAAGCGGGCAATCCTAAACGCGAGAAAACAAGGACTCAAGGTCATCCACTTTTCGTTGGAATATGACCATGTCCATTTATTAATTGAGGCAGAGAACAATCATATATTAGGCAAAGGCATGCAGGCCTTTGGAGTCACTCTCTCCAAAGCAATCAATAGAATGAGGAAGACCAATGGAGGTGTATATAAGCACCGCTATCATTTTAGGCTGATATCATCGGCCAGGGAGTTGAAGAATGTCCTCAACTATCTTTTCACCAACGGATTAAAACACAAAACCGCACGAGATATCGTGAATCCCTATAATTCAATACGGGCAGAGAAGAAATTTTTTCTGTTTTATAGTGGGAAAATTGAATACGATCTAGATCTTATAAAGCTTTTGGATAGTATGAAAATATTTTATAAGGCCTTAGAATTTATTTAAATTTAACTATTTTGATAAAGAATCAGATTTAAAATTAAAATCAGGTAATATGTGATTTAAAAATAGCAGACCCTATGCGAACAAAATCTGATCCTGCATCGATCGCCAGTTTATAGTCCTGGCTCATGCCCATCGAGAGTTTTAAATTCTCTTTAAGCCCGTGGACCTTTTCAAGATTGCGGGCAATTAAATTTAAATCCCTAAAGCAGCGTGTGGCCTCGATTTCAAACTCTGTGGTTCTAATAGAACCCATTGTCATAAGACCATAAAATTTTAATTTGGAATGGGTCCTGCTCATGAGTAAATCAATAGCACGATTTAATTCTTCGGCTGTTTCAAAACCACTTTTTTCTGTTTCATGGGAAGTATTCACTTGAAAAAAAATCTTCAGTTCAGATCCAACAAAATCATTTTCGCGTTTTATAAGTTCTTCCAACAGGCTTAGTGAATCAACAGAATGTATTGCATAGAGATTAGGTATTTTAAAGAGTTCGCGAACTTTATTGCTTTGAAGATGACCAATGAAATGCCAGTGAACTTTATTTAAACCTTCTTCTACAAAGGCCTCAGCTTTTTCTTTTAAGTCCAAAACGCGATTCTCACCGAAATCATAATGGAGGGACTTATAGGCAGTAATAACGTCTTCTACTGGTGAGTACTTAGAAACGGCAATTAGCTGGGCAGTCTTAAGCTCTTTTTTAATTGCCGTTAAGTTTTTTGCTATCTCATTTTTAATCATTTCGAATTTATCAATTATTCAGACTTAGCTTCAGATTTCTTTTTGAATTTAAACTTCGCTTCAACTTCTACATCGTATTTATCAAGGAGATCAGAAGTAATTTTAGCCACATCAATTTTTGAAAGATGATTTCGAAGTTCTTCGCGAATTCCTTTGGAAAAATCTTCTTTGGCACCTTTGGCGTTTTGAACCAAACCAGAAATAATATCTTTAGGCAAAGGGAGATCTTCGAGAATTTTTTTCACCGACTCTTCAGTCATGAAAGCAGCTCCTACTCCCACAGAAACAACCTTTTTTATAATATCGCTAATATGTGAATCTTTTTTTTCAGACATAAAACTTCCTTTTTTAATTATCTTGATTTTGCACGCTTAAAAAAAGACTCCATCATTACAGGGAGATTTTTGCTGGTAAGAGCACTTAGGATTGAGCTTGGTGCAAACATTTTAAAATCTAAATCCAATGAATAGGTAACTTCTGTTTTTCCGTTGCCCATATCTTTTAGTTTCCATTCGCCTTCATTCTTTTTAAACAAATCACCTGAATCAAGTGTCCAAGATAAACGATTTGGCTTTTCTTGTTTAATATTAATAATATATTTAAAACTTTTTATCATATTGATTGAATACTCAACTTTCGCCGCAGTATCACTTTGTGAAAGAACTTTAATCCCGCTTACGCCATCGACAAAATCAGGGTATTTGGCGTAATCAATTAATACGTCATACAATTTGCCAATTTCTACATCTACTACTTCTGTCCGTGAAGCACTTGCCATACAAAATTCTCCATTAAATAAAACTAAAAATATTATAACTCTAAAAAATAATCGCACAAACTTAATAGCGAGGTTTTGTATCGAAATGATGTTCCGCTTCGATATGTCTTACAGTTCCTGAAGATGATCTCATAACGATTGAATGTGTTATCGCTCCCCAAGATTTAAATTGCACACCTCTTAAAAAATTTCCTGCCGTCACTCCAGTCGCACAAAACATAACATTCCCGCGGGCCAGGTCATCGATCTTGAAAACTTTTTTAATATCACTAACGCCCATTTTTTTAGCGCGCTCGATTTCTTCGTTATTTCTGGGTTGTAATATTCCTTGAAAATCTCCTCCCATACATCTAAGTGCAGCTGCTGAAATAACACCTTCCGGAGCTCCACCAATTCCAAAAAGAATATCCACTCCAGAGTTTGGAGTACAACAAGCAATTGAACCGGCCACATCACCGTCGCCAATTAATTGAATACGAGCACCCGCTTCGCGAACTTCTTGAATCAGATTTTTATGGCGAGGCCGATCGAGAATGACTGCAGTAAGGTCGGCAATTCTGCATTTTTTTGCATCGGCCAATCTTCTTAAATTTTCTCTTGGAGATTCATTGATATCAATAAGGCCGCGTCCTTCAGATCCACAGGCAATTTTCAACATGTATGTATCTGGAGCGTGTAAAAAATTTCCTTTTTCGGCAATCGCCATTACTGAAATAGAGTTGTATCCACCAATAGCACAGACGGTTGTTCCTTCAAGTGGATCGAGAGCTATCTCTAACTCCGGTCCTCTACCTGTTCCAACTTTTTCACCGATATAGAGCATAGGTGCTTCATCTCTTTCCCCTTCACCGATTACAACGGTAGCATCACACTCGACTGAATCGAGCATTGCTCTCATTGCATCAACTGCTGCCTGATCCGCTGCTTTTTCATCTCCACGTCCCATTAAACGTGCTGAAGCAATTGCGGCCATTTCTGTTACGCGGACAAATTCAAGTGCTAGGTTGCGATTCATCATAACTCCAAAAAAAAAGAGGCGAACTTAAGTAAGTAATCGCCTCAGATTATAAAATGTAATCATGCTAGTGAAAAGTTTTATCCGCCCAGCTTGTAAACTAAAAAGTCTCGCGCCTCAAGTGGCAGATGGTCTGTTTGAATTTTTCTAACAACGCCTAAGGCCATCTCAATTTTTTCTTGAACAACACCGTCATCAATATGGAATACAAACTCATCTTCAAGAGATAAAGGTGTATCAAGGTCTCTTTGAGTCATGATTCTGCCTGTGCGAAGTCCAACTCCTTCTTCCCATTCTATAAAATGTTCCATCATGAGAATTTGGAATCGCGAGATTCCACTCGAAGTGTGTTCCCAAACAAAAATTTCCAAAACTCCATCGGCCTTGAGCCAATATTTGAGATTATTTGGTAAATCAAGGCTCAATTCACTTTTATGAAGTGGTTTAATATGCGAAACAATATTGTCAAATGATAAAAAGGTGCGCATTTTTTCTTCAAAACTGATGCTAGAATCAAAAGACAGACCAATACAGCCTTCTCTTATCCACTGAACCTTTCCAATGACCCAAACAGTTGATCCTCTCCATTGCAAATTACCTGCGATATTTACACCTTGAGTGTAATTGTGCGTTCCATCTCTAAATGACAACTGCATTCCAGATAAGGAGATATCTTTGACTTCAAAAACCATTTTGGCATTTGATTCGCTGGGACTTTCTTCGCGAAAAATCATAAAACCGAAAGGAAATCGTGGAAATACTCTTTTTTCCATTTCCTGATAATCAGTTTTAATCAAACTTAGGTGCCTTTCCATTTAGTCTCCTCATACAATTATTTTGTAAGCTCTGCACTCTTAGGATAAAATAGAGTTGAATTAAATATAAGAAGGAAAAAAATGGATCAAGGGCAAAGTCCTCCTCGCAGCCATCATCCCAATGAATGGGATATCGATAATCTTCCCAATAGATTGACAGCATTTCGGATTATTTTAATACCGATCATTTTGCTTTCTCTATTTCTTAATCTTTCAACTCACCCATGGGTTATCTCCCATATTAAATTACTCAACTATGTCGCTGCCTGGACTTTTGTCGCGGCATCAATAACAGATTTCTTTGATGGTTATATCGCCAGAAAAAAAAATTTAGTTACAGTTTTCGGATCTTTTCTTGATCCAATTGCAGATAAATTTTTAGTGATCTCTTCCCTAATCATGCTCTTAGCTTTGGGCCGCGTTCATGTTCTGATCGTACTTATTTTAGTTCTTCGTGAAATGTATATTACTGCCCTACGTTTGCTTGCCATGGAAAAAGGTTTAAGCGTGCCGGTCGGAACTTTAGGTAAATGGAAAACTGCTACTCAAATGGTTGGTGTTCCACTGCTAATGACCAATGATAGACCTTGGGGATTAGACCTGCCACTCTATGGAACAATCGCAATTTATTTAGCTTCTATTTTTTCTATCTATTCGGCGCTGGAATATTCGCTAGGATTAGTTAGAAAGATTCAAAAACTAAGAAAAGAAAATAAGAAAAAAAAACGTGAAGCTAGAAAGGAATAAAAAAGTGAATAGTTTATTAAATGGAAAAATAATTTTAGTAACAGTCTCTGGCCCTGACTGTCCCGGAATTACCGCCCGCTTGATGAAAATCATCAGCGAGTATAACGTCGATGTTCTGGATATGGGACAGGCCGTGACCCACGGACTCCTCTCGCTGAGTTTCGTATTAGGCTTAAACCCGGATGAAAAAAGTTCAAACGGAAATGTACTAAAAGATCTTTTATTTGAAGCTAACTTAATGGGTTTAACACTCAGTTATAAAGTCGTTGAAAAAAATATCAATACGCCGGAAATGGATGGTGAAAAATTTATTGTAACCTGTGTCTCACCAACTAAAGTGACAGCAAGTTTTGTTGCAGACCTTGCACAAATTCTTGCAACTTTTAAAATAAACATTGAGCGCATTGATAAAGTTTCGCCGCGCGAGTTCTCATCAATGGAAGTCTATACTTCGATCCCAAAAAACTTAGAGACAAAAAAATTAAAAGAACACTTAATGCAGGTCTCGACCAAACACAGAATTGACGTTGCTTTTTTGAAAGATAATGTCTTCAGACGCAATAAACGTTTAATCGTTTTTGATATGGATTCAACATTGATTCAAACTGAAGTTATTGATGAACTGGCAGATCTTTGCGGAGCAGGAGAAGAAGTTCGATTAATTACTCACCGGGCAATGAATGGAGAAATTGATTTTGATGAATCTTTGCGTCTCCGAGTTTCAAAATTAAAAGGTCTCGATACTTCCCGCATGCAGGATGTTTTAGAAAAACTTCCGCTCACCCAGGGAGTTGAAGAATTCATTAAAACTATTAAATCCCTAGGCTATAAAGTGGCCTTAATTTCAGGGGGATTCACTTTTTTTGCAGATGCCTTAAAAATTAAACTTGGACTTGATTATTCTTTCGCCAACGAATTAGAAATTCAGGATGGAAAACTTACGGGTCTCGTGACAGGGACAATCGTCAATGCCAACCAAAAAGCAATTTTAGTTAAACTCATTGCTCAACAAGAAAATATTTCATTAGAACAAGTCGTCGCTATTGGTGACGGGGCCAATGATCTTCCCATGCTTGCTGCCGCAGGTTTAGGAATTGCATTCCACGCCAAAGATGTTGTTAGAAAAGAAGCTCAACAGCACTTAAGCCATGGGCCAATGACTTCAATTCTTTATTTCTTGGGAATACCAGGTCCTGCTAAACACTAAGGATAACAATGTTAAGAGAAGTACTACAAAGTAAAATACATAAGGCCACTGTTACAGAGGCAGATATCGCATATATCGGCAGTATTACTATTGACCAGGACCTCTTGGAGAGAATTGACCTCTGGCCTGGACAAAAAGTAATTGTAGTTAGCAATACTACCGGACACCGTTTAGAAACTTATGTAATTTCCGGAGCTAGAAATAGCGGAATGATCTGCATGAATGGTGCTGCAGCTCATCTAATTAAAAAAGGTGATGAAGTTATTATTTTCAGTTACGCTTTTAGCGACAGGCAAATTCAACCAAAGTGTATTTTAGTGGACGCACATAATAAGTATATCCAGGATTTATAATTAATGCGGTTTGAAAAAAAAGTAGCTTTAAGGCTAAGTGCTAATACGACACAATTTCCCATTGAAATATTAAACATGTGGGATATTACAGATCTTGAAATCATCGGCGGAAATTTTACTTATTTTCCAGAAGATATAACCATTCTAAGAAACCTAAAACATCTTTCATTAATCTCTACAAAAATTTCTTCAATACCCAAAGAAATATTTGAACTACCAAATCTCACTTATCTTAGCTTAAAAAATAATCGTCTGAGCGAGCTGCCTCACCTCACTCAAAAAACAAAATTAACAACTTTGATTTTAGGAAGAAATTATTTAACATCCATAGAAAAGGCACTGCCATTTTTCGCTGAAGTAAGGACGCTTGATTTAAGCCATAATTTACTGGATTCAATTCCTTCCAATTTTCATCTTTTAGAAAATCTGCAAAGACTTAATTTCGACGCTAATAAACTGCATACCATTCCGCTTTTCTTAAAAGATATGAATTACCTAACACATCTCTCATTAGAAAATAATCCATTTTCGTCTGCCGAAAAAAGTAGAATTGAGCGCGAATTAAAAATTAATTTAACAAATACGACGCCAGAATACTAAACGATCTAGATTCTAATTCTAGCGTTTGCTTTTCTTAAACGGTCAGTAAGCGTATGTAAAAGAGCGCTAAACCATTTAGGCATTGTTTCAAGGACATGTTCTAATTTTTCGATTGGAATAACCACTAACAGACAATCACTCATTGCTTTAACTGAAGCCGAACGAGGATTTTTATCTAAAAAAGACATTTCTCCTACTAGCTCACCGGCAATAATTATTCCGATCTGGTGTTCTTGATCACCTTTTCTTTTAAAAACAGCTAGAGTTCCAGACTGTAAATAATACATTTCAGTGCTTTCTTCACCTTCTCGCATTAAGTATTCATTTGGCATTAATCTAATTGTTTCCGACATAAAACCACCCTTTTTAAAATCAAAGTGTTTTTATTTTAGCATAAGTAGGAATGACTACAAGCCACTCCTACTTAAGTTGAACTAAATCTATTGGAACATTACATGATTATTTTGATCGTCAGTCCAGTGAGCGTGCAATTCTCCCGGCTGAAGTTCTCCAGTCAAAAGTTTTCTTGATAAAGGTCTAGTGATGAATTGTCCAAAAACCGACTGAAGTGGTCTAGCTCCAAATCTTGGATCGTATCCACGCTTTGCAATCTCCTCATAGACTAAGTCATCAAGCACGACGTGAAGATTTTTTCCTTCTAATCTTTGGTTTAACATCAAGACCTGTCTATCAATTAAATTTTTCATAATCGATTGATCAAGAGGTTTATAAGTGAGAATGGCATCTAACCTACCCAAAACTTCAGGTTTAAAATCTGCTTCTATATCCTGAGAGTTAGTAGTAATCAGAATGATAGTGTTTCTAAAATCTATCGTACGCCCTTTATTATCGGTTAGGCGCCCATCATCTAAAATCTGCAATAAGATATCAGAAAAATCGTGGTGGGCCTTCTCTACCTCATCAAACAGTATGACAGCGTAGGGCTTTCTTCTAATCGCCTCAGTTAATACTCCCCCTTCTTCATAACCAACATAACCGGCAGGCGCACCAATTAATTTTGCAACTGAATGCTTTTCTGAGAATTCTGAAAGATCAAAACGAATGAGATTATCTTCTGAATCAAATAAAAATTCTGAAAGTGCTTTAGCTGTTTCTGTTTTCCCAACTCCAGATGGACCTTTTAATAAAAAGGAACCAAGAGGCCGTGTTGGATCCGACAATCCTGCGTGAGCAGTGACTAAAACTTCTGCTATTTCGTGTAGTGGTTCGACTTGACCGAAAACTCGATTTTTTAAAAAATCCTCTAATCCTAAAATCTTTTCTTGCTTAGATTTTAAAATCTTTTCAACTGGAATTCCCTTTTGGCGAGAAATAATATTGGCGATATCGATTGTCGATAATACCCATCCTTGCGGTGAGGCTTCAAGTCTATGCTCTAGCTCTGGAATGACGGAGTACTTTAGCTTGGAAGCCGTCTCGTAGTCTTGATTTCTTTGGGCCTGTTCTAATTCAAATTTTGTGCGTTCAAGTTGATGCTTAATTTCTGTTACTTGCTTAAGTGCTAAAACATTTTTATCCCATTTTTCTTTTTCTTCACTAAATTCTCCTTCGAGCTCAGTGATCTCGCGTTCAATCTCAGCATTTTTAGCCTGAGATTTGGCAAAGATTTTTTTTGTTCGAATTTCAGCTTCAAGCTCAACCAGATTTGCCGGCATTGCTTCAGCTGATAATTTTAGCGCTGAAGAGGCTTCATCAATAAGGTCAATCGCTTTGTCCGGTAAATTTTTATCAGTAATGTACTGAGTAGATAAGAAGACAGCGTTGTAAATAGCATCGTCAGATATTTTGATTCCATGATGGATCTCCATTTTTTCACGTATTCCCATTAATATTTCTATCGCATCTTCTTTGCTCGGTTCATCAACCGGAACATTTCTAAATCTTCTATCAAGGGCAGCATCACTCAAAATATATTTTTGGTACTCTTCCGGTGTTGTGGAGCCTATACAGTGAAGATCCCCTCGTGCCAGTGCCGGCTTTAATAAATTGGCCGCATCCATTGCCCCATCTGTTCGTCCTGCACCAACTAATTGATGTAGTTCATCGATAAACAAAATGGACTGTCCATTTTGAGCTTTGATAAATTTTAAAAGAGCTTGTAAACGTTCTTCAAATTCACCACGATATTTCGTTCCGGCCATTAGTGAACCAAGATCAAGTGAATAAACAATTTTGCCTTCAAGGACTTCAGGGACTTTGCCTTTGACGATAGCATCGGCCAGCCCCTCAACAATCGCAGTCTTACCAACACCAGCAGGACCAACTAACACAGGATTATTTTTTCCTCTTCTTCCTAAAATTTCCATTACCGCTCGGATTTCTTTTGTTCTTCCAATAACTGGATCAAGTTTTCCACTTTCAGCAAGCTCATTTAAGTTAATTAAGAAATCAGGCTTCTCTAAAATACCATCGGCGTTTTCAGTGTTGAGGTCGTTATAATCTATTTTAAATTGAGGAACAATTTGAGCGAGATATTTTAGTAGATCTGGCTCAGCTATTTCATTCTTTCCATTTTGAATGGCATTTGATGAAGCATAAGTTAACCATTCAGATAATTTTGAAGACGCCCTTAATTGATCCATTTCCATTTTGGTTTTAACCGTTGGAAGTAGATCCATTAATTTACCTAAGTCTTTTGAATATTTTTTTAAAGCACGGCTACTAAAAGTTTGAGGATTATTTATTAACCCGTATATTAAATGCTCTGGATTGATTTCAGTATGTTTTCTTTTTAAGGCTTCACTTTGAGCAATCGCTATTGATCCTTCAGTTATTGAATCAAATTTATTCATCTATTCGTCTCCTATCTACTTCGTTGTTTTTAAAGATTTTTACAACTAATTAGAAGATGGCGTCTAAATGATTACTGTCAAGGTTTGGACGAAGTGTTACTGGTCGCTATGTTTAAAATTTTGAGAACTCTATCCTGAAAGGCAGTTTCATCAAAAGGTTTTACTAAAAAAGTCTTAACTCCACGACTTATAATCTTGGCAATCAAGTCTTTTTCCAACGTCCCAGAGACAACTAATATATTTTCTTTCTGATTAAGTGAGTCCTGACCAAATTCACTTAAAATATCAAATCCTGATTTTTTAGGCATATTCAAATCGAGAAGAATAATCGCAAACTTTTGATTGCGAAGTTTTTGTGTGGCCATTATGCCATCATGGGCAAAAACTATGTTTTTAAAACATCCCATATTATGACAATACTCGCGTAAAATTTCGCAAATATTTTTATCGTCATCAACTATTAATACGTCTCTTTGAATTCTTTTATCCATAACCATAATCAGACTTAACCTTAGATGTTTTCTTTAATTTTCTTTCTAAGATCAATTTCGTCTTTGCTAAGTTTTTCTTGAGAAAAGATTTTATTAAGAACATAAGCTAGTCTTAAGCCTGCCTGTTTAAGTCGCAATTCAACAGTCGGTTTTACTTTATAGTTGTATTCATAACTAAGACTAGAACTCTCTGAAGGCCCGCCAAAGTCATAAACTTTTGTACGTAAATCTTGAGATTCTTTCGCCCAGTCAATAAAAGTTCCTTTTTCTAAATCTTTTTTATCGTCCTTTGAAAAATGATTTAGGTAATTTGCATATTCAGTGAAAGATAATTTTTCAAAATCAATTAGCTCTTCATCCCAAACAGTGTGTAAATTAGTTTCTGTTTTAAACCATTTTACTCGAATCGAATTTCCACCGCGATCTTCTGCCAGGCCTACGTGTAGCGGTTGATGCAAGTCCCCAGTCATATGAACAAGAAATCTTAAAGCATCAAGCTTATGCTCTTTTGTTTCTTTGGGGTCTCTCAGAGCGTCTTCAAAGCGGTAGAGTGCCTCAATAACATCTCCTTCTTTATTTCTTTTTTGATCAAAATAAGTTTTTCCATTAGGAATGCTTACATAATGCCAAGGAGCTGTGTAACCCATTTTTGGGTCAGATCTAATTTCATCAGGCCAAGTTGAAAGTCTTGAAAGATCATCGTCACCAGCGAGTTCTTTGATCGCTTTTAAAGTGTTTGAATCTAAATTTCTTTGAGCAATTTCACCAACAATACGGTGACCAGTTTTTCCCCAGGAAAAAGCATTTTGAGAAAAACCAATAACTAATGTCATAACCAAAAATAATTTTTTCATAAATCGCACTTAGCTCCAAATAAACATTTCGTTTTTACAGTTTTTGCTACAGAAGGCGGAACAAATTTTTCCCATCCCTCTGTTCCATCTTGAATCATTTTTAAAATTTTTCTCGACCAAATCCCGACGACATCAGGATTATAGTCTGTGATATTTTCTATATAATGGTTTTCAACTAAATACCTTAATAAATAAGTTAAGTCAGGTGCAATATTCATCGACTCGATAGTTTTAATTTCATGAGTATCGTCATCGCAGGCCGGATATATATATAATTTTGTATGCGGTTCTAAAAGAGTCCCGAGAGAACCAACGAGTCCAAATTTCGAAGAACCATATTTTGAAAGAGTCAGGATTTCTTCAAGATTATAGGTGGCCATGACAAAAGCAATATTCTTTTTAGCATACTTGGTAAAAAACATATTCAAATCACTGTGAGTTTCAGAATTTGAAATAAGAACTTTAAGACCTTGTGCTGATAACAAATCGACACGAGCTAAAAAATCCTCACTATCAACTTGTCCACGATCGAGAAGTAGTGACATACTTATTTCAGGAATTACAATAATATTATCTTTTTCAGCTGCTACCAGCGAATCTTTAAATTTTCGTAGACCACATTCCAGCATATCAAGACTTAAATTAGTAGGTGGTCTGTATCCTCCGCGGGCCACTAAAACATTTTTTTTATAAAGCACATCAGAGGCTTGAAGAACTTCTCCATCTACATCAAAAATAACGGCTTCACATAATTTCATTTTAACTAATTCTAAACACAATAATCTCGAATCCACGTCTTTGAAGGCAACGCCTGAAACACGAATCATATCGATTTGCATACGCGATGTAGTCAGTCCATCCATCAATCCTGAAACAAAATTTTCACGGTCCGAAACATCGTGATAGACAGCATAGACTAAATTCACTCCCAGGAGACCTATTGCCTCTTGTTGCTGAATATTTTCAGCATCAAGCATACTCATGTGAATAATGACTTGAGAAGGTAAGGCATTCGGCTTGTGTTGAAATTTAATTCCAATCCATCCGTGATTCTCGCCAGTGCCCTTATAGGATTTTGCAGAAACAGTATCAGCGTAAGCAAAAAATGTTGTGTCTTTATGTCTGGCATCTGTGAGGCGATTAATTAAAATATCGTATTCTGTATCAAGCATTTTTTTAAGACGATCTTCACAAACATATCGGCCGGATACTTCTTTTCCATAAACGGCATCGCTCATGGTCATGTCGTAAGCAGAAATACTTTTTGCAATGGTTCCAGCAGCACCACCAGCTCTAAAAAAATGCCTGGCCACTTCTTGACCAGCACCTATCTCAGCAAATGTGCCGTAGATATTAGGGTTGAGATTTATTTCCAAAGCTTTTTGTCTTTGTCCTAGTCCCATTAGAACTCCATCAAGTAAAATGTATTAGTCCTATATTATAGAGAGATTTACCATAAGAAAACCTTAGAATTTCTGCCTGTTGGCCCTAAATCGTCAAACCAAAATACTCAACTTAAGTTTTTTTTGGTATTTCCGATTAGACTATTAAAGGAGCTCCTAATTTGAAGCTTAAATACAGGATTAATTATGAATTTATTAGATTTGGCAGTACTTGCACTTGGATCAGTTGTTATACTTGCGGTTTTCGTCGCAAAAACAGATATTGAAAAATCAAGAGTTCGCATAAAAGTAAAAGCTAATAGAAAGTAGTTCTATACTACTTCAATAAGTTTTAGCGCTTGAGCCTTGAGGGTCTTACGATCAACCTTTCCGTTTGGCAGCAGTGGAAAATCTTTAAAACATTTTATAAAATGCGGATGTTTATATCTAGAGAGCAAGGGATTCAAAAATTCTCTTAACTCTTCAACTTTAATTTCGCTTTCAGTCTTTAAAAAAGCAAAGCCAACTTCACCCCATTTTTCAGACGGTACTGCCACAACTACAGCCTCTGCAATATCAGAGTGAGTTGTAATTTGTTTTTCCACTTCGCCTGGATAAACATTCTCCCCCCCTGAAATATACATATCTTTGATTCGACCAACGACATAAAAAAAGCCATCTGCATCTTGTTTCACTAAATCGCCAGTATAAAAATAGCCATCTTTAAATGTATCTTCGAAGGCCTTTGCATTTTTATAATAGCCAAGGCAGACGTGTGGACCTGCAATCAAAAGTTCACCCGGTTCATCAACAGCAGCATCGCGTCCTTCTTTAGTCACTACTCTAACTTTAGAGTGTGGCATGGCCCGTCCAATTGATCCGGACTTGGTAACTGCATATTTTTCATCTAATAAAAAACAATTTGGACCAACTTCAGTCAGACCAAAACCTTGTTTAAAAACTAAATTCTTTTTTTGATAAGCTTCAATCATGGTTTTCGAGCATGCGGCTCCACCTGAAATGAAAAAACGGATTGAAGAAAAATCACATTCATTAAAACGAGGCTTTTCTAAAAGCATCTGGAACATGGTGGGAACACCAAAATAAACAGAGACCTTATATTTTTCAATACAACTAAAAACATTTTCGGCATCGAAGAATGAAGCTAGAATAACTGTTCCACCCAAGTACAAAAGTGGAAGTAATAAAACGTTATATCCACCTGTATGAAAAAATGGCGTTTCAACTAAAGTGACATCATCTGAAGTCAGGCCCCAACCATTTATAGTTTCAACCTGATTGCTCAAGAGCATCTGTCCGTGAAACATAACTCCTTTGGGCACTCCAGTTGATCCAGAAGTAAAGAGCATTAAAATAGTATCATCGAGGCCGGAAGCCGTTTGGGTAAAATCAGAATCTTTAAATTTATTTAATTTTAATTCAACAGAAGATGTATCCAGATAAGGAGTCAAAACATTAAATATTTTCTCGCCCACACCAAAATAGAGAATGGGATTAAGTCTGTTGATAACATCTTCTATTTCAATATATGATAGGCGAAAGTTGAGTGGAACAAACATGGCCTTAATTTTAGCACTGGCTAGCATCAACGTTAGATGAGTCAGGCAATTGGTCGGAGCATAAAAGGCAATAGCATCGCCGGCACCTACTCCGTGTTCTTTTAAAACAGAGGCCCATGCATTCACTTCATTATTTAATTGTTCATAAGTAAGTTCTCTATTTGAACCCTGATCAATCACGGCGAATTTATTTTTAAAATCGATGGCGTTTTTTTCTAAAAAATGAATCCAGCTCTTAGTCATTCACGTACCTGTTTATTTGTCTGTTTAAAAAGCCAAGGCAAAATAGTTTTATCCATGATAGTCGGCTTTTCTATAAGAGAAGCGTGTCCAGATTTAACAATAGCCAGTTCTCCTAATTTTAATTTTAGAAGCATTGCTTCATGATAAAAAACTGGAGTTAGCAAATCTTCATCTCCCGCAACCAATAAAACCGGACAATCAATTTCACTGATTTCAATATCCGTTTCAAGGGCCCCGAGAATTAAATTTTTCACTACATGATCTAAAGTTAATCCCGCTTTGTCTCTATAACTTAATATTAATTCACTCTTAAGAGAGAAAACTTCTTCACCCCAAATCCAGGGAGTAGCGATATCAAAGCGGTGAAGTGGTCCGCTTTCTTCATGGGCACGAAGCCAGCTGATTAGTTTAGCCTTTAATAAAGGAGAAGGTTTGTCATAAGTATCGCAAGCAACTACTGCATGAACCTTTTTAAATCGTCTCGCATATTCAAGTACAATTCTTCCGCCATTACTAAGACCCACCAGAATAATATTGGTTAATTTGAGCTCATTTAATATTTCTTTTAAATCCAGGACATGATCTTCGAGACTATAAACCACATCCGGCTTAGAAGATTTCCCCTGCCCTCTGCAGTCATAGCGAAGAAGCTGAAATTTATCTTTTAAATAAAAAGCAGCTCCATCAAACGATGTTAAATCAGCAAACAAACCATTCACTAAAACAATAGTGGGGTCAGTCTCGTTAACTTTTGTCCCTTCAATAAAATAGTTAAGATCTAACCTAATATTGTACCACCATCAACATTCAGCGTAGTTCCAGTGATGTATTTAGCGTCATCACTTGCCAAGAATGCATAAGCAGCAGCGATTTCTTCTGGTTTCCCTAATCTTCTAAGTGGAGATTTCTCTTCCATCATTTGAAGAACTTTTTCCGGCATTTTAGCAACCATTGGAGTTGCGATAAATCCTGGTGCAACGGCATTGACTCTGATTTGATCTTTTCCTAATTCCTTAGAAAGAGTTTTTGTCATTGCAATCACTCCTGCTTTTGTCGCAGAGTAGTTAGCTTGACCAAAATTTCCATAATGAGCAACAACTGAAGCTGCGTTCAATATAACTCCGCCCTTTCCAGCTGCTTTCATTTTTTCGGCGGCCATGCGAGAGAGTTTAAAAATAGAAGTTAAGTTTACTGCAATTACTGAATCCCATTGGTCGTCAGTCATTTTTAAAAGTGTAGCGTCGCGAGTGATACCAGCGTTGTTCACGATAACATCAATCCCTTTGTTCACTTCAGCTTGAATGGCCAAAAGTGTTTCAGCTTTAGTAACGTCACCTTGGATGTAAGTCATTTTGTTTGGAAAAAGAGCAGTAAGTTCAGCTTGTTCTAATGTCGGCATATCGATAAGAATGAGCTCAGCTCCTTCAGCGTAAAATCTCTCAGCAGTTGATCTTCCAATTCCAGAAGCTGCACCAGTAATAAAAACTCTTTTGTTTGTTAAGCCTTTCATAGTATCTCCTTTATTTTTTAAAAATTATCCTAAATCTACTAGATCGTTTGTATCAAAAGTATTTTCATCCCAACGAAGAGACATTGCCGACCACATATAACCAATTCCTGCAGAGGCCAGCATAACGTGGTCACCCTTTTTTAAGAGTCCGCGTTTTTCAGCCAATCCTAAAGACAGAACTTGATCAGGGGCTCCGAAGTGACCGTAGTGGTCCATATAAATTGATTGCGACTGCTTTAATTCAAGTGGAGCTAAAATAGCATCATGAGCAGATTTTTTCATATGTAGAAGTGCCAGATAATCAATTGGTTTTTTAAGCGAGTTGTTTGAAGCTTCTTCAATAACTTTTAAAAAATTAACAATTGATCTTTTTTCTAAACGTTCACGCATTCCATCTACATCAGGAACTTGAAGATATGTCATGCTGACATCTGGATGCTCACGAGTCGGATGTCTCGTTCCACCTGCAGGTACAATTACATCAGTTGTAAAATCACCATCTGTGATGATTGAAGAATCTAGAAGTGGATTATTTTCACCACGCTCTAATAAAATGGCCGAGCCACCGTCAGCTAGATTGTATAAAAAACGAGTATTGGGATCTTTGTAATTCACAAGGTCCCCCGTTTTATGTCCACCACAAAGAAGCACGCGTTTTAATTTAGGATCAGTTTGCATTAATGATTTTGCAATATGAAGTCCTAAGATTTTATTCGAACAACGAGCAGAGATATCAAAACTCTTGGCATTTTTTAAACCAAGTTCTCTTTGAACATAAATTCCCGCGGTCCACACAATATAATCTTTGTATTCCGAACCAGTCCAAATCACCATATCGATTGATAATGGATCTATGTCTTTTAATACTTTTCTGGCCGCACGAACGGCCATATCACCAGGGTGATCATCACTGCCTGCACGGCATTTTCTAATGATTCCCATTTTTGTTTTTATGACATGTTCAGGAACACCGGATTCTCTCGCGATAAAAGCTGCGTCTTCAAAACCTTCAGGCAACCACACTGCTGCTTTTTTTAAAACTATAGAACTCATACTAACACTTCCTTAAAAAATCGATTAAGTTGCATAGACACTTCTGCTGGTTTTTCCAGAAAGAAGAAATGATCAGACTCCGGAATAAAAGCTGTTTGGCATTGTTTAATATTTTTGGCAAAGGCCTCAACATTTTTTGGACTTACAAAACGATCAACAGCACCTGCCATGGCAAGGGCCGGACACTTTATGATTGATAGGTCATAAGGCGCGTTTAAAAAGGCCACAGCTGCTTTATTTTGTCTCACGCTCTCTTCTAGATCAGCTTTAAAATTAACTCTAAAATCGACTATCTTTTGATACTGAGTAGGATTTTTTTCTTTGAGCGTTGGATGAACTGTTGCGATTGTCGAATACTCCGCTTGAATGCGGGCATCGAGAGTATTAAATTGGCGTAATCCTTCTTCAGTTATTGCTACTGGTTTAACAAAATCAGGACCGCTTGAAAGTGTGCACATTAATGCCACTGCACTCACGCGAGCTGGAGCAAGTTTAATAAGTTCCTGAGCGATAAATCCGCCCATGCTTATTCCCATCAAACCAAATGTATCAATTTTTAATTCATCCATTACTGCCAGAGCATCGGCGGCAACATCACGAAGCGTATAATCGGAAATTGTTTTCGACGAAGATCCCATACCGCGATTATCAATTAGAACAACTTGAAAATTTTTTGTCAGTTCTGGAAGCAGATCGAGATAATTATAATGAGTACATCCAAAACCAGAAAGACCTAAAAGTACGGGTGCGTTTGCGTCAGTTGCATCTTTATAATAGCTCAATTCACCAAAATCTCGCTTGATCGTTAATGCTTGCATTTTCACCTTCTTAAACTGTTTTTGACAAAAAATCGTTCACTGTGAGAAGTCTGTCAAGGTAAGAGTGGCCATTATCAGGAAGTTGTAAGGAATAGAGCATTTTTTATTATATTCTTACTTTATCTTTCATTGTACGGAGATAATACTATCAATCTCGACTAAGCACATAAACTACTTTAGTGTGGGCAAAATTTCTGATTACTACTAATAGCAGGAGCCCGTCCAAATGAACTTTAATAAAAGTCTAATCATTTCCTTTTTAATCACCGTGGCCCTTGCTTCGAGCAGTCTCTACGCTGGTACTTGGAAAAGTGGAAGCAGCTTTAGTATCAATGGTTATAGAGAATACAAAGTTTATATTCCCTCTGGTCTAACAAAAACTCATAAAGCTCATTTAGTAGTTATGCTTCATGGTTGTGAGCAATCTGCAGAAGATTTCGGTAAAGGAACTCGCATTTCAGAGTGGGCAGAAAAAGAAAAATTTGTAGCTCTTCTTCCAGAACAAAATACTCTCTATAATCCTTTTAAATGTTGGAACTGGGTAATGCCTTATAATAATCTTCGCGGTGGTGAGCCAGCAGCCATTATTGAAATGATGGATGCGGTAACGAATGATTATAATCTGGATAAAGAAAATGTTTACGCTGCCGGCATGAGTGCAGGAGCTTCAATGGTAAACATCCTTGGAAACTGTTACCCTGAGCGCTTTAAGGCCCTTGGGTCTCAAGATGGAACTCAATATTACGCTTCTTCGACTGGTATTGATTTCTCAGATGTTGTCTTAAAAGGAGCTTCAGTGCCTTCTGCGGTTGCTGCAAAAACTGGCTACAACTGTTCCGCAGGAGTGACTAAAAGACCTGCTATAATGCCAATTATTATTTTCGCAGGAATGAACAGTCCTTTGATGAGCCCAATTCACGCTTCTCAAGTTGAAGATGAATTCAAAATTTTCAACGACTATCTTGATAACGGAGTTAAAGATAATTCTTACTTCAAAGCAAATGAAGTTTTAAAAGTTCAAGAGACTAATACTTACGGATACAGTCTCTACAAAACGGTTAACAAGCAAAATGTAGTTTTTATCGAGCGCTATATGATCGAGAAACTAGGTCACGATTGGAGTGGCGGTATCTCAGATCTTGAATACAATGATCCACTAGGCCCGGATGCTACTGCTTTAATGGTAAAATTCTTTAAACGATTTGGTCTTTAGTACCTAAATTTACAAGGGTGAGCATCTGCTTGCTCTTACATACTCTTTCTGACTATTTTACTCAAATTACTCTTTCTAAAATCATAAAATAAAACTCCGATACTATTCGAATGAAAGTCTTTTATTTAATTAGTATTTTTAGTCTCTTTTCAATCCATGTACAAGCGTATGAGTTTCCCTATGAGACACTCGATGGCTCATATAAAGACACTACGATTCCCATTGAAATTTCTCCGTCCACTCCTATCAAAGCACAAGACGGCATTGGCCTTTGTTATGGTTTTTCGGCCACTAGTTTATTAGAAAGCTATCGATGTCGGGAGCTAAAATTAAATTGCGATGATCCCAAAGAATTTCTTTCTTCTTTAGATGTCACATCTTATTACGAGCGAAAAAGTCTTAAAGAAGGTGGAGATACTTATAGAATTTTTTCTAATATCGAAAATTCAAAAAGAAAAATCGCTAAAGAAGAATGTGTGCAATTTTCCGCCTTGGTTCATCAAATGGTCGATTACAAAAACATTATGCAAAAAGATGAAAAGAGAGGCTGGATTTTTCTCGTTAAAAAATGGAATGAATATAGAGGGATTGGAAAAGATGTGAGACGCAATGATTGTGTTGCTTGTCTGGCCGATGAAATTAAAAAAAATCTCCCCAATGTCCAGACGCCGATAGACCAACTAAAAGATGCATTTACCAGTTCTCATTCTATGGAGGAATTTCTTTATAAATCACTTCTCCCCGCTCAGTGTATGGAGGAAAATAAAATGGCCAGTATTCCGGAATTTAAGTCTAAAAGCTATCCTGGATATAACGAAAAAGCTGATGCTAATGCGGTCGCAAAAAAAGTCGAATCACTTTTACTTTCGAGTATTCCTGTAGAAATAAGTATCTGTACTCAAAAAGACTTCACAGATAAATGTTCAGCGCAAAGTGCCCATTCCATTGCACTCTTTGGTATCAAACAAGTTTGCAGTTCAAGAAAAAATGATTGCAGAACAATGGTTAAAGTGAAAAATAGCTATGGGAATACATGGCAGCTACAAAACAATAATGGATGGGTGAACTTAAAGTCATTGGCCGATAGCTCATTTCTCCTAACGCAAAATAATAATATTTCATGGATTGAAAAACCTGGATTTATTTTAATTGAAAAATCGCTAAGCAAAAAATCTGTTACTTCGTTAATGTCTACTGTTAATAGTAGAGCTGGCGGTGGAATACCAGATGAATATAAAAATTATTATGGAATCTGGAAATGCCCTGGTACTAAATATGTTGATCAGTATGAACCTGGTTGCATTCCTTTAAAATAAGTTGCCAATATGAAATATACTATTTTATTTTTTAGTTTACTCTCTTTTGATGCTAGATCTGAATTATTCTTCCATAAATTCAACAACGGTTCTGCCAGAAAAATAAAAATTGAAAAACTAAATGGGTTTCATGTAAACCATGAATGTATCAATAATAAACAAGAATGCCTGCAGCTAATCTTAAAGCCTTTAGGCCAAAAAACAAAACAGACCCAGGACGTATTGGGAAACCCTGCTTCTGATTTTTGTGAATTCAATAACGGAAATTCTGAAATCTTGCGGGATAAAAAAAATAATGAATACGATTACTGCGTTCTAAAGAATAAGTACTATGTTGACTCTTGGGATTTTTTTAATTTAAATAAAAAATAAAAAACCCCGCTTTCGCAGGGTATTTTTACAATATAATATAGCTTAAGAAAGTAAAGACTTAATCAAGCTTATAAAGTCTTCCGTCACCAGTAACATGAAATGATTCAGATGTCGTAATGTTCTTAGTCCAGTTCTTCACTGTATAAGTCATCTCAATTGTAGCTCCCGCAATTACATTTTGTTGAGTTCCTACGTTAGAAATTTGAAGCAATTGAGAAGTTGCATCTAAGTCAAATCCCCATGAAATTGTGATATTTCTAGCAGAAGCTCTTATTCCTGCAAGATATTTCCCTTTTCCATCAGCACTTCCGTTGTATTGGAAAGTGATTGAGTAAACAAAAGAAACTACTTCTGAACCAAAACCATTTGAATAAGAAATTTTGTAATGTTTCGAAACTGGAATCGACCATCCACCCATGTCGTGAACAACTGGGTCTTTTGATTCAGATCTTGGGAGAACAGAAACAGAGGCCATTGGATTATTTGTCACTACAGATTTTCCTTCTTTAATTGTAGGAATAATTTTTTGTCCAATTGCGATTAATTTATCAATAACCATGATGATTGAGTCTAATGTACCTGTAGGTTCTAGGCTTGGACCACCAGTACTTGCTATTAAGCCACCTGTTACTGGTGCCGAAGGCGGAACAGGTGGAATATTCGGGATATTTGGAATATTCGGACCTACAAATGCTTTATTGGCGATTTCATTAATTTTTCTATCAGAAATTTTAGTTTCTGGTTCATTAAATTCTAGTGCTTCTTCTGCAGAAAGCTCTCTAACTTTAAAAGATTTAATTTGAAAGTATGGATCTTTAAATGCTTCTTTATCAGAAGTTTTATAAGTGTGTATGAATGTTTTCGGAAGGCCTGCGTGAGCGACTTCAGTATTCAAAAACTGAGCAGCTACCAAAACAGCGAGAGTCAATTTGGTTAAATTTTGCATCTTCATTTTATAATCCCCCTAGGATCTTTTGTTCTTGTGCTTTTAACATCTAAATTTTATTCTGCAATCGCTCCTTATAATAATTACAGAGTGATTTTCAATATATCTCACTGGCCTTAACTTAATAAAAGATGAGTATTCGACACAATAAAGCTAAAAAAGAGATTTTGAGAAAGGACGGATTGTTCTATCACCCAACCTTTGTCAAAAAGTCTGAACGGGCAGAAATTATTGAATGGCTTAAGACTTTGCACCCTATCTGGGAAATGCGCTTTTCGGAGCATAATCCACCTCCTGAAGGCGATGAACAAAGACAGCTAAAAAGACCAGTCTACTGGCTTGGCAACTGGCAATTTGCCTGTCTTAATTATTACCATCCGCCTAAGGGTATTCACAATAGATGTGTAAAAGGTGAAGACTACCCGCCGGTTTTAAAAAAAATACTTAAAACAGTTGAAGGTATCACTAAAACACATTTTAAAAAAAATGAAGTGCCTAAAGACTGGAATCTCAACACTTGTTTAATCAATTTTTATGGATCTTCTATAGATCCAGTTACCGGAAAAAAAAACGATACGGCCAGAGTTGGAGATCATAAAGATTTTGAACTGGGACCAGTTGCTTCTATTTCGTTTGGTGAACGGGCTTTTTTTCAATTTGTTTTGGGTAAAAAAGATCTAAAGAATAATATTTTACTGGAACAATGGCTCGATGATAGCTCTCTCCAAATATTTGCAGGAGAGCTCTATAAAGACCGCGCCTTTCATCGTGTTCAACGGGTAGAGAATAAACTTAAAACTTCTTTCGATTTGAATGTTGAGAATTTTGAAACTAGAAGAATCAATTTTACCTTTCGATACGTTCCAAAAGAACATATTATCGAGTTTAATAAACTTCCTGAAACTCTTCAGGCAGACATCACTCCTTATATGGAAGAACTCGCCCAAAACTCTGATCATTATCGTCTTGCGCTGGCGAAAAAATAGCTCCTTGACTTACGCATAAACTACGCTTAAGCTTTTAGTATGGCATTAACAAAAAAACAAAAAGAAGTTTTCGATTATATCCAGGCCTATCATGAACATCATGGGCATGCTCCAACTCAAAATGAAATTAAAGATCATTTTGGATTGAAGTCTTTGGGTTCAGTTCAAAAATACCTTCAGTATTTGAATAAAGAAGGTTTGCTGGAAAGTCATTGGAATCAGCGCAGAGGTGTTGAAGTTAAGGCACCACAAACCAATATTGCTGAAAGTGATTCCGAACATATTCCTCTCTTAGGTTTAGTTGCCGCTGGGAACCCTATTGAGGCGATTGAAAACCCAACCAATACCATAGCTGTTCCTCGTCACTTTTTAAAAGGTGGATTCCGCTATTTCGCACTTACAGTTAAAGGTGAATCGATGATTGAGGCGGGCATTCTTGAAGGTGATGTCATTGTCTGTCGCTCTACAAAAGAGGCCCGTAACGGCCAGATTGTAGTAGCTGTAATTGATGGTGAAGCAACCGTTAAAACTCTTTCTCTTCAAAATAAAAAACGATTGGAACTTCTCCCTTCAAATAAAAATTTCTCGCCTATAGTTGTAGATGAAAATGTAACGGACTTTAAAATAGTTGGAACGTTAGTTGGATTGCTACGTTCTTACGCATAAAAAAAATGAAAAAGATTATCCATGTCGATATGGATTGTTTTTATGCTCAAGTCGAAATGAGAGACAACCCCTCACTTAGAAATGTTCCTCTCGGCATCGGAGGACTTCCTGGAACTCGCAGTGTGCTTTGTACAAGTAATTATATAGCCCGTAAATTTGGCGTAAAATCAGCAATGCCTACCGATTACGCTATTAAACTTTGTCCCAATCTCGTTGTCATTGTTCCAAATTTCAGAAAATATTCTGAAGCTTCAGAAATAATCCAATCAATTTTTCACCGCTATTCTACCCTTGTTGAACCAGTTTCATTGGATGAAGCCTATCTTGATGTATCGGACGCTGAGAGTGCTACGTGCATTGCCATGGAAATAAAAAAGGCAATTTTTGCGCGAACAGGGCTAACAGCTTCAGTCGGAGTTGCGCCCAATAAATTTTTGGCAAAAATAGCCAGTGATTGGAAAAAGCCAGATGGTCTTTTTGTAATCCCGCCGGTCAATGTTGAATCTTTTGTTAAAGCTCTGCCGGTTAAACTCATTCCAGGAATTGGAAAAAAAGGACAGGAAATCTTTGATTCAATTGGTGTTAAAACTTGTGATGATTTAAAAAAAATACCTCATGAAATACTAAGCCAATATTTTGGAAAATTTAGTTATTCCCTTTATCAATATGCCAAAGGAATCGACGACCGTGAAGTCATCTCTGATTGGGAAAGAAAGTCCTTAAGTGTTGAAACTACTTTTTCTAAAGATATTAGTGAAGAAAATATATTACAACTTGAACTCAAAGATCTCTATGATGAAATGCTCTCTAGGCTGGAAGCTCATTTTGACGAAGAGGGAGAAAAAAAGTTAAAAAAATTTTATATCAAAGTTAAGTTTAATGATTTTTCAAGAACCTCATGTGAAGAAACACTGCGTACCCACGAACTTGAGGACTGGAGAAGCCTCTTACAATTAGATCGTTTTTATACTCTTCTCTCCCACTGCCTGCAAAAAAAAGGTAATGCTGTACGCTTAATAGGGCTTGGAGTAAGATTTATTACCCAAGAAGAGTTTAACCCTGTTCAGCTAAGCCTTCTTCCTTTTTGTGGATAAGGCATGAACCATTTTGACTTCAATCGACATTTTAAGACTTATAGTAGCAATAAATTTTTCAACGAAAAGTCCTATGCTGAACTTTTGTCTGACGTAACTTCTTTATCATCAACTTTTTCTCATTTGAATACTATTGCTATCAAAATCCAATCACCTTACCTGGCCTTTGTGGCAATCCTCTCATGTCTCAAAGAAAAAAAATTGGCTGTACTACTCTCTCATCGTGAATCACCATCAATGATTGAGAGATTACGTTCGCAAATTCATTTTGAAACAATTATTGAAGATCATCATATTGAAATGCTTTTAGGTACTAATAATTCTCAAAATGTATTTCCTAAAATAAATATTGATTATCCTGCAGTAGTCCTCTTTAGCTCTGGTACCACTGCAACTCCAAAAGGCGTCGCTTTAAGTTTTAATAATATTTATTATTCGGCCAAAGGTTTTTCTGAATATTTTCATCAATCAGAAAATGAAAGCTCACTAATTAATCTCCCTCATCACCATGTGGGCGGACTGATGATTTTGTGGCGTGCTTTTTTCACCGGTGGGAAAATAACAACGGATCTCAACTCTCCTATCGATTTTATTTCTCTGGTTCCACTTCAATTTAAACGTATGATTGAAGATTACGATAAACTTCAACTCTTAAAAAAAATTCGCGTCATCTTAGTTGGAGGTGCTCCGCTTAATCAGTCCTTAAAAGATGAAGCTAGAAAAAATGCTCTTATTCTATATGAAACTTATGGGATGAGTGAAACGACTTCTCTCTTGATGATAAATGGTGAAGTTCTCCCCTTTAGAGAAGTTGAACTTGATGACCTTGGATTTTTTAAGGTTAAGGGAAAAACTCTGGCCTTGGGTTATTTTCAAAATAATCAATTTAAACCTATTCCCTCTGATTGGTATAAAACGCAAGACCAGGGTTATAAAGACGATTTAGGAAATTTTCATTTTAAACAACGTGCGGACTTAATTTTTATCAGCGGTGGTGAAAATATTAATCCGTTTTTAATTGAAGAAATTGTTAAAGAAAATTCTCTCATAAAAGATGCTTATCTCGTTCCAATTTCCGACGAAAAATGGGGAGAAATGGGAGTTTTGCTTTATGAAACTCATTTGATCGATGACCTGCCATTTTCGGAATTAAATAATTTTTTGAAAACAAAACTTCATCCCCATGTTGTTCCTAAATTTAGTTTTAAAACTCAGCTTAACCTTGAAGGTCATTTAAAAGCAAAGAGAAGTGAATTAAAAATTCAAGCAAGAGAACTTTATCTGAAAAATATTTTCTCCTATGATTATTTTGAAGTAAAAGATGCTCCGGTTATTGTTTTTTTCCATGGATTCTTGGGTGATAAAGAAGATTTAAAAAATATCTCTAGTTCGTTTGGATCTCAATACTCAAGACTTTATATTGATCTGCCGGGACATGGTAAGACTAAAATTGTAAACTTCAATTCGAGCTTAGATCTTTTTTTAAAACTCTCTCAGTTTATAAATCTCTTTTCTAATAATCCAATTTTTTATGGATATTCTATGGGGGGAAGAATCGCCCTTCATCTTGCGCTTACTTTCATAACTCCAAAATTTTTAATTCTAGAGTCTGCTGGTCTTGGTCTTGAAAATAAAACGGAGCAAATCCGAAGACGAGAAGATGATTTCAACCAGTTTTCGGACCTCAAACAAGGAGAGCTTCATGAATTTTTAAATCGTTGGTATCAAAACCCTATCTTTAAAAATTTTAATGAACACCCAAGTTATGAGTCAGAAATAAATTACAAATCTTTGCATGATTTTAAAGAATGGAGAGATTCACAAAATTTTCTCTCGGCAGGGTGCTTTCCGTTAATTGAAGAGAATCTTGAAAAACTCAATTTTGCGACTTTCCCTCTTCTCTATATTTATGGTGAGAATGACTTTAAATATAAAAATTTTGCTCAACGTCTTCTGATATTAGAAACAAAGATCAAAGTCTCAATTGGGGCGATAATAGGCTCTGGGCACAACCCTCATAAGACTCATCCTCTCGAAACTACACACCTACTGACCATAGCGCTCAAGTAATATTCTTATTTTGCCGATGAGTCCTCATATGAATTCAGATGGCATTACACGTATCAATTTCTTAAGACAACTCTACCAATCAAAAGAGACTGGAAGTGGCTCTGAAGTTGTGCGCGAATTACAAAAAATAAAAAATGAAGTCAAAATTACTAACGATGAAAAAGTGCGCGATGATAGCACGGTAACCAACGCCACCAAATCACCTTATCTGCCAGATCAAATGTTTTTTAAAAAAGATGTAGTTTATAATTCAGCACAGGAAACAAGCTGGCAAGATGTAAAAACTGCAGATCAAGTAGAAAAAGATACTCAAGAAGCATTTTTAGAAAGCAATCGACGCAAGCTCGATATTATTTGATCAAAAAAAAGGGCCCTAATGGGCCCTTAACTAGTAACTTCTATTTCTTCTTTTTCTTTCTCATTTTCAGAATTATAAATCCAACTGCACAAAGGCCTACGATCATTAGAATAGATTCTGTCGTACCTCCTCCGTCAGAACCATTGCCTTTTTTCTGAACATTTATATCAGGCTTAGTATTAGCATCAACAACGGTTGTGCTAACAACTAAATCACCTTCAGCTTGTTTTGCCTTCCATTTACCGGCGTCAG
>JACMPM010000029.1 GCA_014377485.1 Bacteriovorax sp. | reverse complement strand
TTCACGTTTTGATTGTCATGGAAAAGTTATAGAAGGTCCCGCCAATAGCGACCTTAAAGCTGCTGATGATAACAAAGATATTCCTAAGTATTCTCCAGGAGAGATCCATAAAAGTGATCATCCGTTATAATTTTTTGATAACTCTACTGAAAGCCTCTGACATTTCGGGGCTTTCAACAAAATTATTATGGTCACCATTGATCACTTTGCGTCAGCCAAGATATTTAAATAAAACACCTCAAATATTCTAACCACGTCTTCGTTTAAAATCCCGTAAGAGGGAAGTGATCCGAGTAGTATTTTGAGAGAAAGGTGTTCTAATTTAATCTATAGTCTCGACATTTTTTTTTAGGGCTACAAAAGAAAATCCTAAATTGAGGGCATTGGCTTTGCAATGTATTCTGTGAGTTCAAAAAAAAAAGGAGCCCTTATGACCTTCAAACATGGATCACAACCAAGTACAAAGCCCAATAAAAAAGAATCCGTTAAAGACGATATAATGGAACGTAGCCGGGGTATAAAACCCAATATGCCACCAAGAGATGATACGACCAGAACAGAAGGTGTTACTGAAAAGCACCGAAAGCAAGATCGCAATAGTCTAAATAAGACATCCTAAATATTCGGGCCTAGTATTAGTAAAAAATACCTTAATAATTATTATTTGAGTTCCCAAAAGGTAGATTAAGGGCTTAACTCATTTTCAAGATTAAAATAATTTCAATAATTAAAAGGTATGATCGACCAATGTCTACTCTAGTGCCCATTGACCAAAAACTATAAAAAAGAGCATAATTTCTCAGAACGTTAAACAAAAGGATGCCTGATGAAAAATTACAAAAAAATATGGAAATTGATGGCGGCATGTTGCATTTTTCCTCTTATGTTTTCAGGATGCTCTACTTCTGTCGAAGCTTATAAAAATTCTAAACCAGCATTTAGCTTAGAAAAATTTTTCAATGGAAAGCTTATTGCTCATGGATTATTTAAGGACAGATTTAATAAAGTGAAAAAAACATTCGTTGTAACAATGGATGCTTCTTGGAAAGACAATACCTGCACGCTAAACGAGGACTTTGTCTACAATGATGGATCGAAGTTTAAACGTGTTTGGACTCTTCAAAAAATTAAAGAAAATGAATACCTTGGCTTTGCTAGTGATGTCCATGGTCGCGCCGTGGGAAAGATCGCAGGCAATACTTTATTCTGGAATTATACTTTAGTCTTACCTGAAGAAAATAATCATCTTCATGTTCAGTTTGAAGATTGGATGTACCTGATCGACGAAGACACTTTGCTTAATCACTCTTACATGAGTAAATTTTTTATCACTTTAGGTGAAGTTATTTTGAGCATAAGAAAAATAAAATAAAGATGCAAAAAAAGCAAATTGCCATTTTCGTTCCAGGATATTACGGAACAACACTTCAAGATGAAAAATCAGGAAAACTAATCTGGGGAGATACTAAAGAAGTTCTTTTTGGAAGAAAAACACTTGCTCTTCCAATCGATGGAATTTTTGTTCCAGGTGCCAGCCAACTTAAGCCTCATTCGCTCATAAACGATAAAAAAATTCTTGGTGGACTCATTCGTGAAGATGCTTATGATAAAACTATTTCTCATTTAAAACGTATTGGAATTCAGTCCATTTATCCACTAGCCTGGGATTGGAGGCGCGATCCTTACAAAGGTATAATTGCACTTAATGAATTAGTGATTAAATGTAAAAGACTTCATCCTGATTCATCGCTTATTTTAGTCTCTCACAGCTTTGGCTCTCTCATCACAAGCTACTATTTGCGATTTGGAGTTCAGGACTTTGATAATGCAATAGAAAATTGGGAAGGCTTAAATCACTTCGATAAAATTATTTTATCTGCCACTCCTTTTAGAGGGCTGATGGCGATGTTTCGTAATATGCATTACGGAATCAAGTTTGGGCTTAACCAAAATATGCAAACGCCACTTGCCTTTAGTTCGTTTGAATCAAGTTACTATCTTCTCCCTCCACCAGGATTGGACTTAGTTCAAGATGAAAATGGTAAACTTCACTCACTCGAACTTCATAATCCGATGGTATGGAAGAAAAATCGGTATGGTCTATTTCATGAAAATTGTGGACTCACTATTGAAAATGAAATTGAGAATGAAGCTAGAATGAAATTCATAGATTTTCACATAACTCGCGCCCGTCAATTTCATCAATTACTGGATGCTCCAATTGGCTTGAAACCAAAAATATTAAAACCAATTTTGTATTTAAGTGGCCATGGACAAAAGACCGTTCATCATGGAGTTTGGTTAAAGAAAAAAGAATTGGAAAATATATTTTTATATTACCCAAAACATTTTAAAAAATGGAAAATAAAAATAGATCCAAATAATGTCTATGGTGATGGTGACTCAACCATACCGGATTTTTCATTAGAGTTGCCTTCTTTTTTAAAAGAGCTTAACACCACTGAAATTCGTCAAAAAAAGACTCACTTAAATGTTCTTCAAAGTATTGAGTCGCAAAGTTATATCACAGATTTCCTCCTCTTTAGCCATGTTGCTAGAAATGACTCGCTTTAGGACTCCCTGGTATTTGACACTCAAGTTTGTCTGAGAGATTACATCCTTATGTTCTTAATGCTGGCAAAGTAAAAGGCAATAATATGTCTATTGTACCTGCCCCATAATTCTAGTTACTCTTCTAAATAGTCTTTACTATCATAAATAATTAAGTAGATAGGTCCTTTAAACAAATCCTCGTTTCATAGAATTCTTTAATTATTCAGTGCATTTTCACTCTTCTTTTTATTTTGATACACTCTTTTAATCATGCGCAAAATTAAAATCGATATCCGGCAGTTTGCAGTTCCATGCCCCCGCATTGGGAGCATTGAAACACATTCTGGTTATGGAGCTCCTCCGCTTAATGGACAGGAAATTCATTTTCTCATTCAAAAAAAATTAGAGCGAGAAATTTCCGGCTTCACTTCTGAAGTGCCCTTTAGCCTGACAATAACAGCCTCCCCCTATTCCTTTATTATCTCAGGAAGGGCAGACGGAGTTATTGAAAATAAAACGGTTGAGATAATTGAAATTAAAACTGCTTTTGATATTGAAGATCTCTCTAGTAAACTTATTGCCGATTTTAATCATCCCTATATCTGGCAGCTAAGAACTTATGGCTATTTTTATTTCAAAAAAAATAATGAAATACCCAAGTTATCGTTAAAGCTTGTCTCATCACGCAATATCAAAAAAAATATTGATCTCGATATCATTCTTGATTTAGATCTTTACGAGCTATGGCTTGGTAAGCGATTGGAAGAGCTAATAAGCGAAACTAAAATCAAAGAAAAAATATTAAAAAAACGTCAGCTCTTAGCAGAAACGATGGCCTTCCCTTTTCTTATGCCTCGTCCAGGACAAAGTGAATTGATAGATACAGTTCTTAGCAATTTTAAAATTGGCTCACCTCTGCTTGTTCAAGCCCCTACAGGACTTGGCAAAACTGCAGGTATTCTATATCCCGCAATGAAAGAAGCCTTTACTCGCGGGCAAAAAGTTGTTTACGTGACTCCAAAAAATTCTCAGCATCAAGTCGCAGAAAAAGCAGTGGATTTAATAGCTGATCAGGGCCCCCTTATAAAAAGACTAACTCTGACATCAAAAAGTAAAATGTGTCTTAAGGCCGAGCCGCTTTGTAATCCGCATTACTGTGAATTTGCCCTTGATTATTATAAAAAGGTAAGTACAAATGATCTGGTCAATAAAATAGGAAAGATTCGCAATCTCTCCATTAAAAAATTAAAAAAATTGGGTGAAACATACGTTGTCTGTCCCTTCGAACTCTCAGTTGAAGCAATTCCTAACGCTGATGTCGTTATCGGTGATTATAATTATGTTTTTTCTCCTAGAAGTTTAATAGGCCGTCTCACAGATCCTCTCCTACTTAAAAAGGAGTCGCCAAATCTGGTAATCGATGAAGCTCATAACTTACCTTCAAGAGCACAGGATTATTTCTCTCCTCAGATTTCGACTTTGATGATTAATGATATTGAAATGGCATTTAATCAATTACCTAAATCTTTTAAATCTCAGGGCCTGGTACTAAGCAAAGAATTAAGAGAATTAATCCAGGTTTACTCAGATAAACGAGATGCCAAAAGAATTCAAATTGAAATCGAACCGTTTGTTGAATTTGAAAAAAAATTGCGCGAATTCACAATGAATTATCTTGAATCTGATACTCAAATCAAGCCACAGGATCCTGTGCTTAAATTCAGCAATCTTTGCACGGATTTTGTTTCCGCACTTGAACTCTCTGGAGAAGAATTTTTTCAAACTTATCAAAGAACACCGACGAATGAAACTTTGAAAATAACATGCTCCGACGCTTCCAAACAATTAAAAAAAGCCTATAAAGAATTTAAAAATACGGCCGCATTTTCCGCGACTCTAAAACCTTTTCATTATTATCAGGAGCTCCTCGGCCTATCATTAGAAAAAACGAAGACAGTAGAATTTTCTTCTCCATTTTTAAGTGAGAACAGAAAAATTTTAATGATTCCTCAAATTTCTACAAAGTACAAAGACCGAAATCTAAGTTCACCAAAAATTTGTGAAGTGATCGAGAGAATTATGCAGTTGAAAAAGGGGAATTATATGGCCCTTTTTCCTAGTTTTGAATTCATGATGAAAGTGTATGAAAAATTAAATGCCCCTGAATTTAGGATTCTCCTTCAACAGAAAAAAATGCCTCCTCATTTAACAGAAAAATACCTGGAAGATCTTCGTGAAGGACTAAATCCAACTTTACTAATGGGTGTTCAAGGCGGAATTTTCTCCGAAGGTGTAGATTATCCCGGCAATATGTTGATAGGTGTTTTTGTAGTTGGTCCAGCTTTGCCTAATTTTGATTTTGAGCGAGAACAGGTTCGTATGTATTATCAGAAAAGATATGGGACTGAAAATGCTTTCGACTACGCATACGTTTTTCCAGCAATGGCCAAGGCCATTCAGTCGGCAGGTAGAGTTATTCGCACTGAAACTGACCGGGGAATCATAATTCTTATAGATCCACGTTTTTTAGAGACAAGTTATTCTCACTCTATGCCAAAAGAGTGGTTTTTAAATTCTCCTCAAGAACTGCTTTCACAACAAATCCTACTGGACCTGGAGCAGTTTTGGGCAGGAGGAATATCCTGATGAAACTTAATTCACTTCCACTATTTTTTCTGGATTTACAAACGACCGGCGCAAAACCCGAAAGCGGCCATATTTTAGAAATCGCCTGGGGCTCTCATGCACTAAAAACATGTAGTATCCTTGTCGAACAGCCGGGACTTGAGTCGATTCCAAGAAGAATTCAAATGGTGACAGGCGTGCGTGATGCAGACATGGAACTGGCCGTTCCATTTCCAGAAGTCATGAAAAATTTGCAAGATTTTATTCATAATGTTTCACCTACAAATTCAATTTGTATTATTCATTTTGCTCAATTTGAAAAACCATTTTTAAAAGCTGCTTTTAGCCGCTTTGCTGATGATATTCCTTTTCCCATTATCTGCACTCATGAAATTGCCAAAAGGCTTTATCCCAATCTTCCTTCACGAGGGATTAAAGGCCTTGCTGGTTTTTTTGGAAACAATTCCGGTGAATTCAAACGGGCAACAGGTCACGTAGATGCAACCAAAATGATCTGGGAAAAACTTCTGGATTCACTCTCAGAAATTGGGGTAAATACTATTGATGAATTAAATAACTGGTTAAAAGAAACACCTAAGAAATCACGTACAAAATACGAATACCCGCTCCCTAAAGAAAAACGTCTGGATCTACCTGACTTGCCAGGAATTTATCGTATGCTCAATAGCAAAGGAGAAGTTTTATACGTTGGTAAGGCAACATCACTTCGTGATCGGGTTAATAGTTATTTCAGAGGACAGAAAAAACGCGACTCACGAAAGCTGGAAATGCTTGCTCAAGTTTATGACCTTCACGTAACAATTTGTGGAAGTCCACTTGAAGCGGCACTCATGGAGACGGATGAAATAAAAAAAATTAATCCTTATTATAATATTGCTCTTAAAAAAGGATTTCGATCTCTCGTTTTTTTTACAAGAGATTTTTCATCTTCTAATGACTTTGGAAGTGCTGAGTATTGTATCGGACCATTTTCCAGTGCTCTCGTTTTTCAATCCATGCTGAAATTAAATTCATATATTAAAAATTCAGATACTTTAATCTTGCCTGATGAAGATATGTTTTATGAGACTCTCGACCCCAATTTGATAAAATCGGGTCTTGAACTATTCTGTTTTCGTCATCAAATTGAACTATCAGTTTTCTCATCAATGAGAAGTATTCTGGCCTTAGGTATTATCTGGAATAAAAGGATGGTTCCTGAAGACGAAGAAGTAAAAGCAGATGCGATTGAAGAAGATATTTTGCAAACCGAAGAGGTTGTGTCACTTACTCCTGATGATATAGCCGATAAGTTTGAGCGGCATTTTATCCGGGTTGGAAAGGCCTATCTTAGATCAAAAAAATTAAGTAAGCTTTTAAACTCTAATATCGACTTTATGGAGCCATGTGGAATTAAACAAAGATTAATTATCCGTAATGGTAGAATTTTAAAAGATTTGCACGAAACTACGATAGATAATACCTGGGAAACCGGAACGATTGAAACCTATGACCGCATGACTGTTTTGATGACGGAGTTAGACCGTATTCGCACGCAAGAAGGGAGTATTAAAATTCATTCGCTTTGATTGAATATATTTTTTCCACTCTCATGTTAATAAAGAAATTTCCATAAATCGATTTTTTCAAAATACACCGCGCTGTTGTGATAATAATCTATTCTTAGTGCGCTTCTGAATTTTCTTCTGTTTCCATTATCCAATCATACACATGAGAAACTTTTGAATAAATCCCATAAAAATGAGGCAATCCACAATCTTTCCCAAAACTCACCACTCCAACTAAAACAGATTCGCCAGAGTGTTGATCTCTAGCAATTAGGGGCCCTCCGCTGTCGCCAGCACAAGTATCTTTTCCTCCTTTATCAAGACCTGCTGCCAGCATAGAATCATTGATGAAGCCGTCATAAGAATTTTTAGAATTGGCAACCTCATTGCTCACGATAGGCATTTCAACTGATCTGAGCTTCCAGCTATCATGCCCATAGGTAGAGGTTCTGCCCCAGCCTAAAGCGGTTGCAATGACTCCTGGGTCCTGCCCCCCGGCCTCTACAAATGCTTGGTCTGCTATTTTAATGCTGCTTAAATGCGTACCTTCAAAATCAACTGGTTCAACTAACTCGATTAACGCAAAATCATTTGTGTCCCCTAATTTTGCTTTTGTGTAGTTTGGATGAATAAAATATTTTTTAAGTTTTAATTTAATTCTATTAGAAGACATAAGATTAATGCCACCAGCAGTAATGTCTTTTTTAAACGATTCTTCACAATGTGCGGCCGTGAGTATCCATTTTGTTCCAACAATACTTCCCGAACATTTATTACCAAAATTTACAATAAAGGTTGTGTCGGTTTTATCTGGATCAACTACTGATCCTCCAACAATTGCCGAATTTATAAGCACAACTTCTGTGCTCTTTTTAAGCTCTGTTTTGCATCCAAAAGAGAGGAGTGTGATTAAGCTAAGTAAGCATAAGGTTTTCAAAGTCAGCACTTCCTATTAATTAGAGCCATTAGCATATTTTAGCGAATTTTAAAGGCCATCTAAACTTTTATAATGATCAATGTATTTATTACAAATAGATGTAAACATTCTATACACCCATGAATTAGGGAGCAGGTACCCAATTTGTTGTAAAATGCTTGCAAACTCTACCTAAGTCGATCGAAGCTAACGCTGTTCTCCGATCTTATTCTCATGCGGCTGCAACAAATGAGATCCTAAAAAATCTTTATTATTGTCCTCTAGTTTATTTTTTTAATTTAATCGCACGTTGTATCTCACTGTAGTTATTGTTTACACAACTCACATAGAAAAAATCCAAAGTTTTACTATTATAGTTTTCACAATCTGAGAGGTAGATTGAATTATTTAATTGTCTCTCAGCTTCACGAAACCCTTGATTCACACAACTTGTGAAAAAATAATCAACTTGCTGACCATAGTTCATGCAAGATGAATAAAATCCACCGATTTCGCGCGCAATAGAAGAGTTGTTCATATTGATGCATGACTGGAAGGAGTAATCAACACCTGCCCCATAGTTTGTACAATAACTTAGATAAATTTGATTTTTATTATCAGTTGCATTTACAAAATTGTTGAAAGGAAGAATGAGCGCGAGAAGTACTGTGATTTTTAGTGAATTCATATTTATCTCCTAGTCCGGAATTTTTAATGCTTTAATAAATTAAACATTTTTTCTGATATGAGCAAGCGTTGGTAAGTCATCCTTTTAATATAAATTTAAACTATGCATTTCATGCATTTTATATATTTATCAATATGTCCACTGTTGAAGCATTCTCCAAATAACGAAAACCAAAATGGAGAATATTAAATGAAATTTTTACTAGTCCTCACTCTTACATTGCTTTCAATTACCTCTTTTGCAAAAACAAAGGTCGAAAAAACTGAATGGAAGGAAGCCAAAAAAACTTGTATGGCAAAAGATTCATCACTCAAAGGAAAGAAACTTAAAAAATGTATTCAAGAAGAAATGAAGGCTGAGGAAAGTGGAGAAACAAAGTCTGAAGAAAAATCTGAGAAAGAAAAAATGTGATGCCAAATGAATTTGTCGTACCATTTCTAATTCTATATTTTAGACCATAAAGTAATTTTCTCATTCAAAATATAAACCTAGATGTTGTCATTAGATAATTTCTCTTTTATCCTTTAATAAATAATGGAGGTTTTTATGTGTAAATTGATATTTTTAGTTACATCATTACTTATTACTTCAATGGCCATGGCCGAAGGGCCTCAAGTTAAAATCACATCATTTTCTTACTCTGCACCGAGTACTTCAACTATCCATTTAGCGGAACTTTGCGGAATTGTGAGGGATATGACCAGCAGTCCTACTTTTGTTCATGTTGTTGTTGATCAATCAAGTAAAAATCCAGCGAGCTACAACACTGTAACTGGCACTGATGGAAAGTTTTGTATGACCGTAACAACTTATTATGGAACTGCTGAAGCGACAATTTTGCATTAATTTAATCGTGTCCCCAAAAAGAAATATTTGGGGCACGATTTTCGCTCCTAACCTCAATGCTCTCTTTCGCTGATAGTGATTGTATAAGATTCATGTTGATCACGCGTTCATTATCCAGAGGTTTTTTTCTTAACAATCACCAAAGATGATCGTGTTTATTCAGGTCATGCTGAAAAAATGGTGGCAAAAATGAGAGAGTAGGTACATCTCTTTTTTATTTTGCAAATAATATATTAGGAGAGAATTGCCAGTAATTGATGGACACTTTTATTTCTAACGAGTGTCTAGTTGTCTCTAGGTGAAATACTATCTATATTTAACTTAACTGGGGGGGATGTTATGAAAAAATTATTACTAAGCCTTTGTCTACTTGTGTCATGTTCATCTTTTGCAGAATCAAAATTACCTACAGCAAACAATGTTGATATCGGTCGTTACATCGGAAAGTGGTATGCCGTTTCTTCTTTACCTCAATTTTTCACAAGAAAATGTATCGCTCAAACTGCAGACTATGGAATTCTTAACGCCAAAACGATCAGTGTCCTTAATACTTGTATTAAAGAAAATGGAAAAGAAACAAACATTGAAGGTCAAGCAGTTGTTGTTGATCCAAAAACAAATGCTCGTCTAGAAGTTACTTTTAATAATTTTTTTACTCGTCTTTTTCGAGTAAAAGGTGAATACGTAATTATTAAATTAAGCGAAGGATACGACACTGTTCTTATCGGTTCGACCGACAGAAAGTCTTTATGGATTATGTCGAGAACGCCGTCCATTGATGAAGCAATCTTTGCTGAATATAAAGAATTCGCAAAAATCTTAGGCTTTAATACAGCTAAATTAATTGATTCAAAATTTTAGGAATATAGATGAGCACGTCTCCAAAAACTTTTGTCGTTGAATCTCATGGTGCTTCGGGTATTAATGAATTCTGGAATAACAGACTAGTAGATAAGGTTTGTGATGCCATTACCATGGCTATTCCACCTGAGTTTGAAGGACCAGGTGGGACTTACTCACCAGAAGACTTATATGCAATGAGTTTGATGAATTGCTATCTCGCTACATTTAAATATATCGCTGAAAAATCTAAACTAAACTATGTAGCGATAAAGGGTAAAGCTACACTTTTTGTAGATAAAGGGCTTGAGAAAGCACCATGGATGGAACGTGTTGAAGTCCAAATATCACTAACTGGTTGCCCTCAAAAAGAGCGCGCATTGGCACTAATGGAGAAGACTAAAAGTCATTGCATGATCATCAACTCTGTTAAGACCGTCGTAAATTTTGAATTTTTAGTAGATTAAAAATATTATATAAATTTAAAGAGTATAACTGCCCTGGCCACCCAAGCTATGGTTCGAATCCAATTGGTGGAGACAAGTGTGTGGAAAGCTTTTTGCTCAAAGCCTTGCCCTAAAATATTATGTTGAGGGACGCTGATAATAAATGTGACCATCCAGATGATTAAAAGCAGTACAGCGGAAAGAATAAAAAATTTATCGACTCTTAAAGCTGGGGTAAATGCTAATAAGTAAAACATTGTTAAGCATTCTACTAACATCGGAATGGCTATCACCACAGAGGTTAATTCAATATGTTTAGCATGGTAATGGATAAATTGGTCTTTACCGACCAACGAAAAAAGTGGGTAGTGTATATATTGTATAAAGCAAATCACACCGACCATATAAAGAGTTGAGCTAAAATGTAATTTTAAAATAAAATGCTGATCCATTTATTTAATTTAGCATTTATAAACGGGAACGTAAAATTAGATGAAAGAAATATTTATAGTTTTTGGAGATCACCTTTTTCCAATCAATTATTTTGAAAAATTCAAACAGCACCAATTTTTAATGATTGAATCGCATAGCATTTGCGAACATTATAATTATCATAAATTACGTATAGCCTATATTTTATCAGCTACAAGACACAAACACCTAGAGCTAGAAAAAAATGGTTTCAAAGTTGATTATATTTTTTTAAAAGATGGGGCTCGATCAAAAACCTACCTAGATCGTTTAAGGGACTATTGTAACAAGGCCCATATAACAAAAATTCATTCTTTTGAAAAAGAGGATAAATTTTTCAGTCAAATGCTGGCAAAGTTTACGAGTGATCAAGAAATTGAACTTGTCACATATAGAAGCCCGGCTTTTTTAAACGATCACGACGATTTTAAAGCTTATCTTTCAAAGCATAAAAAACCTTTCATGAAAAATTTTTATGAAGAATCAAGAAAAAGATTTAATGTTTTAGTCGATCAAAACCTAGGACCCGTTGGTGGAAAATGGAGTTTTGATGAAGACAATCGAAATAAATTAAAAAAAGACACTATCGTACCTTCTATTAAAATCCAAACGGTAGATTCTGTTACATTAGAAGTCATTTCTTTGGTGAATCTTGAATTTCCAAATCATCCTGGTGAGCTACTCTCCGATGGGAAAAACTTTATTTATCCTGTGACTCGTAAGGATGCACTACTTTGGTTAGAGCAATTTTTTATAAAAAGATTTAATTTTTTTGGTGAATTTGAAGATGCCATGTCATCCAATCATGACTTTCTATTTCATTCACTGATGAGTCCGCTTTTAAATTTAGGATTATTAACGCCCATAGAAGTAATTGAAAAATGTCTCATTTTTGCTAAAGAGAATAAAATTCCACTAAATTCATTGGAAGGATTAATTAGACAAATAATGGGTTGGAGAGAATTTATCCGAGGAATCTATCACGAGTTTAGCGAAGTTCAAGATGATCGTAATTTTTTTAATCATAAAAGAAAATTGAATGCATCCTGGTACGATGCAAGTACGGGTCTTGTACCAGTTGATTATGCCATAAATAAAGTTAATAAATACGCATACCTTCATCACATAGAACGACTGATGATTATGAGTAATGTAATGCTTCTGTGTGAAATAGATCCCCGCGAAGTTCATCGATGGTTCAACGAGATGTTTGTGGATAGCATGGACTGGGTAATGGGACCTAATGTTTATGGCATGGGACAATTTAGCGATGGAGGAATTTTTGCAACTAAGCCTTATATTTGTGGATCAAATTATATAATCAAAATGAGCGACTTTAAAAAAGGTGAGTGGAGTGACGAATTGGATGCTCTTTACTGGAGTTTCATCGACAAAAATCGCGAATTTTTTTCCAAGAATCACAGGCTATCTATGATGGTTAATTTGTTCGATAAGATGCCTGATGAAAAAAAGAGCAAGCATGTTTTATTGGCAGAACTCGTTAAAGAAAGGCTCACTTTCTCGTGAATTCCAAAAATTGGCATTGCACACTTAGAGTGTTTTCATTTGTTCAAAAATTAAATTGAGTTGTTCTTCGGTCTGCTCCTTCATAGCTTCGCGAGCGTGACTTTTAATTTGTCCCTCATTTGTTGGAAAAAAAGAAAAGCCACCAACTGTATGTGCATACTCTAGTAAGGAGGGCATATCAGTAATTTTAAGTTTCATTTATTCAAGGTTAATTTTACTTACATCAATTGGAATAGGTTTTTTTTCATCACTCATAAATTAGCTATCTTAAAAAAGTATAGAAAGCAAAGAGGGAAAAAAATGGTTAAAATACCATATGTATAGGATGTATCTTAGACGACAAACTCTTAATAAATAGCACCAACGTTTTTAAATGGAATAAATCTAACTTTTAAATACCGAGCATAACTAACATCACAAACAACTGGAGAACCAGGTACTGCTAACTGGGTAAAATTATTTTTCAAATTTTCAATTGATGCACTAACAAGATGCCAAGGTTCATGGTTAACAATTCCTTGGTAAGTCATCCCTTTATAAGAGGTAAAAAGTGAGTAGCGCTCAGTTGCCCATAGGTCAAATTGCGAAGATTTTATTTCGTCCGTAAAAATGGTGGCCCCTAATTCAAAAGAGAGTCCAGCTCTATTGTGACAAAATTCATAGTGATTATTTTTAATACGGGCTTTGATTTTGGAGAATTGATAGGGAAGATGAAAAAAATTATTGGCAATAAAATTTCCCAGAAAAGAATCTGTTTCTAGTGTGAAAAAATAAATTCCTTTAATTCCATTTACTTCTACATATGTTCTAAGATTTAATTCCCATAAAGAGGAAATTTTGGGAATGGCCGGTAAAAAAGGAAAACGAATTCTTTCCATGAAAAATGGCACGACAGAAATAACCGCCTCTCCCTCATAGAGATCGAGTTTGTAGGGAACAAGTGATTCAATAAGTTTAGGATCTATTTTGTAATGTATAAAAAAAACATGACGCCAGACTTGTTCAATTACCCAGGCATTTGATTGTAGTGAATAGGCCCAAAGAATTAAAACGTATTGAAAAAGAGTTCTTACCCAAAGGAGTCCATGATTTTCAATTCCTAATATTTCGATGCCATAATAAGAAATGTAAATGTGAACAGGAATCAAGATAATAAAATAAATTGTAATAATAAAAGCTGAAACATGTTGCAATCTAGGTATTAAAAGTCCGATCGCCAAAATGATTTCAAGAATCCCCGTTATATAGATTATTTCAAGCTTCATAGAAAAGAATGAAGGAATTATAGGAAAAAAGACCAAGGGATTTACCAGATGAATAATGCCGGCAAAAAGTAGTATAAAGCTTAATAGAATTTTTCTATTCATCGACTATTTTTTAATTTCAAAATTATACTCCGCCTCAATTTTATTTTTATGACATCTCAGATTTTTTATCCATGATTTTGTACCCTCATTGCCATTGCCATTATATGTCGTTAACTGGCCGTTGTTCATCTTCAAGTAATGTAGGCTTACGGTAGACATTTAAAAAGAAATAAAAAAATTATTTATCTAAATAGTCCACTAGATTCATTGAACCCAGGACAACTGCAGCAATGCCTTGTCCTGGGAATTGAGTATCACCTAACATGTAAAAATTTTTGTAAAGAGGTCTTGCAATAATATAATCCAATGGATTTCTCTTGAGTGAATGAGGGATTCCTCCAACAAGACCTAAGTATCGCTTGGTATATTTAATAAAAGTTCTAGGTGTTCCTGTAACGATGTTTTGCAAATCGTTTTCTTGAAGTTTAAATTTTTCCTTTAATACGCTGAGAATAAAGTTAGCCGTAATCTCTTTTTTATTTTTATATTCAACATTATCTAAACCTAGCCACTCAGAGGATTTCGTATGAGTGGAGATGGTAACTGTCTGTCTTCCCTTGATGGAGCGGGTTGAGTCGGCGGGATGAGAAAGAGAAACAAAAAAAGATTTCGTTGAACAAAAAGGTATTCCTTCACAGTGGATCTGATAATACAAACTTTCAGTAGCGCAGTTAAGAGGGACAGTTAAGTAGATCATAAAAGCAGACCAACAATCTTTTGGAGCAAAAGTTTTCTTAGACGAAAAAAAATCTTTGACCTTTTTATCTTCAAATAGATCGGGAATATTCCAATGAGGTATGGTTGAAACAAGTTTTTTTGTTTTAAATACCCCTTGGACTGTATGAATAGTAAAACCGTCAAGACCATTTTTAATTGGAGTAATTTTTTGAACTTGATGACGATAAAAAATGGTTGAGCATTTGGCCGCGAGGGCGTTTGAGAAAGCCTTCATACCTCCAATCGCATACGATGTGTCCTCAGGGTAACAAAGACCCATGGCACCCATGAGCAGTGGAGTTTCTTGCCTATTATTTTGAGCGGTAATAAAAAGCAGTTCATCAAGCATATTCAAATAACTTTGATCTTTGATATGAAATTTTTGAAGTTCACTCTCGACACTTCTAAAAAGCTCTGGAGCTGAGATGAGGGCAAGAGGGAGTTTTACTGAAAAAAAAGATAAGAGACTTTTTAATGAACGAAGTGGAATATTTTTAAATGTTGTTGATAACATCCAACCACGAGTTTCGATTTGTTTTAATTTACTCCAAAGCTTACGATGATTAATTCCTTTAAATTTTTTTGTCAACTCTTCAATCCATCGCTCGGGATCTCTATAACGTGATATTTTTTTGTCGCCGATGATAAAAACTATTCCGGGATCAATAGAGATTAGTTCAAGTTTTAGATCAAGTTCTGTTATCAAGCGATGAAGGGGTCTTCCTTCTTTCAATCCTGATAATGTCGTGGCACCGGCATCAAAAGTAAATCCATCTCGTTCAAAATAAGACGAACAGCCACCTGGCAGAGAGTGAGCTTCTAGTATGGCAATTTTGTAACCTCTTTTTTCCATTAAAGCTGCAAAACTTAAACCAGCGGCCCCAGCTCCGATAATGATATAATCAAATTCCATGATTACATTATAGTCTAAAATTCTTGTATTGTAATGGCCGTCTACAGGATGCCTATAGATCTTTCTTCTTTTTTTTATTCAGCTTTTTCTGCTGCCGCAATGCTTTGAGCAAAAATTTGTGAATTCTTCAAGCATTCTTTTGATTTTGAGCTTTTTTTGGAACAGCAATAATTTCCTAGGCGAGAATTCTTGTTTTGAGTTGTAGACAATGAAGACGTAGGTAATGAGTAACCCACTGTTGTTAAACTAGATCTTTTTCCAGTCGCGAACTTGTTCTCCGTTTCGCCATTTGAGAAGTCAGAAGAATGAGAATGATTATTATTAGAATTTAGACTCCTAACATTCATAAATGCTATAGACGCCTCTTTTGAACACTTGGTATCGCATTATTTAAAATAACTTTGGAGCTTGAAAAAGTATCTTAATGATAAAGAGAAAATATGAGTGGATCAATTTGGATTAATTTACTTCAGCGAATCTGCCAAAAGATAAAAAAGTTTTTACAGACATCGGCTTCGAGATGAATACAATTCATGAAGCTCCGCAAGTGGTGAGCATGTTTGAGGGACAAAATAAACTTATTGTAAATTTTTTTGATTCAAAACTTTTTCAGAATTTTATTGGTGGTCAAGCTGCTACTGATGCAACGAATTCGAGCGAAGTTTTATTTTCCGTTGGAGTAAAATCTCCTTAGGAAGTTGATCGAATTCTGGTGGTGAATTTAAGGTCAGGTAATCTTCCCAAACTCTGTGTGTGCCATTTCTCTAGGGCTGGATATGTCGAGTTTTTTCCTCAACTGCCAGAGCTGACTCTGGAGTGAGTCTTTTGCTGGAACGTCGTAAAAATTGCAACTGAGTTGGATTATAAAATAATCTCCATGTTTTAAAAAAAGTTGCAACCCAAGACCATTTCTTCGTTTAAAATCCCGTAATAAGGGGAGCGATCCGAGTTGCTTTTTGTGAGAAAGGTGGTCTAATTTAACTAAAGTCATTAAGATTTAGCTCCTTGGCAAAAAAAATTGTAAACGGAAAAAAAAATGAATTTAAAAGAAATCAGTAAGAAAATAATGAAAGGCGACTTTGGTAATCTTCTTAATTTACACCCTTCGGAAGTTGCCAAAATGCTAGGCCCTATTCCTTTTGAAATATCGATTCAGGGTTTTCTATCATTGCCAGAAAGCAAACAATCAAAAGTATTCCCTTACCTAGACCTTCTCTTGCAAAAGAAAATGATAAAATCACTTTCAAAAGTTGAAGCTACTTTCATTTTAAATGATCTGTCATCTGATGATCGCTTTATACTTTATTCTTCTTTGAGGGGTGTTGAACTCTCAACTTACATAAAATTACTGAATGAAATCAATAAAGATTCATTACACGATATTTTGGGCTACCCAGAAGACAGTGTCGCTAGACTTATTAATACCGATTTTGCTACCATTACGAAAGAAGCAACGATTGCAGAAGCAATCGATCATTTAAGAAAACATCATAAAGACTCCGAAGCTGCTAACGTAATTTATGTTGTAAGCAAAGATGGAAAATTAATAGATGATATTCCAGTAAGAAGATTTGTATTAAATGATCCATCAAAAAAAGTTTCAGAGATTTTCGACGGATCTTATGTATCACTTAAAATGACTGATAAAAAAGAGGATGCAATTGCAAAATTTAAAGAATATGACAGGACAGTTTTACCTGTCACTAATAATGAAAATATTTTATTAGGTGTTTTGACTGTTGATGATGTTCTGGATATAGCAGAACAGCGAGACACAAAACAAATCCAAAACTTTGGGGGTGTTGAAGGGCTTGATTATCCTTATGTCAAAACAAGTTTTTTTTCGTTAGTTAAAAAAAGGGCTACATGGTTAATTGTTCTCTTTATAGGTGAAATGCTTACAGCAACAGCTATGGGATATTTTGATGTTGAAATTTCCAAGGCCGTTGTCTTGGCGTTATTTGTTCCATTAATTATTTCAAGCGGTGGTAACAGCGGTTCGCAAGCGGCCACACTTATTATTCGGGCCATGGCACTAAATGAACTGACAATAAAAGATTGGTGGTTTGTGATGAAAAGAGAAATTTTATCAGGATTAACCTTAGGATTAATTTTAGGTTCGATTGGTTTTATACGAATAGCAATTTGGCAAAATCTTCACTTTTATAATTACGGCACACATTGGTTTTTACTAGCGTTGACTATTTTCTTTTCGTTAATAGGTATCATAATGTGGGGAACGTTAAGTGGTTCAATGATACCAATCCTTTTAAAGAAATTGAAGTTAGACCCGGCCACTTCATCAGCACCACTTGTTGCTACTTTGGTTGACGTAACTGGATTAATTATTTATTTTTCAATTGCGGCCGTTATTTTAAAAGGAACTATTTTGTAGATCAAACAGAGTGCCCAAGAGCTAGGAAAAGTATTACCCTTTCCTAGCTCAATTAAATATTAATTAGCGAAAATTATTTCTAGTTTCATCAACGTCAGATACTGGAGTGCGTTGATAAGAAGTATTAGTTTCAGCAGATTTTTTCTCAGAAGTTGTCGCAACATTTTTCGCTCCACATTCTTCGAGAATTTTTTTAGCTCTTGCTTCCAGCGTTTTGTCATCTACATGAACAGATATCAACATACCGCCATCTTTAACATAGCCTTCATATCTTTGGGCCTCGAACTCAGGAATTCCTAATCCTATAAGTCCTCCAGCAATACCACCAACAGTACCACCTACGCCTGCACCAGCTATTGCGGCCATGATTGGTCCAGCGGCAATAAAAGGACCAAGGCCCGGAATTGCAAGTGCTCCTGCACCAACTAGCCATCCAAAGATCCCTCCCGCTACTGCACCAGTTGCAGCCCCTGTTGTAGCTCCTTCTGGGGCTTTAGTATTTTTTTCAAATGCAAAATCTTTTGTATCTTGTTTTGATTGCATCAAAACAGAAATGTCTGCATTTCTAAAGTTTTCTGTTTTTAATCTATTTACCGCCTTATCAAGTGATGTCTGATCATTGAAAATACCGAATACTGAATTTCTACCTACTTTTTTGTTCAATTCCATAAAACTTCCTTGGTTAAGCGTTTATTAAAGCGCAGCGATTAATAAGTTAATTGATTGTCAATTTTTTTAGTTGCGTTCATAGAACGAGCAAAATTTTCAATTTTTGTCTTTTCTTCTAGATTGGCAACAGGGCCTTTAAGAATAATTGAATTCTTCAGGGTAATGATCTTTATATTGTGTGCATTAGTAGAAAGTTGATCATCGGCCATTATTCTTTTTCTTAATAGACGGGTGACTTCAACATCTGAGCGCGTGCCTCTAGATTGTGTTTGAGCTGTTAATTCTTGATTACGATTGAGAGCTGTGTTGTCTTTTTCCACTCTGCCAACTTTTACTTCGCTCACTTTATCGCGACTAGTACTGCTATTCATAGTTTTAACAGTTTGGGGTGTGTCGTATTGAGTGGTTGAACTTTCTGATTGCATTCTCTCACTAGTCTGAGCACTTTTTTTGTAAGAGCTTGAGCAAGCTGTGTACAAACTAAGCAAAGTCGCGAGTATTAAGATTTTTTTTACACTCATAAGTTCTCCTTGAAGATTTATGAAGTTATTTAAAACATAAAATTTATTTTAAAAGAAATATAAAATACCTAACAGTAACTAAGGTAAAAACTATAATTTATTTTTAAATTATAATCAATTGCACCTAAAGCGTTTTATTTACATAAAAATAGGTAATCAAAATTGCATTTTGCCATCTATAAATTCAAGGACAATTTAATCCATGCAATCTGGTTTTCATAAAAGCTATACAAAAAACGAAATAAAATCTTTGGTAGCCTTTTTCTCAACTACAAGCCTAAATTCCAGAAGAGGAGAGCCAACATAGTTGTATTTTGTGATAAAAGTAGTCGAATTTAACCTAATGTCCTCACTATGTTACTTTTGGTAAACAAAGTTAGATTCTAAAAGATATTTAATGCTAATTTTCAGTCGTATATTTAAGTTAATTGTTTGATAATAATTCTTCTAAACACATAACGAAAGGATATGAGCATGTCAGAAGTCGGATTAAACAAACCAGTAAAACTAAAAATAGATTTAGCAGCATTCTGCGGAGTTGCTGAACTTCCAAGAACAGCGATCACTCAAAAATTTTGGGAGTACATCAAAGAAAATAAACTTCAAGCAAAAACTGAGAATGGTAAAGCCGAAGGTGCAGGGAAGTACATTGTTGCGGATGATACACTTTTAAAACTTTTTAAAGCCACAAAAGTAACAAGTAAATCCTCTGGTAAACTAACTGACTTCACAGGTCTTCAACTTGGACAAACAATCAGTATGCTTCAATTAGCATCTGTAGTTGGTGCTAATATCGAATAAGAAATCATAATGGCCCAAAGAAATTTTTTGGGCCATCATGTCTACCATCTATATTTCAACTCTAATTAAAAGCTGAGTCAAATGCTCTAGACTTTTAAACAAGGCATCTCAAATATTCTAACCATGCATTCGGTAGTCTTTAAAAATGACGTTATTATCAATAATATTATTTTAGAAATGATTTAATTTCTGGTTTTTCAGGAATAACTTTTTCATTGAACAAGAAGTCTGAAATTATATCCATTCTTCCGATCAACTCTGGCGTAATATTTATATTTATTTCACTTACTTTTTTCACGTTATAATTTTTATTTATTTTGGAAGCTGCATCTAGAGTTTCAGGGGAAATTTTTAAAGATTCTGCATACCATTTATTAACTTCTTCCTTATGAGTGATAAAATAATAAAAAGCGTCTACAAAAGCTGCATTTAATTTTTCAATGGCCTGGGGGTTTTTGTTTGCATATGACTTACTCACGAGATCAATTAAATCGAAATCAGAAGTTCCCAAAAGTTTTACTTTTTTGTTACGAATGGCATCCTCTAAAAACGGATCCCACATCATAATCGCATCTACAGAGTTAGATTCTAGAGCAGAAGATAGAGCGGCTATAGAACCCAGGTTTATAAGCTCTATTCCTTTTGGATCAATTTTATTTTTCCACTCAAGAGCTCTTAAGTGTACCGTTGTTCCAAAAAGAGCTCCAATTTTTTTTCCAGTAAGTTCTTCAAGTTTATTTATTTTGCCATTATTTTTAACAACTAAGGCCAGTCTACCGGCCGAGCCCAAAGATGAAATGGCAAGTACTTCAAATTTATTTGCACGTAAAACAAGAAAATTAGATTCACTAGTGAAGATGGCATCTGCTTGTTCTGCCAATATTGCTGTTTTTAGTTCCTTGCCAGTTCCCAATCCCTTAACAGTCGCATCGAAACCATGCTTTTTGAAGATATCAGTTTTTTCTAATACCAAGCCAACCTGAGCACTAATTACTGTACCAAGAGCTGGATAAGCAAATTTTAGTTTAATTAATTTGTATGATGTGACTTCTGCCATTGTATTGCCAATAAACGAAATGCAAAATAGTAGAGTTAAAACTTTCATAGGGACTCCTCTCTCTTTAAATCTTTAAGTGAAGAAAAATATTTATAAATATATGATTCATATTCAAAATAACGTGGATCTTTTTTGATGTCGATCAAATGCTTAGTTTTTTTAATTTCAATTTTCATTTCTTCAAGAATAGTGGCCGGTCTGGTCGAAAAAAGACAAACTTTTTCTCCAACAAACAAGGCTTCCTCAATATTGTGTGTCACTAATATTACCGTTTTCTTTAATTCTTTAACTAAAGACATTATCTCACCAGCGATTTCATGTCGAATAAATGGATCGAGAGATGCAAAGGGTTCATCCAGTAATAGAATGTCTGGATCAGCAGCAATAGCTCGGGCTATGCCAACTCTTTGCTTCATTCCACCAGAGAGCTGGTGAGGATATAGATGAGCAAAGTCTTGCATTTTTACCATCGCTAAAAAATTAATGGCCGTATTTGTAATTTTATTTTGAGCTTTGAGAGCAAATTCGATATTTTCGATAGCTGTTTTCCAGGGAAAAAGCTGATGGTCTTGAAATATAATTACCCTTGAATGCGAGGGAGCAAGCACCTGGATATCGTTATGAAATATTTCTCCAGAAGATGGAGTTGCCAAACCTGAAATAAGATTTAAAAGTGTGGATTTTCCACTGCCCGATGGCCCAAGAAGTGAGATTATCTCACCTGATTTTATTTCCAAATTTATATTTTTTAAAATAACTTTTTGATCATAAGAAAATGAGACATTTTTTAAACTAAGCACGATAATCTCTCCAGATCATGAAATGAGCACCTATTTTTTTAAAAATAAAGTCACAAAAATATGCGGTGAAACCAATAGTAAACATGCCGATAATCACGATATCTGTTCGTAGGGAATCTTGAGCGACATTGATCATATGTCCTAGTCCAGAAGTTGAGGCAATCATTTCTGCTCCAACAACGGCCATCCAGGAAAGCCCAAACCCCATGCGTAGTCCATGAAAGAGTGAAGGAAAAGATGCAGGGAAAATGACTTCTTTAAATGTAAGCCATTTCGAGGCTTGAAAACAACGAGCTATGTTAAGATGTTCTTTTGAAATTTCTTCTACACCCATCATAGTGCTAAATAAAATCGTAAAAAGCGCCGCTATCATCGTCAAGAATACGGCAGGTCCATGCCCAATTCCAAACCAAAGAATCGCTAAGGGCATCCATGCAATTGGAGGAATAGGACGAAAAAAATTAAAAAATGGAAAAAGGAAATTTCGAGAGGTTAGATTTAGCGCCATACAAAACCCCAGAGGAATTGCGATAATGCTCGCTAGTCCAAAACCGATTCCAACCCTTAGCAGGCTCACTGTCATATTTTGGAAAAGTTCTCCGCTTTTTAATATTTCAAAAAAACTTAAAAATATTTTTGAAGGGGCCGGAAGAATAAAAATATTTATCACCCCAAAGCGTGCTGCTAATTCCCACGTAAATCCAAAAATAATAAATGTAAAAAGACCGGTAAAAAACTTTTTTATTATTCTCTAACCTTTGTGTAATATTTTGGAAGATGCTTCCAATGCTACTCTCGTTTTCGTTAAAAATCATATTATAAATTTCATTAAGAGGAAAAGTAAACGGTCAATTAGACTTCTCTTAATCTGAAGGTGAATATATCTCGAAGAGGAGCAATCATAGTTGCATTTTGAGAGAAAGGTGGTCTAATTTATCCTTTAGTCTAATGAAATAAGATAAGATTAATTACCATTATTTTTTTGAAATATAATCGAGTCTTTTGAAGACTTATAACGGGAATAAAAAAGATATGCAGAAGATCTGCCCAATGAAAGATGAATCTACTCTCAAATACGAGCCTTGATTTAGCTAGCGATTGATGGAGATGCTCTCAAGGCATTAATCCGCAGGACGGTGAACTCAAAAAATGAAAGTAACAAAGGTTCTGAAAAAATGACATATAGAATCTTTACCCTAGCTTTATCTTTATTTGTAACGACGAGTTGCAGTCATAATTTACCAGATTTCACTTCCCGTTTATCTGCAAGATTGCCTACCGATTCTAAACCGGAAGCGATAGGCGAATATGCTATGGGGTGTCTGCAGGGTGCTCAGACTTTCACTGGTAAGGAAAAAGGATTAGTGCTCTCGCAAATGAAACGAGGTCGTTATTGGGGACATCCAGATCTCATTAATCTTCTTACGCGTGTGGGTATTGAGTTTAACAATTCTAACAAAAAAATTATTATAGGAGATCTTTCACAATCACGTGGTGGACCTACGATTACCGGACATAATTCTCACCAAACCGGACTTGATGTCGATGTTTGGTTTAAGATACTAACTAAAATTGATGGGCCATCTTTTCGTGTTTTGGAAACTGAAGAAATGAAACAGTTTGATGAATTAGGTGATGATCAAATTAAATTAATCAAATTCATGGCCCACGATTCAACCGTTGAAAGAATTTTTATTAATCCAAGTTTTAAAAAGAAACTATGCATCTATTCTGGATCCCTAAAATTAACTGCAGAAGAACAGCATAAAATGAGAGCATGGTGGGGACATGACGATCATATACATGTTCGATTAAAATGCCCAAGCGACAGTCCATTGTGTGCATCACAAAAGCCCGTTCCAGCGGGAGATGGCTGTGGTGATGATCTCAATTGGTGGTTTACTGATGAAGCCAAAGCAGGAACAGCTGATGCTAGTTGGCCTGAACTTAAATCTGCTTATTTAGATAAGATTAAAAACCTTCCAGCGCAATGTTCATTCTATTACGATACGTTTTAATTAACGACCAAGTCTATATTCTCTTCCGGCCTTGAAAACTAAATATAATAACTCAATTCTTCTAGGCACGTTTTTGTTTAAAAAATTCAATTCTTTACTAAAAAATTTGCTTCATCATTTTTCCATTTTTTTATTGATCATAACCAAATCTTGGACAAGATTGATCAGCTCGCATTTATGACATAAGGTGATCGAAGGCTAAAGATAAATTAAATTAGTTAAGACTTTCAATGTAAAAATCATTAAGTATAACAGTAATTCCAAACACTTGTGGATTACTTCCTCTGAACGGGACTTGTGAGAAATAAAATATGAAAAAAGTAGCAATTATTGGCTCAGGAATTTCAGGAACATCTGCTGCCTACTACTTAAATAAGTTAGGGTATAATGTCTCTGTCTTTGAAGCTGGAAATTACTTCGGTGGCCATACTAATACGATAGAAGTAGAAATTTTAGGAAAAATAGTCCCAATTGACACAGGATTTTTAGTTCACAATGATAGAACTTACCCCAATTTAATAGATTTTTTCGATGAGCTAAAAATCGAAACTCATCAAAGTGAAATGAGTTTCAGTGTTATGCGAAAGACTGATAATTTAATATGGGCCGGAAATAATTTGTTCTCTGTTTTTGCTCAATATAAAAATCTATTCAATTTAAGATTTTATAAATTTCTTAGAGAAGTTTTGCATTTTAATAAAAACTCAAAAAATTATCTTTTAGAAAGCGAAGGAAGACTTGCTTTAACTCTCGGTGAAATGTTAAAAGAAAAAGGATACTCAAAAGACTTTCAAAGTTGGTATCTACTTCCAATGGGCGGTTGTATATGGTCATCTCCAACCAATGAAATGCTAGAATTTCCGGCCAATACCTTCTTAAGATTTTGCATGAATCATGGTCTATTGCAGATTTCTGACCGGCCTGAGTGGAAAACGGTTGTAAATGGTTGTGTGACTTACGTTGTTAAAGCTCTTTCTACGATCGACAAAAAGTACTTAAATGAACCAGTGCTAGAAGTTGTCTCGGACGAAAAACAAGTCACCATCGTAACTCGTCATCGAAAAGAAGATTTTGATTATTGTATCATGTGTACGCATCCGCCAGATTCATTGAAAATATTTAAAGGGGTAGGACCCAAAGCAAAAGAGCTTCTCTCTAAATTTAAATATCAAAAAAATATCGCGGTCGTTCACCTTGATGAAAGTGTTCTGCCGAAAAAAAAGATTGCCTGGGCCGCATGGAATTATCTCTCGGTTAAGACAGATGATGTTAACGAAGCAGTTTCCGTTAGTTATTTAATCAACAAACTTCAGCCGTTGCCATTTGAGAATTCGGTGATAGTTACGCTTAATCCAGTGACTGAAATTGATAAAACAAAAATAATTAGAGAGATTAAGTACGAACATCCTCTCTTTTCCACAGAAGCGATATTAGCACAGGAAAAAATGATTCAGGTTCAAGGCAAACAGAGAGTTTATTTCTCTGGTGCTTGGATGAGATATGGCTTTCATGAGGATGGAATTTTAAGTTCCAAGAATGTTATTAAAAAACTTTTGGTGGATGATGGAAGAAGCAGCGATTTAATAAAGGTTTTATGAAATCACTTTTTAAAGCAAAGATTTATCATAAAAGATTTTTACCCAGCGTAAATGAATTTAACTATTCAGGCTTTTATATAAAATTTTCCTTAGATCATATTCATGAGCTTAAGTCAGCTATTTTTGGCGTGAATAAATTTAATCTTTTTTCGTTTTATGAGAAAGATCATGGGTATAAAAATGGAACATCGCTTGATCGTTGGGCCCGTGATATGCTGGAGAAAGCGGGCGTAAGCAATTTCAACGGCCAGATTTTTTTACAAACATTTCCAAGAGTGCTTGGTTATGTTTTTAACCCGGTGAGCTTTTGTTTTTGCTATGAAAAAGATATTTTAGTTGCCGTCATTGCCGAAGTTAACAACACTTTTGGTGAGTCCCATAATTATGTTTTGACTCAGAAACCTGGAATGCAAGTTGAGACTCTTAAAAAAGAGTTTCACGTTTCTCCCTTTTACGATGTTTTGGGACAATATCATTTTGATTTCACTACCAAAAATAAAGTTACTATTGATTACTTTTTCGACCAAAAACTTCAGTTAGTCACAAGCTTAATCGGTCAAGAAATACCATGGTCCGACAAAAACTGGTTAAAACTTTTTTTCCAATATCCATTTTATACAATTTTTATAGTTTTGCTTATCCATTATCAGGCGCTGAGACTCTTTATTAAAAAGAATAAATTTTATCCTAAGCCAAAAAAAATTAGTAGGGAGTTAACATATGAACACAATGAATAGAACTTTCGATGAAGCCAATATTGTCTTGTCTGAATGGGCAAGGATCTTTTTAGATATGATGTCTAATATAAGTTTTGGGGCAATCAAAATTGAAACTCCTGAAGGAGTGATCCTTAATTACCAGGGAGCGCAGGCGGGAGAGGAAGTAAGGGTTCGCATAAACGACTGGTATTTCTGTGAAAACCTCTTTATGAAGGGAGATATCGGTCTTGGTGAATCTTATATTGAAGGGCATTGGGATTGCAACGATATCAATAAGCTCATCAAGTTTGGAATCGATAATAAGAAAGAACTAGAACGGGTCATAAAAGGATCTTTGTTTAAAATTCTTTTTTATAGATTCAAGCATTTGTTAAATAGAAATTCTAAAAAGGGCAGTCAAAAGAATGTTCATGCACACTACGATCTGGGTAATGATTTTTATAAACTTTGGCTTGACCCTTCTATGACTTATTCAAGTGCTCTTTTTAAGATCAACAATGAAGAACTGCAATCGGCCCAAGAAAACAAATATGAAAATATCCTTCAATGGCTCAATCTTAAAGCAGGAGATCATATCCTCGAAATTGGTTGTGGGTGGGGTGGTTTTATGGAGTATGCTGCAAAGAAAGGCTTGAAGGTTACAGGTGTTACCATTTCGAATGAGCAATATGAGTTTGCTAAAACGCGCCTATTACCATTTAACGAATTGGCGAGAGTTGAACTAAAAGATTATCGTGATATTACCGGAAAGTATGACCATATCGTTTCGATTGAAATGTTCGAAGCTTTAGGTGAGCAGTACTGGCAAAAGTACTTCAAAAAACTTAATTCTATCTTAAGGCCTGGTGGTCAATTAATTATTCAAAGTATCACCATTAATGATGGTGATTTTTCATCTTATCGAAAAGGATCTGATTTTATTCAACAATATATTTTTCCTGGAGGCATGCTACCTTCGCCTAAAGTCTTTAGGACTGCAGCTCAAAAACAAGGTTTTGACTACGATACAAGTTTGGAATTTGGACAAGATTATGCAACAACACTTAAAAGGTGGGAAGAGAATTTTTCTTCTGTTTTGGATAAAGTTAAAGCTCTAGGTTTTGATGATAAATTTATTCGCACATGGCACTTTTATTTAAAATACTGCCAGGGGGGATTTGAAGCTGGAAAAATTAGCATATTCCAATTTAATTTAATTAAAAATGGGCAGAGGTGAATTTTATGAAGTTAATATATTTATTGATAGCATTTAGTTTAAGTTTTTCTTCCTTTTCAAATGAGTTATCCCGGCCTCCTCTTCGGGGAGAAGGTGAATACAAATGGTTTTTTTTCAATGTGTATGAAGTCAAATTATGGGCACCTAGTGCTGAGAATCTATATTCCAATTCTTTATTGTTAGAAATTAAATACAAAAAAAGTTTTAAGGGAATAGATATCGTCAAGCAGAGTGAGAAGGAATTAGTTCATGCTGGAGTAGACAGTAGTGTTGTCAGTAAATGGAAAGGAAAATTATTAGAAATCTTTCCTGACGTTAAGGCCGGAGACCGCATTCTTGCTAGTTTTCTTCCTAGCGAAGGTATTACTTTTTATCTTAATTCAACTAAAGAGTTAGGTCGAATTGTCGACCTGAGTTTTTCAAAAAGTTTTTTGGATATTTGGTTAGGAGATAAAACAAGTGATCCTGATTTAAGAGATAAACTTTTAGGGAGAAAACTATGAAATTATTAGTATTTATTTTCTTGTTAATTTTAATATCGTGTTCGAATCATAGTGCCAGTAAATATCAAAACGAAGTTCCTAAAATAAATTTAAGTGAATTTTTTAATGGAAAAATAGAAGGATTAGGTATTGTACAGAACCGATCAGGGAAAGTAATAAAAAGATTTAATGTGGATATATTGGCCTCGTGGAATGGAAACAAGGGCACTCTCGATGAAAAATTTGTCTACTCTGATAATACTAAAAGCACCAGAGTCTGGCAGCTGAATGAAATTTCCGCAAATATTTATGAAGGGAGTGCTGGTGATGTCTTGGGAGTGGCCCTTGGGGAAACTGCAGGAAATACTTTTTACTTTCGTTATAACCTGGATCTTCCTGTTGGTAATTCAAGCTATAAAGTTCATTTTGAAGACTGGATGTACTTGTTGGATAAAAATACATTGCTGGCCAGATCCTACATGACAAAATGGGGAATTAATTTAGGTGAAGTTACGATTGTTTTGACAAAAAAGGGCAACAAATGATTAACATCAAAGGGCTTTCTGATTGGTATGAAAATCTAGCAGAAGAGAATTTGGATAAGATGGATTTATTTTATGCTGAAAACTTTTTTTTCAAAGATCCGTTTAATGAAATAACTGGGCGTGAAAAAGTTAAGGGAATATTTAAGCATATGTTCGAGACTTTAGATGAACCTCATTTTGTCTTTATTGATGTAATTATCCAAGAGAAAAGTGCTTTTGTAACTTGGGACTTTATCTTCAAAATACGAGGGACACATTTCAAAATTCACGGCAGCTCTCACCTAAAATATAATGAGGATGATAAAATTATCTACCATAGAGATTACTGGGATGTCGGTGAAGAACTACTTTTGAAAATACCTGTTGTAAAATCGCTCTATGGACTGTTTCGCAAAAAGTTAGCATTGCCTTAAGGGATTATTATGATTATTTTAAAAATTATTTTGCTACAATTATTTTGGTTTTCTGTAGTGTTTTTTGGAAATTCAGTATCATCTTATCTTCCGTTGTTTGCCTCATTCATTTTAGTTATAGTAAATTACTATGTTTTTGCTCCAAAAATTTCTCTAGCTCGCTACAGTTTTCTAATAATTCTTTTTACCTTGTTTGGATATCTCCATGATACATCTTTCATCTGGTTAAATATCATTACTAAAAAATCTTATCACATTGGCTTTTTATCATTATGGATAATTTTTATTGCTTACTATGGCGATATTTTCAATAAGCTCAAAAATATACCAACTTTTTTTCTCTCAATTCTCGGTGCACTCGGTGGCAGCCTGGCCTATTGGTCGGCCTATAAATTGGGAGCATTATCGATACTTCCAGGTCGGGAGACAACTTATGTGGTTGTTCCGTTTACTTTATGGGCCGTTTTTTTTCCTAGCAGTATGTGGCTTTTTTATAAGGATAAATATTGGAACTATTTCTTGGATAAAACTATTTTATTTTCTTTTGATAAATCCGGTTTTAAACGGCATGAAAACCAATTCACGGAAGATCTCTCAAAAAAAAGAATTACCACTAAGATCTCATTGATTACCGGGGGAACTTCTGGAATTGGTGAAGAAGTGGCCATGGCGCTATCTAGATTGAATTCTAAGGTAGTTGTCACAGGTCGAAATGAAAAAAAAGGGAAGTCCTTCGAAGAAAAAAATTTTAATTCAACTTTTGTTTCATTAGATATGGTCAACTGGAATGATATTCATAACTTTTGCAAGGTTTGCGAAAAATTTGATTATATTGTCTTAAATGCCGGGAGTATGCCTGAGAATTTAATTGTCAATGAAAGTGGTGTTGAGTTCCAATGCGCTTCTCAATTACTAGGCCACTATTATTTAATAAGTTGGCTTAAAAAATATGGGAAATTAAACTCACATGCTCGGATTGTTTGGGTAAGTTCTGGAGGAATGTATTTAAAAGAGCTTGATTTAAAATCGTTATTTAATAACAGTGAATATGAAAAGGTTGCAACCTACGCTAATGTCAAAAGGGCCCAGGTAACATTAGTTGAAGAACTCTCAAAAGAAGAGGAGTGGGCAAAATTTAAAATTTTAGCAATGCATCCAGGATGGGTTGGGACTTTAGGTCTTAAAGAATCGCTTCCAAAATTTTATAGCCTAATGGGTAATCGACTCCGAAGTCCTGCCGAAGGAGCGGATACCATACTTTGGCTATTGATGACAGATGAGGCGCTTTACTCGGGTAGTTTTTATTTTGATCGTAAAAAGGTTTCTCCTTATATTACAAAAAAATATATGCCCTCCAAAGATCAAAGATTGAATTTGATGAAACAAGTTAAGAGTTATTTATTCGATCACAAAAGATCGGACACTTAAATTAGTGTCCGGTTAGTACTGCTTGAGGCTGCTCTTTACATAAAAGTATAGTCTCTTAAGTTAACTGATTCCAAAATTAACGCAGTTTCTCCTGGTACTTTTCTTTACCATTCGAATCTTTAAAAATGATAGTCCAGGATTCATCGGAATTTTTCTTAAGAAGAGCATAGCCAAAACCAGCATCGGCCAGGGTTGCATTCTCGTAGCCCATAGAACTCAAGGAAGATTTAGTAATTGGTGCTTTAAAGTCAGTGAGTGAGGTTCCGCTATTTCCTAAAACAATTTGAGTGGCATATTTTTTTGATTTAACGATCATCGAAGTATGGATATGTCCGCTAAAGATTTCAGTGACTTTATCTTTCAGTAAACTTTTTTCAAAAAAATTCCTAAGGTTCATATTGATCGGAGCAAATGTGAATCTAAAAGGAACTATCCCATATAGTGGCTTGTGTGTGATTAACCAAACATTTTTAACTTTTAATTTTGCAACTTTTTCATAGATATCATCAAATCGTTTTACCCAAATGGCTTCATCACTTCCGAGAGGAATGTCAGATATTGAAGAAGAATCAAAATTAATAATGGCCGTATTAGCTAGTATGATAATTTGAGGAGCTTCGTAATCAATGCATTCTTTATCCCAAGCATAACTAGCAAGAAGTGCTTTGTAGCCCAGATAAGCACGGCTGCACTCTTCATGGTTTCCTCTTGTGATGATGATAGGAGTTTTTTCCAAAAGTTTTTGCATTGGTAAGAAAAAATCCAATTCCCAAGGTTTCCATCCGTATCCCACCACTGGCGTCATCTTCGCACAAGGGGATCCCGGCTTACATTGTTCGCGATAATGATAGTCGCCCAAATGGATAAGCAAGTCAGGTTTTTCCCTACCAGCAGCTTCGACAATTTTTACCAAAGGCCATGCATTAGTATCATTGCAATCTTGGTATTCAGAACCAAATTTTCCTTCTTTTATCCGACAACCTGTATCTCCCAAAATGACAATTGTATTAGGCGAATTGAGCGCTGGAAATTTTTTATTTGTTTCACTTGAAGTAAGTTTTTTTTCTGTAATATCAAGATCTGAAAAAGTTAATTGATTATCTGGTTTATGATTCTTTTGGATCGCCGTTTTATAGACAACACCATTTTCTGTTAATTGATTCCACTCGTAAGCATGAGTTTTAGAAATGAGTCCTAATAATAAGACGATGAGAGGGCTTAAATTGTTCATTTATCAACCTTTGGCGACTAAAAAAGATTATTTTTTTCTTTCATATTATCATACATTTTACAAGTCATCCAAATTGCACCTGCAAATAAGTTTGCAAAGGTCAGTTAACATGCCCATAAAAAATGGCAGCTTACCTATCCTAAATCAAAGTACTTATTCTAAAATTTTGTTAATTATACTGTTAACTCTATAATAGTTATATGTGGTTAAATTTCAAAAAAAAATATAGCTTTAAATTAAGAAGTCTTCCTAATGAGAATAATTTTGGCAGATATTTTACGGCCTACTTATATTTAATTTTTGCTTATTTAGCCTTCAATTTTATTCATATTTGTTTGTTCTCGGATGGCTTTGGCTTTGAATTTCCATCTATTCTGGCAGTAATAATACCTATTATTTTTATCCATATCTATACTAGTTTAGAAAATGATTTTAAAAAAGTTACAAAAGACGATTTAAAAAATGTCGTTACATTAATCAGAACGAACCATTATCAATCTCTATTTGAAGTATTAAGCACAAAACCAGAAATTTTGAATGTTAAATATAAAAACAAAAGTATTCTCTATTGGGCAAAATATTATCAAAACCCTAAAGCCAACTCTGTTATCATTAAAGTCATTTCTAAGCAGCATTCAAATCAGTAAAAAAACAATGTAAATATTTAACGATTCAATTTAAAATTCAATTACTTTTAACTGCAGGCTTGAACTGTTTGATTTATCTGCATTCATTTCATTTGAATATCCAAAAGGCTTCATTTATCGGGGATTCAGGCGATATAGTGAATGTGCAGTAAGAAGTTCTAAGCTTAATATTTTTGTTTAAGGGCAGTAGTGAGGCGGAGTATTCTATAAAAGACCAAATTCTTTTCCACAACTGCATAATGTCGTGTGTTTTCTGGAGTCTATTTGGCACCTTGTAAAAAGGTAAGATCCTGTTTCCACCTTCAATATTTTGCTTATAATCCGAAAAATGAAAGCAACAAAAATACAATTTTCCAAAACATCTATCCTTTTACTTTCAGTTCTCTTTTTTGAGAGCTGTTCAAGTGTAAAAACGAATCCCTTACCTTCGTTCGTAAATATTCAACCGGAAGTCCCAGTATTAGAGTTGCCCAAAATGAGTAGAGTCGTTAGAAGCAGTCTTCCACCACAATTCGAAAATTTTGATAGAGAGCCTTTTGCAAATGAAGCTTTTGTGATCGCCAATATGATTTCTGTTGTTCAGCCAGAATTGAATGAAGAGGAACGTGATACAATCGCTGCTCAAATTTCAATGGCCATAAAAAAATACGATATTGAACCACAGATTATTGTGGCCATTATTGATACGGAAAGTAATTTTCAATCGGATAAAGTCTCAAGTACAGGGGATGTCTCTGTGGGGCAAATAAATGTAGAAGTTTGGAATAAAGAATTTAATCGAATGAAAATGCCATCAATGATTAAAGAAAAAATAAAAGTCGATCAAAGTTATGCCTTAATGAAGATGGCAGAGATTTTAAATATTATTAAGACAAGACATGGAAAGACTGATCGCAGATGGTACGCTCGTTATCATTCAAACACTTTTGAGCACAAGAATGATTATTTACATAAGCTTGAAATTCGTTTGAAGATGCTTGCAACTTCAAACGATCTGAATAATCAAATCGCGCAAGTTAAAAACCTAAAAGTTATTGCTAAATCCAGTTCAACAGATATTATTACTCAGATCGCAGAGACAAAAAATATCACACATGATCTATTAACTTTATTTCCTATGCCTACTCCAACGCCCAATCTAACTCCACAAAGATTAGATTCTATTGAAACGACTGATGTTATTGCGACACTTTTATTAAAAGATATATATCCATCAAGTGTTATAAAATAAAAACCGCAGGATACTTATTTATTTTTTATTCAGCTTTGTCTGTAGCAACTTTTTCAAAATTTCTGATATAAGCTTTTGTTACAACCTCAAAGAGTGAGTCGTCTTCTTTTGGCAGATACAGCTCGCGGCTTTTTGTGTTTTTCGCCGTTATACTTTGAGCAAGAATTCGTGAATTCTCTAAACTCTCTTTTGAAATTGAGCTTTTTGAGTAATGACCGGAATTCCCTGGGCGTGAACTCTTATCCTGGCCGGTAGACGAAGAAGTTGTAGGTGAGGAGTAACCCAGAGATGTAGAACTAGATCTTTTGCCATTTGAGACCTTGGCACCCGCTTCAGCATTGGAGTAATCAGACGAATGAAAATGACTATTATTAGAATTAACGCCAACTCCACTTAAATCATTCACAGATGCAGTAGCTCCCTCTTTTGAACCTTCTGGTATCGCATTATTTTGAAAGACATTGGAGCTAGGTGGTACGCTTGATTTTTCAAAAGCTTTATTTAGCAATTCAATTCCAGAGCTCGTAGTTATACTTTTAACTTTTAGCATGTTATTTGACTTGTTTGGTCCATTAGAATTAATTAAAGTTGAAAAATTGGAATTAACTTTTGCATTGTCTTCTTTGCTTTTAGCCGCAATTGCATTTTGAACGCCTGACTTAGACCCAACCATTCCGAATGGGCTATTTCCTGATGTAGATGAAGCTTTAACTAAAGTTCCTGTTCCAGCTGAAGAACCTGATGCCTTTGCACTAACTGTTGATGCCGTGACAGTTGGTATGCCGTTAGTAGTTGAGCCTCCAATAACAAACTTATTTGAAAGAATATCTTGATTGCTAGCTGAAGCACCAACTGATCCAGCAGATGTTTTAGAATTATTAACTTCAGTAGCACTAGGAGTAGCTTTGGCGTTTCCCGCACCGGGATTACCTGAAGTACTTCCACCAAGAGAAGCTAGCGAATTACCATACTTGACAAGCTTATCCATATTTGATTGTGCGAGAGTTCTCCCAGCTTCATCGAAACATCCGATGTAGCTTATATGGTCAGTAAAATATTGCAAATAATCTGCACGCTTATAAGGCTGCCCAACTAGCATGTCCGCAAGAGCAAAAGTAGACACTAATTTTTCACCAGACATAGAAGCTGTTGCTTCTTCAAATTTACTTGTGGCCTCAGTAATTTTCTTAAGAGATTCTTTATCATTTTTACAAAGCACCCCTACATTTTTTCGTGACTTCGACATTTCCTTTAAGCCGTTATTCATAGGAGTAGACCAGTCATATTTTGAATCTGCTGAGACCGGTACTGCTTTAATGAGGGAGCCAATCTCGTCTTCAAATTTACCTAGTTTTTCATTGAGGTCTTTACTTGGACCAGACATTGACAAATATGTTTCACCATACTGATGAACTTTTCCTGATATTATCAACGGTATTTGGGACTGAGCTTCTTTACATCCTTGAACAGGATCGGCCACATTTTTTATGCTACAAGTTGATGGGGCGGCATCATCTTCACAAACTCTCCATTTTTTCATGCGCTTACAAGCATCATTAGCAATGCTTAAAGACTTCTCTAATCCATCCGCTATTAAAATATCTTTGTAAGCAAGATACACATCTGTATTTTCTTTCGTATTGGACTTAATAGCTTCATTACCGGCTTTTAATAATTCAGAACGTAATCTCATTCTTTCTGTAACATTTTGAATGGTCAGATTAGTTAAGGTAATTTGCAGCTGGTTAGCTTCAACCTGCAGATTTTTACTACCTGATTTATCATTGATAATTAAATCCACTTGTTTTTTTATGGCCTCTATACTTACATCGAAACTATTATGTCTTACTTTTTCACCACTAGAATATATCTTAAGAGCGGCCCACCATTTAGAAAGTGAATTGGGAACTACGTAACCTGCTGGAGAACAAAAATCTTTAGATAATGATCCTGCGAAAATAGCTGCAACCAACTCATCAGACTCAGCATTTGCATCGTAGTTAGCACCAATGGGTCCACAAGTTGAAGGACCATTAACCGGATTAACTAACTTATTAACCGTCTTCTCATGCTGTTCAGATATACCAGCCGTCACAATTGCTTTAGCCTCCATATCCTCCATAAATTGAGCTTCAGGAGATTTGTGCTTACCCCATACACAACCGTCTACAGTACAATCCTGGCGCATATAATAATATGTATCTTCAAAAGTGTGGGTTGGGTAAGTCTGACTTACAGTTTTAGGAGAATTAGAAGCAGGAGCAGGATCAGTAGCAAAAGCTTGTTGGTTTAATAGAGTTAAAAATAAAATGATTGTGCTGACCTTCATAATTATTACCTTGGTAATTATTTAAACTAAGCAACTAAACTAAACCTTGTTAATTTATTATCGGTCCGCGGCCTGCTTTCATTAAAAATTAAAAAATATTGGGATAAGAATCTTAGACTTAATCTATTATTACAGTGTATTGCAAAATAAAACTGGTCTGTTCTCTAAAATTTGAATTGCCAAAATTTAAGGGCATTACGACGAGCTATAAAGAAAAATAGGATTAGTCACAAGGTTTATCTGTAGGTTGGTGATAATCCTATACCAACATCTTTCCATCCAGCACCTTGCTTAGCAGCTCCTTTAACATCGCCACAACCTCAAGAGAACTCCATCGTATTTCCAGCTCCATCAGTGAAATTTCCTCGCGTGCATGTAAAGGGGTATTTTTTTGTCGCCAAAAAATCTTGGTATTTATTGTTAAATGCATTTAAATATTTTGATCTTTGTAATACCAGTGTCATTATTTTTCAACGGATTCGGAAAGCGTCTGGCGATTTCAGTAGGCATGGTCAGTGATCCTTTTGTCCCATCCATCGGCTTTTCGATATTACCTGTGATAGTCGTTGGCAAATTAAGCACGAGTGCGAGTTTTATCACATCATCTTTTTCAATGAGGTCAAAATTTAGCTGCGACTTCGTTCCTTCATTAACGACGTAAATCATCTTTAATGGAGCATGCTCATCGTGCCTTAAAATTCCTTTGAAAAGGTACTCGCCACACCCGGAAAACTCCTGTGCAAAAAGACAAGATGAAGACATTAATGAGATTAGAAGAAATAATTTAATCATAAAACAAAATCTCTACATGGGTTGCTGGCCGGTTGTTTGATACTTTTATAAAGGGTATTGAAAACTTTTTTTGCCTCTTGAGACACTTTTGAAGCAAGGCTTTTTGTTACTCCAGACTTTCCGTAAGCTTCTACCTGGGCTTTCAATAATCCTTTAGCTAAATCACTTAAATTTTCTTTTACATATGCCGCGATTTCCTTTTGCTTCTTCAATTGACTCACAGTCGAGTCCCACATACCGGCAATGTATTTACTATTTTTATCTCGCTCTGCCAGTTCCTCATAACGTTTAATTGAAGAGTCGACATCTATAGTTAAAAAATCCAGGGGAGAGTAGCTGCTCCAGGCTTTTTTATCATTGGGAAAATGTTGTTCGAACATGTTTTTAATTTCTTTTTCCGCAACGAATTTTCCCCGCAAAGAATCTTCGTATTGTTTCTGATAACTTCTATAATTATCCAGTGCATTTCGAAGACCCTTAAACTCGTTGGTATTTCTATTCACTTCATCAGTCACACCACTAAGATTTTCATACTGTTTTAAAAGATCGAGGAGTTGCTGATGATTGTTGTCAATTTTACAAACTTGTTCTTCAAATTTGTCTCCGGTTCTCACATACTGAGCGCCGAAGTTTGAAGCCTTTTGATCATTATAATTTAAATAAGGTGTGATCATTTTGTAAATTAAATCATTGATCGCTAAACCCGCATTAGTATTAATCATCGGAAAATCCGGAGTGTCACCGCTGTTGCTACGAGCAGAAAGGAAGAGGTCTTCTAAATTTTTTCCCATTTTTAAAGAATCAAAAAATTTAGCGCTGAATGTGATGGCCGGAGAAAAATTAATAAATCCCAAATTTAGTGACCCAGAACCGTAACTGTATTGCTCGGGACCAGAAGCAGAGATCATACAAACTTTATCATTTTTTATATTGAGTAAATTTCCTGAGTAACAACTGAGATCGGCCACTGCCAGTTTGACATTATTTTTACTGGCGAGATCAACAATTTTATCGAGCTTATCGAGATTAACAGTGCTCGCCCCTGAAAGATTGGTTAGTTCTTTGGCTTCACTATTACTTAATGCCACCCGGTGAGTTTTCTCAGCATCTTTACCATTGCTTCGTATTGCTCCGTGAGTATCGATAGCAATCATTAACTGGTCGCCACTTTTTAACTCGCCTGACTCCAGCTTTGCAATCACTTCATCCATAAGAGCATTGTAATTTTTTTCGATGAATGGCCCTGCATCTCGTGCTTTAACCATTTTACTTTTGAGCAGTTCCTGGGTTTTAGCATGACCACCATTAAAACTAACTGTCGCATCCCAATCAGAGTTTTTTAGAAAACTTCCCACGCGTTTAATTTCACCGTCAAAGATCGTCGTTTCACCTATTGGTTCACCTCCGCCACCCATAAAATAGAATTGTTTTTTTTGCTCAGCAGGATTCCCGACAGAAATCGTCAACCAGTTAAGTATTAAAAATGTAGAAAATAGGATTGTTTTTTTATAAGCCGTCATAGAGAAATGATCGGCTCATTTGATAGATTAAATTAGTTCTTTGGTAAAGATGGTCTATTTTAATACTCATATTTTTTTTAATAAGTGTGACTAACATCAAAAATTCTAAATTACATATTTTAATTGATGTCACCAAATCACTTCTCATTAATCATTATCTTAATGGTTTTTATAAAATTAATTAGGAGGAAACAAATGACTATCATTCAACCCGAACAAGAACTTATAACTCTAATTAATACTTTCACCGTCAAACCTTCAAACCAAGACAAACTAGTTAAGCTTCTCAAAGAAGCTGCTGAAGATGTAATGAAACATATGGACGAATTTATCTCCTACTGAAATATTTTTAGATTAATTCTTGTAATTATTTATCCTATCCAATCTAGCTTTTGATAAAATCGAAAATCGAAAATCGAAAATCGAAAAGCAAATAATAAACTAGGCTCAAAAATTGGTATTAATGGTTTTATTAATGCAGCATGGGCAAGACTGAGAGAATAAAAATAAAGGCCATGAGAGGATATAATAATGAGCATTGCCAAAAACGAATTATCACGAGGGCGTACTCTGTCACGACTTATGCCCAGAGAAAAACCTAAGAAAACGAATAATAATATTTGTGAAACGCAGGCATAGCGAACACAAAGTTTAGTTTGAGTTCTATGCTTTCTTAGTTCTGTTTTTGCAAAATGTAAGGACTATATGTCTGAAGAATAACTGCTGTTTAAATTATTCTTGGCATGGTCCTTAAAAGTGAAATGCATAGGAAATTATTTCCCGGAAATTAACTCTTAAGATGCATGTAATTATCTGATAAAAAATCCTCGAGCAATTGATACATTTCCACTATATCTTACCTGAAAAAAATTTCATGATAAGAATTTCCCTTGAATAAAGCAAATGTAGCTAAAAGGTTAGTCTAAATTTTAACTGAAAGCGCATTGTCATTTTCTTGGCAATTGTTTAAGGTTTTAATATCTAATCGATTTAAATGAGAGAGCACTATGTTTAAAATTTTTATTTTAATACTTTGTATTAATAATTCTTGGGCATCCAGTAATTTAAAAAAGAATGACTATAATGTAATTTTTATTGCACTTGATGCTCTTCAAGCTCGTCATGTCCATTCACTCGGGTATGAAAAAAATACGACTCCATTTATTGATAAATTATCCAAAAAGGGAGTGCTCTTCTCTAATGCGATTTCTCCCGCAAGTTGGACAGTTCCAACATATCTTTCTATTTTCTCATCTACCTTTCCATCTGAACATGGAATGAAAAATAGATACGTTAAGTTTGATAAAAATGAAAAAATATTATCAAACTTTCCCAAGTCTAATCCAAGCTTAAAAACAATTGCCCAAATATTAAAATTAAAAGGTTATTCCACTGCGGGATTCACAGGTGATTCTGGTCTGGCGGCAGCTCTGGGTTACAATTCAGGATTTGATGAATACACAGATGAAACTCCTTTTGGAGGAATTGAAAATAGCTATGCAAGATCTAAAAAATGGTTAGATTCACTTAAGAAAGAAGATCATTTTTTCTTATTTCTTCATGGATACGATTGCCATGGACAATTTAAAGTGGAAAAAAACTACAAAGGAAATTTTTACTCCAGCGATAATGCAATAATTGAAGGTACTCCTGAGACACAGGGGAAAATACGTGAACAAGGTCTCGCTAATCAGCAGCTCACTTTTTCAACAAAGGATGTAAACTTTTGGCGAGCTTGGTATGATTCAAAAATCTTCGACGCAGATTCTCACTTGGAAAAGATTTACTCTGATTTGGACAAAAGAGGTTTGCTTAAAAATACAATTGTGTTCATTTTTTCTGATCACGGGACAGAATTTTTAGAGCATGGAAAGTTTGATCATGGTCACACTCTTTACGATGAGCTTCTTAATGTACCACTTTTAATGATTCCGCCATGGAAAACCAATGGGACCATAGTCAATAATCAGGTAAGTACAATTGATCTTTTGCCAACAGTTATTGATTTATTGAAGATTACTCCAGATGAAAATCTAAAGCATCAAATTAAGGGAGTCAGCTTGCTTCCACTTCTAACAAAAACTAAAACTAAATTCCCTGATCGAGATATTTTCAGTGAAACTGATTTACGAAATTACACTCATAAAAGATCAATTCGAACTGCAGATGGTTGGAAATATATTATGACGCTTGAAACTGGTAGCGATGAATTATACGATCTAAAAAAGGATCCAAGGGAGCAGCATAATTTAGCAGGAATTGATTTGAAAAAAGTTCTTGAGGTTAGAGAAAAACTTTTAATACACTTGTCTAGTATGAAAACTGACTTTAAAGCGTTAGGCACTGAGTGCTTACCGGTTTATAAAGGTCAATGTGAATGAAATTTATAGTATTACTTTTTTTAACTCTCGTTTTATTTAGTTGTAATAATGAAAAAAGAATACTTGCAAAAGATAAATCTATTTTTGATCTATGTTCTAAAAAATGCAATGTAATTTTGATCAGTATTGATAGCTTGAGAAGAGATCATTTAGGTGCCTACGGATACCCTAGAAATACCTCACCGAACATAGATTCATTTGCCAAAGATTCCTGGTTATTTAAAAACTATTTTTCTACTGATTATTTGACCCCTGTTTCTGAGAGAAGTGTCCATACTGGATTATTTCCAGATCGCAATTATACCAAAGAATTCAAAAAAACACCCCCTCAAACCCTTGGAGATATTCTTAATAGCAATGGATACACCAGTGCAGCGATTGGTAATTCACCAGAATTTCAAATGGTAGTAGAATATCGAGAACTATTTAAAAAAGCTTTTGGTAATCATTTTCATATTCCAAAAACAAGAATGTGGAATAATCGACAGTTTAATTGGAATATAATTAATGATTTTGTAAATAAGAACAAAGACCATCCATTATTTTTATGGTTTCCTTTGGGATCGGTCCACGCACCATTCGGTTATAAGCTACCTAATAAATTTGCAGATGAAAATTATCGCGGGGCTTTTTATGGAATTCATTATTTTGCTAATATGCAATATTATTATGACAATTATGTGTATGACCCAAAATTACCGGGGCATAAATTTAATCTTACTTTTTTAAATAATCAAACTCATCTTATATCCTCTAAAGTAACAGGTAAGTTTCCCAAAAAAGTTAATCAAATTGATTTTAATTTTTTAAATGATATTTACGATAACGGCGTTTCTCAAGTAGATTATGAGGTTGGAGAAATAATTAAAATTCTCAAAAATAATAATTTATATAATGACACCATAATTATTTTACAATCTGAACATGGAGAAACTTTAGGAGAAAGAAAGTATATAGCACACACTGACATACACGACGAAATGGTCCATGTTCCACTTATCATTCACTTTCCTGGAGTTGTACCGAAAATAATCGAGAAAAATTTTGTTTCAGGAATTGATATTTTGCCAACCATTTTAGATTTACTAAATATTAAATTCAATGATTATAAGTTTGATGGACAGAGTATTGTTAGAGTTAATAAGAAAAAAATTGAAACAAATATTACAAAAGAAGAGGTTTTTCATGTGCGTATGCCTCTTTGGGAAACTACGTTGACCGTTGACCAAAAAAATTCTATTTTTGATCAATTAAGAGAATACCAAATATCTATAGGTCATGATTTCAAGGAATACGCTGTTAGAAATAACAAAAATAAATTGATACATCGACGCGCTAGATTTGCAGAAATGCAATATTCTGCTTGGACTTTTATTTCTGGTAAGAGACTGAATATTCCGGAGTTTGAATTTTTTGACATAGTAAAAGACCCTAAAGAACTTTTTCCAATTAAAAACGAGGGACCTGTTTTTAATATTTTAAAGAAAAGGCTTCTTGATTTTGAAATTCAAGTTAGAACTAATGGTCTAAAAGAAATTCCAAAAATTGAATTGCAAGATTATCGTTAATCAAGAAAACGATGGGATCGTTTGACTTGATTTATAGAGGTGCTTTTTAGTTACTTATACACTTTATCGGAGAATTATTTCTCATATATTCTTCCATTAAAGGCCAGAAGAATTTTCCTGATTTAACCAGGCCAGGCATAATTTTTTGAACTTTTTTGGGAAACAAGGTATTTACGGCATAGGATACTTCAGTCGGAATTGCCACGGTATAAGATTTTTGATCATCAATTTTTTCACCATTAATTTTAATTGCCCAGCTAAGCACTCTACCGCCTGCATAGGGAATGCTCTTTGGAATGATCATACTTTTATAAGTTAATCCGTAAAAATTTACCCCAACGTGTCCATCTAATTGGATAATTGCTTCTAAAATAGTTTTTATAATATTTCCTTTTGCAGTGAAAGTTGATATCTCCCAACCCGGATCAGTAAAGTTTCTAACGTGCGGAAAATTATCAACGAGGTCACCAAATTTAACAGGTCCTGCGTTCATGGAAACACCTTCGAAAAATGCAAGGTGAAGTCCAATATCAGCACCAACCGCTTCTTTATTCATTTTTGCCAGGTTTTCTCCCCAGCAAGATTTTTTGATTACTGGATTACCATCGATATATCCGGACAGAGGTACATTTGATTCTCCGACCATATCATTGAAATGACCTCCAAAATATTCATCACGACTTTGAACAACCTGATCAACGAATTGCTTCATCTCTTTATTTTCCAAAACAGTGGTGTTTATTTCATAAAGCTTATAACTCACAACTCTTACATCACTCTTTCCTTGAATATCTAAAATTAAACTTCCTACTGCCAGTCCATGAGATCCGGCCTGCACAATCGGAACATATTTATTATTTTTATTTTTTACCAAAAGCACTTCATCCATTCGAGTATGTGAATGCCCACCGACGATAACATCTATATCTTTAGAATATTTTGCTAGGTATTTGTCCTGGAATTGTCCCAAGTGAGTTAAGGCGATCACCACATCAACACCCTCAGATTTTGCCTGAGCTGAAAATGCTAAACCTGTCGGTATTGCCGGCAAAATAAATCCCGGAATAAGTGTATATTGAAATTCTGGTTCTTCAGTAGATAGACCAATAACACGAATTTTAAATCCACTTTTTTCTACATCAAAAAATGGTTTTACTAAATCGCCTAATTCCATTTCTTTAGTTTGTACTAAATTGGCCGATAGAAATTTCATGGGAACATTCGCTCGTCTTATCTGCTGACCTAAAACTTTTCCACCTAATAAATGATCATGATTTCCAATGAGAGTTGCTTCCGTACCAAACATATTCAGAGCTTTTATGGAATTAGCACCCTGGTCAGTAAAGAAAAAAGATGTTCCTTCACCCCAATCTCCAGCATCTAGTTGTAGAACTTCTATGCCTTTGGCACTTGCTTCTTTTTTTAAGTTATCAATTACTGTTTTTACTCGAGCGTAGCCACCACGACCATCGCGGTATCCTTCAAAATAAGAGTGCAAATCATTGGTGTGTATAATTTGAACAAGCTTGGCCTCTACCAATGAGTTTATTGAAAGTGCTAGAGAAAGAACAAGGATTGCTAAAATTTTTGTAGGCATGGAATCCTCGATTTATATTGCTTTCTTATTTTATCATTTATAAATCTTGAGTGAGTTGCCCTATAGTTTTTACAATGAGAGCTGTTTGTTTTTTAGTCAGTTTTAAGAGAAGTAGGCATTTCCTAAATGCTAAGTTCACAATTTCACTTGATTGTCTTTAAAAAGTGATTTACTTAAACTCCTAAGTTAAATAGTCTAAATCTTTGTAAAACAACTAAGAGGAAGATCAACTGATGTCTGCAAAAATCACTTTACCACTTGGCATACTGATCACAATTTTACTTATCTTCGCTATTGGGCGCTTTGACCCGGCCCCGCCAAATCATTTAACAATTTCAACAGGGGATGATCAAAGCGATATTCAAAAGTATGCAATACAATATAAGCGTATATTAAAAGCAGAAGGCGTGACTCTTAATATTCGTGCATCTTCAGGCCCTTTAGAAAATCTTAAACTTCTCGACGATGATAATACTGGCGTTTCAGCTGCATTCGTTCAAGATGGTATTGGTTCTGAGGACAAAGAACCAGATATTGTATCTCTTGGAAGCCTATACTACGAACCTATTTGGATATTTTATCGTTCGAAAAATGTCTACACTCATTTTTCTCAACTCATTGGAGATAAAATTGCTGTTGGACGAGTAGGACACGGGGCTCAGGTTTTTGCGCAACGACTTTTACTCATGTCTGGTGTTGATCCCCAGGATGCATCTCTATTAAATATGACTTCGACCGAATCTGCTCAGGCCTTAAAAAATGGCACCGTCGATGCTGTCATATTAATGTTGCCTGCTGATAATAAAATTATTCACGAACTAGCACTTAGAAAAGATATAAAATTACTGAGCTTGGAACAGGCCGAAGCCATTTCAAGAAAAGATCAGGCCTTTCATCACTTAATTCTTCCACGTGGGGCCATTGATCTTGAATCAGATATACCAAAAGAGGATATTGACCTGGTTGCATCCACTTCCACATTACTTGTCAGAGATGACATACACCCAGCATTGGCATATCTTTTATTAAAGGCCGCTACGGAAGTGCATAGTCAGCCAGGTATTTTTGAAAAGCGAGGAGAGTTTCCAACGAATAAAGATGACTCCTTTTCACTTAGTAAGGATGCTACTCAGTTTTATAAATCCGGAGCTCCATTTTGGCAGCGCTACTTACCTTATTGGCTGGCAGCGTGGTTTGATCGCTTTGTTCTTTTAATTATTCCCTTTTTGGCATTTCTACTTCCACTTATTAGAACCATTCCCAAAATTTATCATTGGAGACTTCGGTCGAAAATTTATCAGCGCTATGGTGAACTTAAGTTTCTTGAAACTCAAATTAAACACACTGTAACCAAAGTAGATTATGACAATTATTTGCAACAACTAAGTCTTATCGAAGAACGGGTCAATAAAATGAAAATGCCCCAAAACTTTTCGGAATATGTTTATTCTCTTAAAGGTCATATTCAGTTTGTACGCGACCGAATTGAAAAAACTGTAACCATCGAAAGCTAAAAAGAATGTTAAAAAAAAATCAAATAGATATTAAATGACAAACAAGTCACCTCATACAATGATATAGACGGGCATTTGCTTCTACTATTTAGGCTTATTTCGTTTCTTTTATTTGATTTAAGTATTCCACAACTAAATCCACAGCTTCATAACCTGCACCTGCTACGCTACCCGTACTAACGAGAGGAACGCCATAGAACGCCAGTCGATTTTTAACTGTGGCCATATTTAAATCTTTAAGACTTAAGTCTTTATCATCGTTATATGAAGTTTTCATTACAACTCTTTCATTTCTACTGATTTTTAATTGGGTTAAAAAGGGATCTCTTGCAATGACAGCGTTTGTGCTTTTCATGTCGGCTAGTTCCATTGATCGACAAATTGTTTGCGAGCAATTATTTGCTAAAAAAGAATAGGGAAGTTGTTTATCATACATTTTTTTGAAATACGATTCCATGACTGCTTTTTCTTTTTCAGATACTTCAATTACCTGCCCATAAACTTTATAATTTTGTTTTGTCTTATAAAGAAAATCTTCAAACTTCTCAATTTTAAATCCAGATCCACCGGTTTGATGATAAACTTTATCTCCAATTCTAATTGCAACATGCCCCACTCTTTTAATTGATTCTGGTAAATGAGGAACATCTGCCCCAGGTACATAGAGTAATTCCATTGTATCTTTACCAATCGTTTTTTGGAATTCTACTAAATCTTTTGGAGCTATAGAAATTGGAGCCTTCGAGTCGAGGCTTATAGTGTGAGTGCTTTTAAACGCTTTTATATTTTCTTTTTGATTGATAACTGAAGTCGGTAAATTCTCTAAAGATTTCTTTTCATCTTTAACAATTTTTAAAATTGCGTTAATTTCATCTTTAATGACTTTATTTTTTCCTTTTCCAAAATCCTTAGTGATCAAGCTTACGCGTTTAGAAAGTGCAGGAGGTATGATTTGAATTTTTTTTAAAGCACTCATAGAAATATGAGTTTTTAAAAGAGGTATTGCCGATATCTCGGCCATCAGTATTTCATTGCTCACTTTTTCCTTACATTCATTTAATTGATCTAAGTTTTCGTTACTAGCACTACTTAGAAATGTTACTTCTTTGTTTTTACATTCATTTATTTCAGCATGTAATTTTTGTAAGTCTGCAATGCCAACACCTGCATTAATGCTTATATTTGTTAATTTCATCGATTTGGATGCTTCTATTGTTTTAAGTCCATAGTTTGCCAGTCTTTCTCCCATCATTAATTCAATGGTAAATTCTGAAGCTCTGCCAATAGGTCCTAAGAAAAATGGCAATGCAAATAAAGTCACATCAGTGGCAATCTCTTTATATTCTTTTCGTTGACTGTATGTTTTAAATAATTGAGTTAAATAACAAGCACTATTATTAACAGGATTTTGTGAAGCCTCATTGATTGAAATATCTTGAATGATTCCTTCACTGATAAGTGGAAAACGATTCATCAAGTCATCATTATATTTTTTTATATTATCATTGTTTTCCAGACGTAAAAATGGTTTTTTTGCATCGTCTTCAAATCTAGCATATTCATTTTCTCTGGCTATTATATTTTGAAGATTATCAAAGGTAGCCTGATAGAGTTTCTCTTCAAATATTTTGTTTGAAAACATATCCTCTGTATCTGCAAACTGATCATCCATCTTCGTATATAATTCTTCAAAATTTTTATTGGCCAATAATGGTTCTTTAATAAGAACCATGCTTTTTAGTTTTTGAATTTTTCCGATATCATCTAGAATTTCTAGTTTTTGTACTGCTGAACAATTATTCATACAGATATTATGTTGCCTTTCAAGATGATTGGCTTCTTTGGAAAGAACCGTTAATTGATCAAACGACTCTTGAATTTTTTTAATTCGTTTTTGTCCTTCCTGGAATGTAGGTTCTTTTCCTTTGTCTCTTAGGGTTCTAAAAATACTGGCAAGTTGATTTTTAATGACAATGTTTGATGCACGTAATTTTTTAGCTTTATCACTATAAAGGCCAAGGGCAGTTAAGGGGACTAATTGTTCATTAGCTAATTTTTGTAATTTTCCGAGATCCATTATTTTTGGAGTGGTTTGTTTACATTGGACACAATCTTTTTGAGAAGATTTATCCAGAAGACAAGTCTTTGGAACTTCAAAACTAAATCCATTAAAGCAATAGGAATAGAAGAGTGTAAATACGAATACAAATTTCATAAAGATTAATTACCCAGACTCTATGGCCACATACCTAGAATATATACGACCCGAATGATCTACCTTAGTAGATCGACATTTTCCTGTTTAATCTTTAATTTTTTATAGTTTATTACTGTTCTATTAATCACATATCTGCTGTTCAACTTATTTTTTAAGAGCATTAAACCCTTTCAATAAGCTTAACATTTCGCGAGCTGCAGTTGTAGGAGTATTGTTAACTTCTGTCTGCAGATTACATCCTCCTGGTCTTGGACCACTTCCAAATATTTTTTTCTTGCAAACAACTGTTGCCTTACATGATTTGAAGTCACAGATTAGTTCGTTTCCTGGATGCGTTTGAAAAACCAGATCGCCACGAGCAATAGCAGAAGCGACGCCTGCCACACAGTTTTTAAAATAAGTTTTGTCATTAGCTGTTGAACAAATCCAGTCAAAGGCAACAGCCTTAAAATCTTCTGTGGTTGATTTATTAGTCAGAGGACGAACTGAAGGGAATGTTAATAAAGATTTTGCCATTCCTTTTTCACAGCGACCGTCAGAGTTGTTTTCGAAATTGCAGAAGAATTTATAAAAACTCAATCCACCTTCCTTAAATTGTCCCCAATAAGAAGAGTAGTTAAAGCGTGAGGCTTTCATTCTCCAGCAAAGGCCAAGCGCACACGAAACATCTTCATTATAACTGTTATTATTTACTTCAACGTAATTGTCTTTCGTCCAATCATCTTCTTTGTACCAAGCTCCATCGGATTCAATTCGCTCAAACACTGAACTAGTTAGAGATCCAGAAACAGGAATTTCAAGCACGCGGCTGATTTCAGGAGCAATGTAGAATCCACTATTGCAGCTACTGATTGTCATGTAAGAGTTAGGAAGCATTTTAGATTTTAATTTTGTGAGTGATTGCGTGAATTCGGTTGGGTCAAAAGCTGCATCAGTCTTTCCCAGCTTTAATCCCCAGGGAGACGAGTGACCAAAAAAATCAATGCTGGCGATTTTTTCAAGTTCATTTAATTCTTTCATTAATTTATCGCCAGTAAATGTGTCTTTTACTGTTTTAAAAACGAAGATATTAAATTCGTTAAAAACTTCAGCATCTTCAGTTCTTCTGACTTCCGGGCTGCTCATTATAACTACTTGATCAAGGGGATTAACTTCTTTATAGCGAAAGGCGCGTGCTACACCTGCTTGGAAAAATTGATCTGAATCTTCTTTGGCGGCAGAGCCGACGATAATAACGTGAGTAATTTTAGAGGCGTTAAATATTGAGTCTTTAAAAAGACCTAAGCTGTACTCACCTTTATACAAACCTGCAAATGCAGAGTTTAAATTAAAGTGTAAAAATATAACCAGAAAAATCAGCTTTTTCATGAGGAGGCTCCAATTGCGCGTTTTGAATTAAAGAGGAAGTCTCAATGTTGAAGCAGTAAGTCAATGGGAATTATATTCTGCTAAAAAATAAATTATGATTAGGCCCTTTATGATTTGTAAAAACTTGTAATAATAATTTCTCTTCGCACTTAAAGATATTTTTATTAAGTCATCAAGTTTTCAAGGCTCAAGAAATCCTTAAAAAATTGGGTGAAACGTCTTATCAGCGAAAAGATATGGCCGAGATCAATCATCGCCATTACTATGTGCTCGAAGCTGGTGATTTGCCCGATACATGCTTTCATACTGTATGTCCGCAGGCCGAGACAACTCTCTTAAATTTGATTTTTTTGGATGCCAGAATCTTAAGCTAAAAAAAGAACTCACAGGTAATTTCGGGGAACTCTTACCCTAAAATCCTTTAAAATTAAGTAACATATGTAGATATTACAGGGCTCATTGTGTTGATCGCCTCTAAGCGTTATAGTCTGCTGTACTTGTAAATCGGAGGTCTAAATGTTTTCAATCGGTGCTTATGCAGTCTGTCCTGGCCACGGTGTCGGTCAGATTTGTGACATTGAAGAAAGAGAAATGGGAAGCGAGCGCAAGACGTTTTACATTATTCGCATTTTAGCTAACGGCATGACCGTTATGGTTCCAACTGATAGTGAAACAGGTATCCGTGGGCTTGTAGGTAATGAAGAAGTTGAATTAGTTTATAAACTCTTAGTCGATCATGATGTAAAAGTTGATAACTCGACCTGGAATAGAAGATACAGAGAGTATTCTGCCAAAATTAAGACCGGCTCTGTATTAGAGATTGCTGAAGTTCTTCGTCAACTATTCTTGTTAAGAGATAAAAAAGCACTAAGTTTTGGTGAAAAGAAAATGTTAGATCAGTGTCGTGAGCTTCTGGCACAGGAATTTTCTCTTACTATTAATCTCGATAAAAATTCAATCAACGAAAAAATTAATTCTTATTTCCAATAAGCTCTTATGTTAGACTGAATATCTAACTCTAGAGCTCATTGGGAATTATCATGGAAATCAAAGTCTTTAACAATCTTACTCGTCAGAAAGAAATCTTTAAACCAATCGATCCTAACATTGTTTTATTCTATAGTTGTGGACCCACAACTTATAATTTTCTCCATGTTGGAAATGCACGCGCACTAGTCGTTGCGGATTTATTTCACCGTACATTGAAATCTCTTGGTCTCAACGTAAAATTTGTTCGTAATTATACTGATGTTGACGATAAAATTTTAGAAGCCGCCAAGCAAAGGGGGATTCATCCCAAAGTTCATGCTGATGAATTTATCCGCGAGTGCGCCATAGATATGGAATGCCTCGGGATGCTTCCGGCCACCGTCACGCCGACTGTTTCTGAATCTATGCCAGAAATTATTTCGATGATCGAAGAACTCATTAAAAATGGTTATGCCTATGTGGTGAATGGTGAAGTTTATTATGATGTTCCCAAATTCAAAGAATATGGAAAACTCTCAAAAGTAGTTTTAGAGTCACTTCAACACGGTATTCGAGTCGATGTGGATGGACAAAAAAAGAATCCTTCTGACTTTGTATTGTGGAAACCGGCCAAGCCTGAAGAAGGCTGGAGTTGGGATTCTCCCTGGGGGAAAGGTCGTCCTGGATGGCATATAGAATGTTCTGCCATGGCCCGTAAACACTTAGGAAAAACAATTGATCTGCACCATGGTGGAGTCGATTTAATATTTCCTCACCACGAAAATGAAATCGCACAATCTGAAGCGGCCAATGGTTGTCCTTTTTGTCATAACTGGGCCCATAATGAATTTTTAAATTTTGGTTCTGAAAAAATGTCTAAGTCATTAGGAAACGTAGTGACTATTAGAGCTTTCACCGAATCTTTTTCCGGTGCCATTCTTCGCCATATACTTTTAGCTGTTCATTACCGCTCTAAACTTGATTGGACGGAAGATTCTATTTCAAAGGCCATTGGAGAAATAGCGAGAATTCACGATTGTGCGCTCTTGGTGGCCAATGCGATTCCTAAAGATATTGATGATCATACAGAAGTAGAAAGCGTAAAAAATAGTTTCAAAGTCATGCAGGAAGAATTGGCCAATGACTTTAATGTGCCTGCGGCCATGGGTACTTTTTTTGGAGTGATAAAAGATTTTAATCGCAGGGTAACCGGCGATATTTCAAAGTCTTATATTGATGAAGTTAAAAAATGTTTTAATTTCATGAGAGACGCCACAGGTTTAGTTCACGACCATGCGGATACAATTTTAGTAGAATTAAATGTGGCCAGAAAACATTTATCTGGAACTAGCTCAGATAACGATGAAGAAGTTTTACTTCTTCTTGAAGAGCGAAAAGTTGTACGCGCGACTAAAAACTACAAGCGCTCTGATGAAATCAGAAACCGTCTCAATGAACTTGGAGTTGTCGTAAAAGACAATCCCGATGCTACAGCGACTTGGAGCTATAAATAAATGTCTAAAAATGTTTTTACAGAAATGGATGGAAAATTTGCGGGCAATGAACAGTTTCAAAACGAGGGTGCTGATTATTTTAATCCGCAGGCCTTTATTGAACTGGTATATGCCAGAAGATCAATTCGTAAATTTACGGATGAAAAAATTCCTGATCATATTGTCGATGAGTGCCTGGACTTGGCCTTGCTTGCGCCCAATTCATCCAATTTACAGACTTGGGAATTTTATCGATTGAAGTCTGAGCAGATAAAGAAGGATGTAGCCACTGCCTGTTTTTCCCAGCCTGCGGCCACTACCGCCAGTGAATTAATTGTTTGTGTCGCTCGTCCGGATCATTGGAGAGCTCACTGCAAGCAGATGCTTGCAACTTTTAGTTCTCTTCCAGTGGAAACACCAAAATCAGCAATTCTTTATTATTCAAAACTTGCACCATTTGTTTATACAGTTGGTTTTTTCAACGTGCTCACGCCCTTTAAATGGATCTTTAATACACTTGTCGGATTCTTCAGAATGGTTCCCAGAGAACCTATTAGTTCTTTTGGTCTAGGCGTCTGGTCGATAAAATCTTGTTCTCTTGCTTGTGAAAATCTCATGCTAGCCTTTCGCTCGCAAGGCTATGATACATGCCCAATGGAAGGCTACGACTCGGTTAAGGTCAAAAAGATCATGGGACTACCGAGCAAAGCTCATATTGTAATGATTGTTGGGGCCGGCAAAAGAGCTGAGGGCGGAATGTACGGCCCACGAATTCGTTTTCCGCGTGAGCAGTTTATCAAAACGATCTAATGGATAATATTTAACTTTATTAAATATAAAGTAGTTGATGCTACGATTATCCAAAGTCCCATTCCTAACACCAAAGGCTTCACTCCCACTTCTTTGAGAGAATTTAAGGAGAGGCCGCTACCAATAAAAAAAAGTGTAACGACTAAGGCCTTCTTGGCGATTGAAGCGATTTGATGGCCAGTAAGTTCAAGCGAAGGTACCCAGGTAACAAGCGCTGCCATTAAAATAAAACCTAAAATAAACCATGGTTTTTTAATTTTTTTTGATTCTTTGCTTTTTTCAACTCTTCTCATGATTATGGCCACAAGAAACGAAACAGGAATAATCCATAAAGCTCGTGCAAGTTTTACCGTGGTAGCTATTTGCAAGGCATCACTTCCATATTGCATGCTTGCACCAACGACTGAACTGGTATCGTGAATGGCAAGGGCCGCCCATAAACCAAACTGATGTTGGCTAAGTGAAAGTGCATGACCAATTGTGGGGAAAATAAAAAGAGCAGCAGCGTTTAAAATAAAAACAGTCGCAAGAGAAATTGAAATATCGTGATCTTCTGCGCTGATAATAGGAGAGATGGCCGCAATTGCACTTCCACCACAAATGGCAGTTCCCGCAGTAATGAGAATGGAGACTTTGTTGGAAGTTTTTAACAACTTAAAAAATAGCCAGCCTATCAATCCGGTAAAAGCAATTCCAGTAACAGTATAACCTATTCCTTGCAAGCCTACGATGCTTACAACTTTTAGATTCATTCCCGCACCAAGGCCTATAACTGAATATTGCAGGAGTGTGGAAGTGTGTTTCTTTGTGAGTGTAGAAAATGGATTTCCCACAGTAAAACTTAAGGCCAGTCCTAAAAAGAGAGCTATTGCAGAACTACACCATGGTGTTAAACAAAAAATTAAAATGAGAATAAAAAGAATTTTTTTCAAAATATTCCTAGATTAAAATTTCTGGTGCAATTGCTCTTTCGTTGTAAGTTGAGGCCATAGTTTGACCGTAGGCACCTGCATTGTCGATTACTACAAGATCGCCAGTTTTAAGCGTTGGAAGTTTTTTCTTCGATCCAAAGCAGTCTGCAGTCTCACAAATGGGACCGACGATATCAGTGGTGATCATTTTTTTTGATTTTGTTTCAGGCAATACTTCGTGATGAGCTTCATAAAGTGCCGGACGGATAAGATCATTCATCCCAGCATCGATAATCGTAAAGTGACAATTATCAGAAGTTTTTGTTCTTACAACTCGAGAAACTAAAACGCCCATCTTTCCAACTAAGATTCTTCCAGGTTCAAAAACTATGCGAGGAGTATCTTCTGACTTATCGAAGTAAAATTTCTTTAAAGCAACTGATACGGTTTTCATATAAAGATCGATTGAAGCTAATTTCATTCGCTCTTCATCGGTATAATCAATTCCCAATCCACCACCAACATCTAAAAATTCTAAAGGAAGTTCTATTTCGTGCGCAAGATTTGAAAGTTCTTTAATCGCGGCAACGGTAGCCTTCATGTCAGTGAGTTGACTTCCAATGTGAATAGAAAGTCCCACTAAAGTTGTATTAGTCCAAAAGCCCGGAACGGCCAGTGCCTCTAGAATATCAATTTTTAATAAACCGAATTTATGAGTTTTATTTCCTGTTGAAATATGTTTATGAGTTTTTGCTGCAACCTGGGGATTTAATCTAAAAGCAACCCTGGCAATGCGTTTTTCTTTTTTGGCGATTTGATTAATCAGCTCCAACTCTTCTATGGACTCAACATTGAAAGAATAAATCCCTTTTTTACCGCTTTTAAGAGCAAAGAGAATTTCACTTTCTGTTTTTGCCACACCTGAAAAGACGATTCTTTGAGGATCTATGCCGGCCGCAAGCGCTTTTTTTAATTCACCAACAGATACGACATCTGCACCACTGCCTAATTTTTTTAAGCGCTTTAGCACTTCAATATTGGAGTTTGCTTTCACCGCATAACAGACTAAAGGCTCTGGAATTCCTTGTTTCACTGCCGATTGGAAGAAGGTCTTATAGTAAAAATCTAAGGTTTTTTTACTGTATAGGTAAAATGGAGTGGTGCGCTTATTGGCAATTTTGTCTAAATATAATCCATCAAAGGTAAGTTTATTTTTTTTGTATTGAAGAGGCGTAGGGAGTATATTTTTCATAGGATGATCGTAGTTCGAAATACTTTATGAATAAAGAAAAAACTCCCATTAAGGCCCAAAAAAAGACTGCTCCCAAGATTAGTAAAAAGACTGGGAAAAAGGCTGAAATTAAGATCGCAGATAAGCTCGCAGATAAAACACCAAAAAAATCTTCAGCAACAGCTGCAAGTAACACCGTTTTTAATCTTGTAAATCCATTTGCTCCCGCTGGAGATCAGCCCCGTGCTATTGCCCAAATAATTGAAGGCTACACTACTGCCAAAAAAACAAAACAAACTGTTCTGGGAGTCACTGGATCTGGAAAAACATTTGTCATGGCCAACGTCATTCAGGCCTTAGGTAAAAAAACTTTAGTCATGGCCCACAATAAAACTCTGGCTGCCCAGCTCTACTCTGAATTTAAAGAATTTTTTCCTAATAATGCCGTCGAATATTTTGTTTCGTATTACGATTATTACCAACCAGAAGCTTATGTACCGGGCTCCGACACTTATATTGAAAAAGACTCTGCCGTAAACGAAGAGATTGAAAAACTTCGCCACAGCGCCACTCGCAGTTTAATTGAGCGTGATGATGTTATTGTAGTCGCCTCTGTTTCTTGTATTTATGGTATTGGATCAAAAGATGAATATTCGGCCATGAGGGCAACAATCGAAGTAGGAGAGATTCTCGATCGAGACGAGTTCTTAAAAACTTTAGTGGCCATTCAATATGAACGAAATGATATCGATTTTTCCCGCGGCTGTTTTCGAGTACGAGGCGATACGGTAGAAGTTTTTCCTTCTCATGAAGAAAGCAATGTCGTTCGGATTGAATTCTTTGGAGATGAAATTGATTCAATTTCTATCGTCGATCCTTTGCGAGGAAAAGTTATACAGAGTTTGAGAAAAGAAACCATTTATCCAAAATCTCATTATGTTGTAAGCGCTGATAAAATGCATAATGCTCTCGGGGCCATAAAAATTGAGTTGCGTGAGCGAATTCAAGAGCTCATAAAACTTGATAAATTATTAGAACGCCAAAGAATCGAACAACGAACTCTTTACGACATCGAGATGATGGAAGAATTAGGATTTTGTTCCGGGATTGAGAATTATTCTCGGCATTTAACAGGGGCCGCGGCGGGGGATCCTCCTCCAACTCTTATTGATTATTTTGACCGTGATTTTTTGATGATTATCGATGAATCTCACATCACCGTTTCACAGGCCGGTGGAATGTATCGTGGGGACCGGGCAAGAAAAGAAAATTTAGTCAACTATGGTTTTAGACTTCCGTCTGCTCTTGATAATCGACCTTTAAAATTTAATGAATTTGAAGAGCGGCAAGACCTTACGATGTATGTTTCGGCCACACCAGGAAATTTTGAATTAGAAAAAACCAATGGTGAATATGTAGAGCTGATTATTCGTCCAACAGGACTACTCGATCCAGTTATTGAGGTACGAGATGCCACCACCCAAGTCGATGATCTTTTATTGGAGGTCAGAGCTGTGATTAAAAAGGGTCACAGGGTTTTAGTGACAACCTTGACTAAAAAATTAGCAGAAGACCTTACAAAATATTATGCTTCAAGTGGAATCAGAGTTCGCTACCTGCACTCTGATATCGTTACACTTGAGCGTATGGAAATTATCCGCGACTTGCGGCTTGGTGAATTTGATGTATTAGTTGGAATCAACCTTTTGAGAGAAGGATTAGATATTCCCGAAGTCTCATTGGTGGGGATTCTCGATGCTGACAAAGAAGGATTTCTACGTTCAGAAAGGTCTCTAATTCAAACGATGGGCAGGGCCGCAAGAAATTCAGAAGGGCGAGTTATACTTTACGCCTACAAAATGACGAAGAGTATGGAGCGTGCGATTGGTGAAACGAATAGACGAAGAAAAATTCAAGAAGAACATAATGCAAAATATGGCATCACCCCTAAAACAATTATTAAAAGTGTAAGCGGAGGAGTTATCGAAACTCTTCGCGGAGCTAAAAGAGGTAAGGGCGAAAAGAAAAAGGTTGAAATGACTCATTTAAGTGCTGAAGCACTTGATAAACGAATTGAAGAGTTAAAAAAATTAATGAAAGAAGCATCTCGTGATCTTCGCTTCGAAGACGCTGCAAAAATACGCGATGAAATTAAAACGGTCACTGACCTGAGAATCTTACTTTAATATTATTCTGGAGATTTGAGACGTATATTATATTTTCTAAAATATCTTGAAGGATAATGGAAAAATTTACTTAATAATTTAAAGATATAAAAGACTCCTACTTTCTCATAACCTATTCTCCAATATTTTGAAATTTTGGTTCAAAAAAAATCAACTTAATTGAGACTGATTTCTAAAGCTATAACTTCCTTTAAGTATGAAATTGATAGTTTTTCATTATGAATAATTAAAGTTATGAATTTAATTATTATCCCAAAAATCCCCGACAGAATGACTTGGGGATTATCTAGCTTCTTTCTTTTGATTATGATTTTCACATCTTAAATTTGGCACGGTCAATGCATTTGTCAATCTGAAACTAAATGTTTAAGGAGGAAGAAGTGAATAAAAAATATAAACGCAAAAAAAAGACACACATCTCTAAGCATATAGAAAAAATACATACAGAAAAACTAAGAGATGAGGAAGAGTTTGTATCTTTTCATTTTGATCCAGAAGGAAAAATTATTTTTTTAAATGAAACCATTACTCCTAATTGGCTTATAGAAAAATTAAACCACCACTTTATTTGTGAAAGAAATGAGGGTGTAAAATGTTGGGGACTTACTGTATGAACAATCTGGTAGTTAACAACAAGGCGTCTTTAAATATTGAACAATTCGACATGGTTAATATTTTTTATACAGACAGTTTTCTATTCAATCGTCTTACTTTAAGTGAAAAAGTGATGAGTGTTATTGAAACATTTTTTGCTTTTTTCCTGCTAATTGTTTTTCTTCCCATCATGCTTGCGGTATCCGTAGCAATAAAATACACGATGGGTGGAAGTGTTTTTTACACACAGACAAGAGTTGGAAGGCATGGAAATCATTTTTTGATAATTAAATTCCGCACTATGATTGAAAACGCAGAAGCAGAATCTGGTCCAAGGCTCTCATCTAAAGATGATCCCAGAGTGACTAAATTAGGTAAGTTTTTACGCTCAAGTCATTTTGATGAACTTCCCCAATTAATGAATGTCATTCATGGAGATATGTCTTTTATTGGACCACGCCCTGAACGGCCAGAGTTTGTTGAAAATTATGAGCGAGAAATTGATCAGTACTCCCGCAGGAGAGAAGTAAAACCTGGCATTACAGGATTGGCCCAAATCTGCCTCCCATATGATGCTACAGCTAAAGAAAAACTTGAGTACGATGTTTTTTATATCGATAACCAAAAGTCATTATTATTCAATTTCATCATTTCTTATTATACTGCTCTTAAAATGGTCACATTCTATAAGAACTAAGATTCTTAATCTTTTATAATAATAGGATAAAGCTGATTTTATGCTAAATAGTGCTAGAATCTAGCAAGCCAACATTTAAAAGAGGTTTTTTGGAAATGAGTATTTTAGTAACAGGCGGTGCCGGCTATATCGGCTCCCACGTCGTTAGTCTATTAGGTGCTGAAGCGAAAGATATTATTATACTCGACAATCTTTCCACTGGAAGACGTGAAAATGTACTTTTTGGAAAATTGATCGTGGGAGAACTCAACGATCAAAAACTTCTAGACACTATTTTTACAGATCATAATATTGAAGCTGTTTTACATTTTGCCGGGAGCATAGTCGTTCCAGAAAGTGTAACCAATCCTGCACTTTATTATCACAATAATACTGAGCTTTCTTTGAAACTTTTAAAGACTTGTTTAAAGTTTAAAACTAAGAAATTTATTTTTTCTTCTACGGCCGCAGTCTATGGAATGCCAGAGGGCGGAGTCGCTTCAGAAGAAACTTTTCCCAGTCCCATAAATCCTTATGGGCGGTCTAAATTAATGACTGAATGGATGCTGCAAGATGTGTCTAGTGCTCACGAGTTCTCCTACGTGGCCTTACGTTATTTTAATGTTGCCGGTGCAAGCTCTACCGGGAAAATTGGCCAGTCGACACCAAAAGCGACTCATTTATTAAAAACTGCGGCAGAAGTTGTTGCAGGTAAAAGGACCGGTATGTCTATTTTCGGAGATGATTATCCTACACCGGATGGTACTTGTATCAGAGATTATATACATGTTGATGATTTGGCCCAGGCCCATTTAGATGCTCTCAATTATTTAGATACAAATATAAAATCTCAAATACTAAACTGTGGTTACGGCCATGGCTTTTCAGTAAAAGAAGTACTCAATACAGTTGAAGCAATAACTGGTGAAAAATTAGCTGTTGAGATGGCCCCTCGCAGAGAAGGGGATGCGGTCACGCTTATTTCAAAGGCCGAGAAGATTAAAAATATTCTTGGATGGACTCCGAAATATGATGATCTATCTTATATAGTTAAATCTGCCATTGATTGGGAAAAGAAATTAAAGTAATAATATGGATTCAACTGAAAATTGGAATTCACTTTTTCTTCATTCATCCTTTTTTTGTTTGAAAAAAGCTGAAGAATTAAGTGATTCGCAAAAACATTTATCATCCCGTCTCGAATATAAAAATATTGATAATTTTCATCCTAATAGAAAAAATGAATTTCTATTAGGCCGAATATGCGCCTCAAAGGCCCACGAAATACAATTTGGTTCTGAGCTGCTTTCGTTACCAATAGGTTTAAGTAGATCTCCTGCTTGGCCATTAGAGGTAATAGGTAGCATTTCTCATAATCAGTACCTGGTAGGAGCAGCTGTTTCTAAAAATACCTCTTTATTGGGAATTGGTATTGATTTTGAAGTTATTGGCAGGGCCAAGTTAGAGTTGGCTCGATATATCAGAAGCGCAGAAGATCTTAAAACTCATAAAACTCTAAATGATAACGATCTCTTGACACTTATTTTTTCAGCTAAAGAATCTCTCTATAAAGCACTTTATCCGAGCGCCAAACGCTTTTTTGGGTTTGAAGCAGCTGCTCTCAGAGAAATTGATACATCCACTGGAGCCTTTAAAATTGATTTAATTTCTCAGATTACTTCGTCATTAGGTCCTTCAGGAAGATTCCAGTTTGAAGGGCGCTTCAAAATTATTGGAAATAATTGCTTAACAGTCTTAGAGATTCCTAATTAATTATTGGTTAATAATTTCCTGGAAACGACCATAAAACACCCTGTCTAGGCCATTTAACCTATAAAAAATTCCCTTACTTCATAATGTAGTTGAACTTTAACCCATCCTAACTTAAGAGTGTTCCATCTTAATTAAATATTTATTGATGGAGCGAATTTTGTGAATCATTTATCAGTTTCAAATTCAAATGCCTTGAATATTAGTAAATTTGATCTAACTTCGGTTTTTTATACTGATACCTATCTTTTTAAAAATCTTACCATCGGGCAGCGAGCAGAAGCTACTTTTGAAGCTTTTTTCGCGGTTACATTATTAATAGTTTTTGCTCCGATTATGCTCATTGTTTCACTCGCAATTAAATTAACGATGGGTGGAGATGTTTTCTACTCTCAAGTCAGAGTTGGGAAAAGCGGAAAAAACTTTAATATCTTTAAATTTAGATCAATGATAGAAAATGCAGAAGCTACAACTGGTCCAATGCTATCAACAATAAATGATCCACGAGTCACTCGCCTTGGAAAATTTTTACGTGCCAGTCATTTTGATGAATTGCCACAGTTGTTCAATGTTGTTTTAGGCGAGATGTCTTTTGTTGGACCAAGGCCGGAAAGACCTGAGTTTGTGGTAATTTTTGAAACTGAAATTTCAGATTATCGCAGACGTCGTGAAGTAAAACCTGGTATAACTGGCCTTGCTCAAGTTTGTCTTCCATACGATGCTAAGGCTCATGAAAAATTAGAATATGATTTATTCTATATTAATAACAAATCTTCAATTCTATTCAACGTAATCATCAGTTATTATACTGCTATTAAAATGCTTACTTTTTTTAAGAACTCATAAAAAATTGGATCTAGCTCCCAAATAAAGGCTTTCTCGTGATAAATTCACCTTTCTGAGAAAAATCTTAAAGATAAGTTAAGTACCATTAACCATTATTTTTGTTAATGTGTGCATCCTCGTGGCTTCTGCTAAAATCAAGCTTTTTAAACCGGGAAATAATGAAAATTTTGCATGGTTTATGGATTAAAGGGAAATGGTCAATCTTCTGTCAATTATATAGATAACATTTACATGATAACTTGTAGCTGATTCTTAAACTGGTATGATCACGCAGAACAATTAAATATAGGACTATCGCATGAATTTTAATAATCAACTAAAGCAAGTTTGGGAGTCTGAATCTGTTGCCAATATGTTGCAAAGAATTCACTTTCAATATGCAACCAAAAAATTAAAAAGCTTATCAGTACTAAGCGAAGAGCGATTAGAAGGGAAAACTACCGTTTCAATTCTTTTGGCCCGGGGATTAAGTGAAGTTTATAAGTTGAAAATCTTATTGGTAGATCTAAACCCCGAAGGGGATAGCCTTTTAAATTTATACTTGAAAGATTACACTACAAAAGATGGCTTAGTTATTGGTCACCCTTTTTCTTTTTCAATTTTCAGATTGAAAGACTTAGATGTGAATTGGTCTAAAAGCATGCACGATAGTTTATATATTAATCGTATTATTTCGAATCTATCCGAACAAGTTGACATTCTGATCGTTGATACACCTAATCTGGTAACACAGTCAGATTCATTTATAAAGTTAAATACAGATTCGAACTTAATAGTTTCAAGCGAGAAAATATTAAGCAGAAGTGAGCATTCCAACAAAGTAAAAAATGATATCGAAATAAATAGAAAAAAATTATTAGGAATTATTTACAACAAATAATAAAAACTATGAAAGAAAAAATTTACATCAAAGATTTCTTAAACTTACTCCTTACCCACAAAAAACCATTGTTGATTATCATGGGTATATCTGTGTTAAGCATGGTCCAGTTAAGTTTTATTTTGCCAAAAACTTATCGTACGGACTTTGAATTAAATATTTATTCTAAATATTTTAAAAATGCTTTAATTAGTGAAGTTATTCCCGGAATGAATTCGATTCAGGAAATGACTCAAACTGTGGAGTCAATGGTTAAAGAAGTAATGAGCGATGAATTTATCGATCAAATAGGTAATACTTATAATATCTATCCTAAGAATTTACCTCCCTTTGAATTGTCAAAAAGACGTCAATACCTAAGAGACCAGTTTATTCTGTTTTCTACAGGTGGACAGTCTTATCGTATAGGATTCATGCATAGTGACCCAAATGTTACTTATGAGGTCTCGAAAAAAGTAATGGATACGGTTCGTTCATATTTTATTGATTCACGTATCGAGACTATTGAGATTGCGAAAAGAACAATTTTGAAAAAGTTAGAGTCAGTAAACGTGACAAAACATATTACAGATTCAGATATTTCTTCAAATGCATTGGCATCAAAAAATCCAACCGTTCTACGTTCAGAGATTGCCAAGATTAATTTGGATATCAATGCCTTAAAGTTACAATTTAATATTCAACATCCAAGAATCGTAAAACTAGAGCAAAGAAAAGCAACTTTAGAAAATTGGGTTAATGAACCTAAAAATAATGAATCTGGAGTCACACCAGACCAAGATTCTAAAACGATGAAAGAATACAATGACGCTCCATTAATGATGGCGGGGAATGCCGAAATTCAAAACACTATTGCTGCTAAGTTATATTCAAAATTTAATGATATAAATATCGCATTAGATATCGAAAGAAAAAGCTTACCTAGTTACATTGGGATAATTGAATCTCCTCAATATCCAACTAGTCCATTATTTCCAAAGAAAAGACTTTTTGCCAGCCTTGGATTTATGATTGGATTAATCGCCTGTTTTGGATACGTATTTTATAAAGAAGTTATGAGTTTAGATTCTATAGATGCAACTAAGGATTTAGCCTTATTATTAAAAGGTGAGTATCTGGGAATACTACCTCATATAGATGAAACGCAACTGATGTCTAATAAACTAATTTTTATACAAGAAAATGATGAAGCTAAAAATTTAGAGGACTCCTCAGGAAGAATTCAGACTATATAGCGGAAATATAAAATGTTGAACGGGGAAGAGTATTTATTTATCATTCATCAATTTGTAGCGGCATTACTTTGTTTGTTTTTCCTTTACTATGCATGGAAAGATCAAGTCGCTAAAACATTTAATCCTGTACGGAAAATTTCTAAAGGAGTTATCTTTTCTCTGCTCACTGGGATTTTCCTTGGACTATTTTTTCTTTTCCTTCATGAGTGGGGATCAGGGTTAATAGTTCTTTCATTAACTTATGCTCTCTTCATCTCCTTGCTTTTATTTGATCCAAAATTTGCAGTCGCTTTTTTTATTTTTTTATTAATCTCAAGACCATGGGAATTCTTTCATAATGAAGTAATGAATTCTATGTTGAGAGATGTTTTTATTATTGTTGTTGCAAGTTTTCTTGTTCACAAAGTGATTAGAAAGCAGTTTTTCTTTAGTTGGAACTTTGCCAATACTATGCTTTTCTTTTTTACTTGCTGGACTTTTTTCTCCATTCTCCCATCGGGTAACTCTGCAAGAGGGCTGGAAGAATTTGGCGAAATATTCATTAAAAATATTGTCATCTATTACTTAATCGTAAATGTTGTTGATAAAAAAGAATTTATATTTCCTATTCAGGCCGCCCTTGTTTTAGGAATAACTGAAAAAGCCTTTGTTTCATTTTACCGATCTATGGTGCTAGGGGATTTGGCCGAGGGTGCTCGTTTGAAGAGTTTTGGAATTTTAGAAAACTCAAATGATATTGCTGCAATTATGATTTTATCGATTCCTTTTGCTTTAGTTTTTCTTAATGTTATAAAAAATAAATTTTTGAAATATTCGTTATCGTTATTGATTGTAGTTTTTTATAGCTATTTAATTTGGCTATCAAAATCAAGAGGGGCGATCCTTGGTATGGGCGCATTGATTGCTGCCTTCTTTTGGTTGAAAGCGAGTAATAAAAAAATAGCTTCTGTCGTTTTAGTAGTAAGTCTTTTTTTAAGCATGGGTGTAATGTCATTAATAAAAAGAGATGAAGCTGATATTTCAGGATCTACCAATAATCGAAAAATTTATTGGGAAGCCGGTATTAGAATGGGTATAAAAAATCCTATTTTTGGAATTGGCTATGGCAGTTATAACAATAAACTTCTCGAGTATACCGATGGTTTTGTAGGTTCAGAAGGGGCCAACAAAACTGCCCATTCAGCATGGATTCTCGCCCTTGCTGAAACAGGTATTATGGGGTTTATCTTTTATATGGCAGTTTGGGTCTATGCCTTTAGGTCTGCCTGGCGGATGCGTTTTGTACACCCTGAGTATATTTTGGCGATGATTGCCTATGGCACTACAATTTCTTTCCTCTCCCATACTTATATTTTATATCCGTATATTTTATTAGGTATTGTTGTAGCTTCTGGACAGCTCTATCGGAAGGATCATGTTAAAGTAACATCATACGGATTAATGGGAGCTCTTCATAAAAGAGGTCTAATTTAAAATGAATTTTTTGTTGTACGTTCTTGTTGGAATAATACTTTTCGCCTACATAGGATATCCATTAACTATTTTCATCTTTTCAATTTTTTCAAATCACAAAGTTAAGAAAGAATTACAATATTATCCTACAGTAAGCTTATTAATTGCTGCTTATAATGAAGAAAAAATTATTGCTGAAAAAATAAATAACGCTTTGTTAACAAATTATCCAAAAGATAAATTCGAAATTGTCGTTGTGTCTGATGGTTCAACTGATAATACAGACGAGATCGTAAAAAGCTTTTCTGATTTTGGTGTTAAGCTTTATCGAGTTGAGGGCAGAGTCGGTAAAACGGAAGCGCGCAATCAAGCCGTTTTAATGGATAAAAGTGATATTATTGTCTTCTCCGATGCTACTGGCATGTATGAAAGTGATGCTATATGCAAAATGGTTCAAAATTTTTCAGATGAAAGTGTTGGAATGGTGAGTGGAAGTTTGAAATATTTTGAGCAAAATGAAGGAACCATGGGGCTTGCGACCAAAATTTATTGGAGTTACGAGAGTTCCATAAAAAATGCTCAGAGTAAGCTTTGGACCCTAACAGGTGCCATAGGATGCATTAATGCCTTCAGGAGAAAACTTTATCATGTACTTCCTCCAAATATAATTGAAGATTTTACTGAGCCTTTGATGATTATATCCCAAGGTTATCGAGTTGTTTTTGAAAAAGAAGCTTTAACTTATGAAAGGACAACCCAAAAGCCCTCTCAGGAATTTTCAATGAGAGTTAGGGTAATACGGGGTGGAATGAAAGGTTTTCTTTATGGATCTCGATTTTTAATAAAGTCAAAAAACTATGTTTCTTTGTTACAATTAATTGGGCATAAAGTTTTAAGATGGCTAATGCCGATATTTTTGCTTGCCTTATTTTTAACAAGCATTACAAGTTATTTTTATGCTAACAATGCGGTCGTAACATTTCTTTTACATGCCCAAATGATTTGTTATGCTTTAGCAATATTAGGATTAAAATGGCATATTCCAGGAAAATTGGGGAAAATTTTCTCCATCCCAACTTATTTTTTAGTGCTTAATGTCGCTAGTTTAAAAGCACTTTATCTAACTATTACAGAAGATTTGGAAGCTACTTGGGAAACAAATATTTATTAGGATTGTTATGACAGATTTATCAGAGAGACAGTTGCGAGAAAAAGAATATTATGAACAATATGCAGCTAAATTTGATGTTGGCCAATCAATCGATTTTTCTCCAATTGAAGGACCGTTGCTTGGAAGAGAAAGAAGGCCCTGGAATAGTTATTGGAGAACATATGAAATTCCTGTGGATTATTATTTAAATAATAAAGGGAATAAGAATTTTGAATTACTTGATTTGGGTTGTGGCCCAGGGGATAATTCTTTACGCTTTTCACGTATTGGTTACAAGGTAACAGGTTTTGATATTTCTTCGAGTAATATTGAAAATTGTAAAAAGTTATTTGAAAAAAATCAATGCGCTGACAGAGGACATTTTTTAGTAAGCATTGCAGAGAAGTTAGAATTTCAAGATGCAAGTTTTGATATTGTCGCAGGAATAGATATTCTTCACCATGTTGATATACCCAAAGCGATGAGGGAAGTTGAACGAGTATTAAGACCAGGTGGAATTGCCGTATTTAGAGAACCTGTAGAAGTTCCTTTTTTAGACTGGATAAGAAATACTCGCTTGGTTCGTTTCTTTGTTCCAAATGCTGCTTCCCTTGAAGCGCATATTACAGAAGACGAAAGAAAATTAAATGATACTGATTTCAAAGTTATTAACGAGATTTTTCCCTTAATGACTATAGAAAGAAGTCTAATCCTGGCCAGATTTGATAAATTTATTCCAAGAAATTCGAAGAGTGCTAGTTTATTTGAAAAAGTAGATTATTTTTTCACTAAAATTATACCCGGTTATTCATTGCTCGGAGGCGGAGCTGTTATCATTTTGAAAAAAAAATAATATGAATAAATCGTTATGGGTTCTACCTAAAAATTTATTTCCAGTTAATGACGGGGCCAGAGTAGCCAATATGGCCTTATTGAAATCAATGAGATCGTATTTTTCGCAACTTGATATTCTCTATTTTGATGATAAAGAAGAAAATCAACTAGAGTATGAGTCTCAAATTAATCCACAATCTTTGTATTGTATCCCTAAAAAAAAAATTAATTCAAAACTTCGTAAACTCATTAATCTAGGTTTCGGTTTTTTAAAAAATCCAAATCTTCCAATTACGACTACGCCCTTTTGTGAAAACTCACAAATAGAAAAGCTAAAGGTTATTTTAGCCAAAGAGAATTACGATATAATTATTTTTGACGGCCTTCATCCTATGAGTGCTTTTTTGCCTCTGATAGATCCAAAAAAATCAAAAATTATTTACCGAGCTCATAATGTCGAACATGAATTATGGTCTACAGCTGCCAAAAAAGCTCAATGGCCAATCTCAATTCTACTAAATTGGCAGGGGAGAATAATGAAAAAATTCGAACTGAATTGCATCAATAATTCCTCTATAGTTTGGACTATCTCAGAAGATGATAAAAAAGTTTTTTCTAAATTAGCGCCAATGTCACGGATAGAAACAATTCCGGTTGGTCTGAATTTTATTGACTTTGAAAAACCGAAAATTAATGAATCTAAGATTCAAATTTTGTTTTTAGGAAAATTAGATTGGGCCCCAAATAAAGACGGTCTTCAATGGTTTTTATCTGAAATATGGCCGATGGTTGATAAAGCAAAATATCAACTCAATATTGTAGGCAGTGGAGATGGTTCTTGGGGTAAACAATTATTCCTTGGAGAGAGCATAAATTTTCAAGGTTTTGTGAAGGATATTGATAAGGTTTATCAGGAAAATGATTTTAGCATTATACCTATTCGTTTTGGCTCGGGAACTCGCATAAAAGTCGTCGAAAGTGTTTCGAAGAAACTGCCTCTAATATCAACACAGATGGGTATATTAGGCAGTGGACTTAGAGAAGATGAATTTTTAAATGCCGAAACGATTAACGATTGGATCCATTTATTTTCTAGATTAAAACGAGAAGATGGGAATGAAATTTCAAAAAAAGCTTTCTATCGATTGCGAAGTATCTTCGATGCTAATGAAATTTCAAAAAAAGCCTATAATACTTTTTGGTAAATTTTAATAGTTTTTTTTGCCCAGGCTTCAGAGCTATATTTTACTTCAGTATCCTTAGACAGTATTATCGAATTTGCTCTCCATTCATTGATATTATCTAAAGTTAATGAAAATGCATTATGCCAACTGGCTTCTGAAGAGTGATCTATCAAAATGCCATTGAAATTATTTTTTACCAACGTAGAAACGGCCCCAACGTTATTGGCTAAAACTGGCAGGCCAACGGAAACTGCTTCAATAAGCGTCATTGGTAATCCTTCCTTGAGACTCGGCATAACGAGTAAATCTGAGTTTATTAAAAATTCAGTCGGATCAATGATAAAGCCATTCAATGTGATTAAATGTTTCAAGTCATTACTAGCGATGAAGTTTTTAATTTCTTTTAATTCTGGTCCATCCCCCAGAACATCCAGTCGAAATTTGTTTTTATCCTTGAAGCTATTAAAATAATGTAAAAATGGCATCAGACCTTTTTCCGGACTTAATCTGCCTATAAAAACCAATTGAATAATTGAGTTATTTTTTTTACATATATTTCTTTTTTTCCTAATTTCAGAAGCATTCTTTAAAGACAGCATGTTTTCTACGATCGAAATACGATTATAGGGTTTTAATATAATGAGAAGTTCATTTTTCATATTTTCAGAAACAGCAATGACATGTCGACATTTTTTCATTAACTTCGTTGCCAAATGTTCATATATCCTAACCTTTAAGGTATGCCCGGTATTTCCATGATGAGTATGTATAAGTGGATGGGGCGAAAAGATCATATAGCTATAAAAGAGAGCTTTGAATCCATGAGTATGAATGACTGCTGACCGACTTTCCTGTTCAATACTATTTTTAATTTTTTTTCCAAGAGAAAAATCTAAGGGCGTTGTTGTTACAAAAACGTTACAACTAATCTTGGGATTCAAAAGTTTAATAAACTCATCAGCATATTGTGGGGCCCTAGATTCTTTAATAATAATAATTTTGGGGGCGATACCTTCTTCAAAAAGTGCGTTTATGCCGGTAAGAACTACGCGTTCAGCACCAGCTAATACCCCTGGTGCAAAAATAAATATGGGACAAAATTGAGTCATTTAAATCCTATGTCATTTGGTCTTTTGATAAATTATTGCACAGGGGGTAATTTCGTCAAGAATTTAGAAAAAAGAGAAGTCCATGGAGTTGTTTGGTCAGGTATGTGCAACATCTTTATATTATTTAAATATAACCGATAAGCTTTTAAATTGAAGTGGAGAAAGTTTTGAAATGTATAAAGTAAGCGTGATTATTCCTGCATTCAACGTTGAATCGTATATTGAAAAAAGTATACGTTCCGTTCTCGACCAAACCTTAAAAGAAATAGAGGTGATTGTTGTTAATGATGGCTCGACTGATCAGACTTTAAAAATATTAAAAAATATAAATGATTCAAAGTTAAAAATAATTGATCAGCTTAATTTTGGGGTTTCAAAAGCGAGAAATGCTGGTATTAATGCTGCGACTGGAGAATATCTTTTTCAACTTGACGGTGATGATTGGATTGAATCAACGGCATTAATGGATATGTATCAAGAGGCCGTGAAAAATTCAGCTGACATCGTGATTACGGATGCCTTTGTCGATGATGAAATTCGTGTCGATTATTTTGCCGGGGCCAATTCCTTAACAGGTGATTCTGTAAAGGATTTACTCCTGGGTAATATTTCAGCCAATATTTGGACCAAACTTTATAAAAGATCGCTCTTCACTGAAAATAACATTTCTTACGATCCTAGAATTACCATAGGTGAGGATCTCTTGATTAATTTGGCCCTCTTTCATAAAGCCAAAAAAGTAAGCCATCTTCAAAGGGCTTATGTTCATTATATGCAAAGACAAGTTAGTTTGACGAAAGTGTATAATGAAAAATTATTACAAGTTTATACAATGCAGGAGTTAATTAATAATTTTTTGAATGAGAATTCTCTTTTTGAAAAATACCAAAAAGACTTTGAGTGTCTGGAGTATCAACATACTTACTATTACCGCATAATGGTAGATACTAAATCCCGAAAAATTCATCGTGGTTTTTATGAAAGAGGCATGATGAAATATGTTGAATATTTAAAAAATCCTCTGATTGTAAACTTTATAAATACCAGACCCAAAGGTGAGCAAAAATTAGAAAAACTTTTCAGGTATAATTATTTGTTAGCTTGCATGAGGCTTCGGTTAATAAAATATTTTCACATGTTCGATTAATAGGAAATTAAATGTTTGATAAGTTAAAAAAGTTAAAAGAATTTTTAGGAAAAGAAGTATGGAGCTTGTTTTTCCTGGCAATCATCGTAGGTGTGTTATGGTTTTTAGTAGAGTCTTCTTTTGTGTTTATCATTCAATCTTTTTTTATGAGCATTGGATTAATGGAAAAAAGCAAAACTCTTTTACCTGGCTGGTTTCCTGATTCAGCATTTAGTACAACCATGATCTTAATCGTTTTTGGGATTGTTCGTGGAATCGTAGTGGCGATGAGATATTATCTTTCAATAGCCACCGGACAGTCATTTATTTGTTACCAAAAATCTCAAATATTAGAAGTCGCTCTTAAAAATGGATCACAAATGTCTACCAATGACGTTATGATGGCCTTTAGTGAGCATACCAATACAGGATCCTATGCGCTTCAACAAATAGCTCAATTAATAAATAACTTTGTTTCAATTTGTTTATTTGTTGCTGCTGGTTTCTACTTAACACCAAAAGAATTTTTACTCAGTATTGCTTTGTTAAGTATTGTTTTAATTCCCATCATAATTCTTAATAAAACACTTGAGGGTGTTGGAAAAGTTATTCATAAAGAAAAAGAAAATGCTGTGCAAATAATTATGAACGGCTTAAAAAATAATTTCTTTTTACAAATTTACCATTTAATAGACGGGGAAGTTGTTGCAGGAAAGAATTCATTAAATCGGTATCAGAACGCCTATCAAAAGTATGGGGTAGTCACTGGTTTGAAACATTCTTTCCCCCAAATTATGGGGGCAGTAGTTATTGCCGTTGTAACATTTGTGAGTCTGAAGTATTTTCATACACCGGGTGCAAAACTACTTTCATTTTTTTATATTTTTATTCGGCTTGCTCAGTGTACTTCAGATTTTTATTCAGTTACTTCTGACGTCAAAATACAAATGTTCGGACTTAAAACTTTGTACAATTGGAATCAAAAATTAAAGGTATTTAAAGAACTTAATCCAATAATTGAAGTATTAGTTCCCCAAAAAGAACTTAAGGAAATTTCAATTGATGTAAAAGATATCTCATTTGGCTTTAATGACAAAATGGTCTTAAAAGATCTCAACTTTACATTAAATAAAGGAGACATTCTGCTAATTCGTGGAGAGTCAGGGGCCGGAAAAAGCACTTTATTATCTTTAATACTAGGTTTAAATAAGCCAAGTAATGGATCCATTTTTATAAATCAGCACCATCCAGAAATCATAAGAAAAAGTTTATCCAACCAAATTGGATACGTTGGACCTGAACCATTTTTAATTGCTGGTAGTGTTCGAGAAAATCTAAGATACGGTCATCCCGATCCTCTGAATGTTACTGATCAAATGCTTTGGGAATCCCTTGATAAGGCACAGTTGAAAAATGAGATTGCCCAATTGCCTCACCAATTAGATGAGAATCTCCTGGAGAAAACGCAGTTTTCAACGGGACAAAAACAGAGATTGTCTATTGCCAGGGCCCTCGCTCGCAATCCTTCGATGTTGATCCTGGACGAGGCGACTGCAAACTTAGATCCGGATACAGAAAAGAAATTTGTAGAGCTCTTAAAGACTCTCACCAAGGATATGACGACGATTGTGGTTTCACATAAAGATTCTTTTAATGCCATTTGCACGCAACAAATTACTTTGCAGAAATTAAATTAGGAAAGAGAGTCGCGGTAGACTTGTAGGTATTGATTACTCATTGCTTCTGAAGAGAAATGGTATTCTATGATACCACGGGCGTTCTTTGCTTTTGCCTGGAATTTTTCTTTTTGATTAAGTATTAAATCGAGTTGAAAAAGAAAATCATTTTGGTCGTGAATTTTATAAATTGAGACAGATTCTCCAAATTGGTTCAAGGTAGTATGGCCGGGAATATCACTAACTAGAACAGGAGTCTGCACAACCATTGCCTCTAGCACTGCAACCGGAATTCCTTCGTGGGTTGAAGCACTCACATATAAGTCCGAGCCAAGGTTGTAATCAGATACTTTTTCTTGTGAGCCAATCATCTTAATATTTGCAGATAGTAATTCTTCACATTTTTTATAATATTCAGGATCGCTCGGAGGTCCAGCAATAATGAATTGCAAATTTGTTCGCAATTTTAAGCAATTTATTAAAAATAATTGATCTTTTAATGGAACAATTCTTGAAAGCGATAAAACAATAGGACGATCTTCAGTCAAATCATGTCTGAGGCAAATCCATCGTTTTTTTTCATTTCTTAGTTCATCAGTGATTTCATTCTTAAAAATAGCAATACCATTTTGAATGACAATGACTTTTTTATGAGATAGACCAACTTGGTTCAGATAGAATTTCCCTATTTTTTCACTCACTGCTACGATTCTATCGGCAAATCTAGAAACAATATTCTCGTAGAGCTTGGCCCTTTTATAATTTTCTAAATGATCAAGTCCATGAGTGGTGTGTATAAGTTTTGGCCGCTTTTTAGCGAATATTTTTTTAAATAAAATAAGTGGGCCTAAATACATAAGTGGGTTCAAATCGTGAGTATGAATGATGTCGTAGGAAAATAAATCATCCTCAAATCTTTTAAATAAATTAAAGTCATAGCCTGATTTTTTTAGAGGAGGAGTTATCACTGTTATTCCATTATTTTGGAAAAATTCAACCCAGGACTGTTCATAATCATAAACATAGACATCAACTTGATGCCCTTGTTTTTTTTGTTCAATTGCCAATTGGTAGACAATCTTTTCTAATCCGCCGATTCCTAAAAATTGAAGAGTATGGACAATTTTCATATTTTAAAATTCATAAATCGTATTCCTTTACAAATATGCATGTTATTCTTAGTATTCAATATATAGATTTACTTCGACTTTGGGGAGCAGGACGTGAAATATTTACTTTTTCTTTTGAGTTTGACGACAGTTTTATTAGTTGGATGCTCAAGTAATAGTGTTGTTGATTATCCGCTCTACACCCAACAGGTGGCAAAAACGATGAGTGGGCAAGAAGTAAATAATCCGGGCAATACCATAAATAGTGAAGTGCCAGACCTTTCAAAGATCCCACAATACATGGCCCCAGGGCATTTATTCTCAATGTCTCACTCGAGCGATAGCAAATTAACTGGAAAATTCAGGGCCGACTTTAACGGGGTATTGCAACTCCCATACAATGTTAATGTGGATGTTTCGAATAAAACTTTTGCTGAAGTTAAAGAGACGGTTCTCAATGGTTACAGAAAATTTTTTCAGAAAGGTGTTGAAAGCGTAAATTTTACCCTTACTTCAAAAGACTTTTGGGTGGAAGTAAGAGGTTTAGTTAAAAAGCCAGGTCGCTATTTAGTGCGTCCTTCAGAGACTCTGGACTTAGTCATAGATGCTGCCGGTGGAGTACAAGGAGATATCAGCGTTGATTATTTTACTGCTTCATTAAAACAATCTACTTACGAATACCAAGTTCTACTTAATCGTTATTTTGAATCTAATGAGACAGTCGACAAAATCAGATGGCTAGGAGGAGACAGTGTCTTCATTACAAAGCTTGATAGTTTGTCAGGTGCTAGCAAAGAAATTCCGTTCGTAACCATGATTGGTGGTGTGACAAAAGCTGGAAAAGTTCTCTATCAAAAAGATGCCAGTTTATATTATTACATTGAAAAATCTGGCGGTCTTGTCCAGGGGCTTGGATATGAAGAGTGTTATGTTTTTAGAAATACCAAAGAAGGATTAAAACGAATCAACTTCGCTTTTGATAGACCTGAAACTATTCCAGTTCTTTTTCCCAATGATACAGTTTATATGAACTCAAAAGTTCAAACTGCAGGGGATACCTGGCTTCAGCGATTATCACAAATGGCCGGGATTATTTCAACTGCAGCTTTACTCATAATTGCTCTATAAGATTTAAACTAGCGATAGATAATTAATCAATTGAGATAGTGTTGCTATCTCAATTCACTCTAAATTTTAGACAAAAATCCCACCAAAGGGTTTATCGTCACTTTACAAATAACAATAATACCTGTTTAAAGTGTTTTGAAAATGAAGCCCTTAAAGTTAAATTAGGGATAATTTTTATCAAAAAAGTGCATTTATTATAAAGAGCACAAATTGAGCCTATAAAATTAGACCTTTACAAAGATTAAAGCGCAGGTTTTGAAGATGAAAATTTTACATTTTTCGCATAATGTCGATAAGGTAAATATAGCTAAGTGTTATAATTCTAAAACTTTTTGTTTAGATTCTTAACTTTTAACCTGGGCCATGTTTTGTTCATTCACACTCTGTTTGAAAATACTGTCGATCTTATGAAGGACATCGTTGCGCTGTCGATGGATGATCGCGTTTTAAATTATACAGAATTAAATTCTCTTTCAAATAAAATTGCACAAGCATTACATACTTCTGGTGTACGTCCAGGTGATATCGTTGGAGTCTCGCTTAAACGTTCTCCTGAACTAGTAGCAACAGTTCTCGGTATTTTAAAATCAGGTGCGGCGTATCTACCTCTTGATCCGGAGTATCCAAAAGAGCGCCTAAAATATATGGTGGCAAATTCGAGAGCTTCAAAAATTATTACTCACCAAAGTTTTGCTAATATTTTCAAAGATTCAAAAGCTGACGTTATAGTTTATGAAAAAATTAATTTGAATCTATACTCTGATTCAAGTCTTGTGATTGATGAATCCAAAATAGATCTTGCCTACATTATCTACACCAGCGGTTCTACTGGGAGTCCTAAAGGCGTCTCAATGGGTCACAACGCCTTGGTAAATCTTATTGAATGGCAAAATGAACAGACTACTTTAAAAAATAAAAGCGTTACTTTGCAGTTTACTCCTCTTAGTTTCGATGTTCACTTTCAAGAAATTTTTTCGACTTTATCACTCGGCGGCCATCTCGTAATGATTTCAGAAGAACAACGCTTAGATACTTATGGTCTTCTAAAAACACTTTCTGAAAAAAAGGTCAACAGATTATTTCTTCCTTATGTTGCCTTAAACCATCTGGCAGAAGTTGCTGTTGGAAATAATCTTTATCCGTCAACGCTTTTAGAAGTGACGACTGCTGGCGAGCAATTAAAGATTACAACAAATATTAGAACATTTTTTAAAAAATTAAATCATACAACCTTGTTCAATCACTATGGACCAAGTGAATCGCATGTTGTGACTAGCTTAACTCTTACAGGCCCAGCTGAATTTTGGCCTAATCTTCCGACGATTGGAAAAGCAATTAAAAATACTTACGTCTATTTTTTAGATGAAAATTTAAACCAAGTAATGAAAGGCAGTGAAGGAAATATTTATCTGGGAGGAGTTTGTCTGGCCAATGGATACTTAAATTCGCCTGAACTCACTAGTGATAGATTTATTGAAACAAAAAATTATGGTCGAATTTATAAAACTGGTGATATTGGTTTTGTGGATGCTGACGACAATATCGTTTTCATGGGTAGAATTGACAGCCAGGTTAAAATTAGAGGTTACCGAATTGAGCTTGGTGAAATAGAGCTCGCAATCATGAGACAGAATAATGTGGAACTAGGATTGGTTAAAGTTATTGAAGGCGAGGAAGAAAACACTCTCTGCGCTTATATCTTGGGAGAAGTTAACCTAAATATTTTGCGCGCTGATCTTCGTTCAGAACTTCCCGAGTATATGGTTCCAGGACACTTTATAAAAATACATTCGGTGCCACTTACACCATCTGGAAAAGTTGATTATAAAAACCTTTTAAATCCTAATAATGAACGTCCGGAACTTTCGGTAGAATTTATTTCAGCAGAAACGCCAACTCAAATGAAAATTTTAAGCAGCTGGAAAAAGTATTTAAAAATTGATCAAGTCGGCATTGACGATAACTTTTTTGACTTAGGTGGAAATTCACTGATGGCCATTAAAATCTTGATAGATATTAATAAGGTATCTAAAAAGAAATTAACAGTTGTAAATCTTTTCCAGTATTCAACCATTAGAAAAATTTCAAATTTTATTGATAACGAAAGAGATGAGTTAGATCATTTTTTAGAGCGCCATGAAGATTCAACTGAGCATGCCGGCAATGATATAGCAGTTATTGGTATGACTGGAAGATTTCCAGGTGCAGAAAATATTGATGAATTCTGGATGAATCTTGTTAACACCAAAAATTGTATTGAAGCTTTTAATCCTGTCCTTATAAACCCGGCAGTCGATCGCGAATTAGCTAGTGAAAGCAATTACATTTTTGTTCATGGAGCTTATCCGGGACAAGAAAATTTTGATAATAAATTCTTTGGAATGACTCCGCGTGAAGCAGAGCTTATGGATCCGCAGCAAAGAAAGTTTTTAGAATTAACCCACGAAGGACTTGAACTGGCCGGATATGATCCCGAAAATTATTCTGGAACGATTGGTATTTTTGCAGGAATGGGAAATTCAAAATATAATAGGCTTGTTGATCAGTACCCTGAAAAGATAAAAATGATAGGTGATTTCAACGTAATGCTTGGTCTGGAAAAAGATTATATCGCTACTCGCGTGGCTTTTAAACTCAACTTAAAAGGACCGGCCTTGAGTGTTCATACGGCCTGTTCAACCTCTCTGGTTGCAATTATCGAAGCTGTAAAAAATCTGAGATTAAAAAACTGTGATATGGCCTTGGCCGGTGGAATTGCTATTTCTGGTGCGCCAAACACCGGACATCAATTTCTTGAAGGTGGAATTCTTTCCAAAAATTCTGAGTGCAGATCATTCGATAGCGAAGCTTCTGGAACAGTATTTACTGACGGCGGTGGAGTGGTTGTACTTAAACGTCTTTCAGATGCTATAAATGATGGAGACACAATTTTAGCAGTCATTAAAGGTGTTGGACTCAACAATGATGGTGCTAATAAAATGAGCTTTACTGCACCTAGCGTTTATGGGCAAGCGGAAGCCATTTTAAGAGCACAAAAAGATGCCGGCATTACAGCTGACACTTTGGGATTAATTGAAGCCCATGGTACTGCTACTCCTGTTGGAGACCCGATAGAAGTTGAAGCTCTGACTAAAGCTTTTAGAAAGTCGACCGCAAATAAAAAATTCTGCTATCTAAGTTCTGTAAAATCTAACTTAGGCCACTTGACTGCTGCAGCAGGTATTGCCAGTTTTATCAAAGCTGTAAAAGCAGTAAATACTGGAATAGTTCCTGGTACTGTTCATTATAAAAATCCAAATATGCATTTAGAATTGGATGAATCGCCTTTCATTATCACGAATGAATCCCTTCCATTTCCCAAAAATTATTCTTTAAGAAGAGCAGGTATTTCTGCTTTCGGTGTTGGTGGAACGAATGCTCACGTAATTATTGAAGAGTATAAATCTATTGATAAGAAAACTACTGACGAACAGAATAAGAGTGCTTCAGTGTTTAAAATTTCAGCAAAAACAGAAAAACAGTTATTATTAATGCAAAATGAATTGATCTCTTGTTTAAAGCGAACTGAAGTTTCAGAGTGGAAAAAAATTGCTTACACACTCGAAGTAGGCAGGAAAGAATACAAATTTAGAAGTTTTGTAATAGCAAGGGATCAAGCTGATTTAAACCGTTTGTCATCAACTAATTCTGGAATTGGTCAATTTACCAAAATTCCAAATCTATACTTTATGTTTCCTGGACAAGGTTGCCATTATAAAGAAATGGGTAAAGGTCTTTATCAAAGTAGTGGCATTTTTAGAGAGATTTTTGATCAGTGCTGCACGCTTATTAATAAACACCAGATTTTTGATATCAAAGAAATTATTTTTAATGAAAATTCAGAAGTAAATCTTAATAATACGCTCTATTCTCAACCCGCTATTTTCATCATTGAATACTCAATGGCGATGACATTAAAGTCTCTTGGATTTAATCCTTTGGGTTATATCGGGCATAGCATTGGAGAGTTCGTAGCAGCAACTTTAAATGGTGTGTTTTCATTGGAAGATGGCTTGAAGGCCATCGCAAAGAGGGCTGAAATCATGCAACGACTTCCTTCGGGAATGATGCTTTCAGTGGGAATTTCTGAAGATAAATTAAAAGATCTTATCACAGGGCATGAGTTAGATATTGCAGCAGTTAATGGATCACAATCTTGTGTTGTTGCTGGAAATCACGATGTTATAATAGCCTTCAAAAAAGTTTTAGATGACCTTGATATTGCTTCAATTGAACTTAAAACTTCACATGCATTTCACTCGCGCATGATGAAGCCTGCCGTTGAAGAATTTAAAGATTTTTTGAAAACATTAACCATTTCACCGCCTCTAGAACCCATGTATTCAACGGTCACTTCAGAACTTGAATCAGAATTGATGGGAACATCGGAATATTGGGCAAATCATATTGTTGATGCAGTATTGTTTTTGCGCACAATAAGTAAAGTTTTATCTTTGCCAAATATTATTCTTTTGGAAGTGGGAACAAAAAATATCCTGAGTAATTTAGCGAAAAAGGAAATGGCGAATATTTCTAGTTCCGATGCAAAAATTATTACTCTGTTATCGAATAAAGCAGAGTTTGAAAATATGGGTTTTAATAAAGCTCTAGGTGAACTTTGGTTAGCAGGCATCAAAGTAGTAGATGCAAATATTCTTTTTTTAGAAGCTGATAGAAAGAGAGTCGTTGCACCAATTTATATTTTTGAAAATAACAGACATTGGCTTGAACCAAAAAATGTCACTAATAAATTAATTGTAAATGCAAATAGGTCGACTCAGCATGGTACCACTAAGGATCAAAGTATGAATGATAAGTTATCTTCTCTTCAAAAAACTCTTGTTGAGCTTTTTGAAAGATCATCCGGCGTTGAAGTTGGAAGTTTTGATTACGATACAACTTTTCTTGAAATGGGAATGGATTCATTGTTTCTTACCCAAGTCGCGCTTTTATTAAAGAAAGAATTAAAGACGAAAGTAACTTTTCGACAGTTAATGGAAAATTATTCTTCAATAAATCTTCTGGCCAGTCACCTGGTAGATATTGTTGCAATAAAAGTTGAAACACCAGATCCTATTTCAACAACTATCCATGCTCCTCAATTGAATACTCGACCGAATTCACCTGATGCAGGTGGAAACGGACTTGAGGCAATTATTAATCGTCAATTAGAGCTAATGTCTCAGCAGATAATGCTTTTAAGTGGAAATCAAATTCCTTCTGTCATCGCTCCTGTAATAAGATCTCCTAATCTACAAATGCCATCAATTGCTGAGAAAAAAAATAAAATTAATGTAACAAATGTAAAAGAAGCTTTCGGTGCGCAAGCACGCATTTCGACAGAAAAAAATACTCACTTAACAGATGCTCAAAATAACAAGATAAAAGAATTTTTTGCAAAATATACAGAAAAGACAAAAGAATCTAAAAAGTTCACACAAGACAATCGAAAAAATCATGCTGACCCACGAGTTGTAACTGGATTCAAACCAGAGAGCAAAGAAATTGTTTATCCTATCGTTGTTAAGAAATCATTTCTTCAAAGCCTTTGGGATTTAGATGATAATAAATATATTGATATGACTTGTGGTTTTGGCTCTAATTTTTTTGGAAATGGAAACGAAAGAATTAAAAAATATGTTTTAAAGCAAATAGAAGATGGGATCGAGCTTGGACCTCAACATCAGTTGGTTTCCGAAGTTTCCAATTTAATAAATGAACTTACAGGAAATGAAAGAACTGCTTTTTGCAACACAGGTTCTGAAGCTGTTTTAGGGGCGATGAGAATTGCCCGCACTGTAACGGGTAGAGAAAAAATTATTGTTTTTAGCGGTTCATATCACGGAATCAACGACGAAGTTATACTAAGAGGATCAAAAACAGGTAAGTCCTATCCGGCCGCTCCAGGAATAAATTCTGAAGCAGTTTCTAATATGATTGTCCTTGATTATGGAACTGAAGAATCTTTGAAAATTATTAGAGAAATGGCTTCAGTTGTGGCGGCCGTTTTAATTGAACCAATTCAAAGTCGTCGTTGTAACTTTCAACCAATAGAATTTTTAAAAGAAGTGAGAAAAATTACGAATGATTCACGAACTTGTTTAATCTTCGATGAGATTATTACCGGATTCAGAATTCACCCGGCCGGAGCTCAAGGTTATTTTGGGATCCGCGCTGATATTTGTACTTATGGAAAAATTATTGGTGGTGGTATGCCAATTGGCGTGGTTTCTGGTAAAGCAGAATATATGGATGCGCTAGATGGTGGGCATTGGCAATACGGGGATGATTCAACTCCCACAGTTGGGGTTACATATTTCGCGGGAACATTCGTCCGCCATCCACTTGCACTAGCTGCCGCTAAAGGCGCCCTTGAAATATTAAAAGAAGGTGGGGCTTTACTCTTTGATCAATTAAATCAAAGATCACAAAAATTTGCCGATGATTTGAATTTATTTTTATTAACTGAAAATGCTCCAATTGAGATGAATAATTTCGGATCTCTAATGAAACCTAAGTGGAATTCTGACACTAACGGTGGAGATTTGTTGTTTGCGATTTTAAGATATAAAGGAATTCATGTTTATGACGGATTCCCATGGTTTATTAATCTTGCTCATACCGAGCAGGAATTGGTTGAAGTTTTAAATGCATTTAAAAATGCGGTGAGAACCATGCAGGAGATGGGATTATTTCCATCAAACAACAAATCACAATTAAACGATATTGAACTTGATCCAAAAATTTTTGACATGAGCGGAGCACCGATGCCTGGAGCAAAAATTGGTAGAGATGAAAGAGGAAATCCAGCTTGGTTCGTTGAGGATCCTTCGATGCCTGGGCAATATTATTTACTTAAAGGATAGAAATGGTTTCTAGATTTATGAGTGGTAACTTGTTGAAAAAAAAAGTTACCTACAATCCATTTGAATCTGGCTTTGTAAGCAAAGCAGTTCCATCAACTGAAGCTCAGAGAGAAATCTGGGCTTCGATCGCTATGGACAGCAATGCTACGCTTTGTTACAACGAATCCCTTTCGATAAATTTAGATGGTTCGATAAATACAGAAACATTCAATATTGCTTTTCAAGAATTACTAAAAAAACACGATTCTCTACGTGCTGCCTTTAGTGCTGATGGAAAAACTCTTTTTGTTAAAGATTATAAAGAAGAACCAATACTATTTTTAGATTATTCTGAAAAAAATAAAAGCGATCTTGAAAAATTAAAAAAAGCAGAAGTTCAGTTTAAGTATGATCTGGTGAAAGGCCCATGCTATCGAGCTACTCTGGTTAAAACAGGATCCAAAACTTACGTTTTTTTATTATCAGCTCATCATATTGTTTGCGATGGCTGGTCGTTTGCCATTTTATTAAATGAACTTAGCGATTTTTATAATGCAATTTCAAAGCATCAAATAATTTTGGGCGAAGAAGCATTTCAATTTGCAGACTTTGCCATCAACGAATACAAACTTGGATTAGATCAAGAGCACAAATCTTACTGGCTAAAGGAATTTGCCGCACCTCTGGAAATAAATCCATTTCCAATTGATTATCAAAGACCTGCTTTTAGAACATTTAATAGCTCTAGATTCGATTTTTTAGTTCCAAATGAAACAGTTGTGCAAGTGAAAAAACTTGGAGCCCGAGAAGGTTGTAGTTTTTATAGCACACTTATGTCGCTGCTTAATGTCTTCGTTTATAATCTATCTCACTCTGAAGACATTGTGATTGGTATGGCGTCAGCGTCCCAATCTGGTCTTGGAAAGATTGACTTAATAGGGCACCTTGTAAATCTACTTCCCTTAAGAACGAATCTTAAAAATGATTTGCCTTTCAATCTTTTTATGAAATTGGTCAGGTCTAAAATGCTAGATGCTTTTGACCACCAATACTATTCTTACGGGGCCATTGTAAAAAATCTTAAAAATATTAATAGAGACCCTGCTCAATTGCCTTTATTAAATATTGTTTTTAATATTGATCAACAGGCCCCAGATCAAGGCCTGCGATTTAACGATATCAAAACTTCTTATAATACAATTCCTAGAGATTATGAAAATTTCGAGATATTTATCAACGCAATTAGTTCTGGTGAAAATCTAGTTTTAGAATGTCAGTATAATACAAATCTTTTTACTGCAGCAACAATTGAAAATTGGATGGTCTCATTTGTTGCTCTGATGAATATAATTGTTAAAGATTCGATGAAGGGAGTAAAGTCCTATGTTATACCAGGACTAAAAATCCCAAAAGCAGTTGTAGCAGAAACGAAAAAATCCGACATTTCATTTAGCCGAAACTTCCAGGTTGAAGCTAAAGTAAAAGCCATATGGTCACAAGTATTGTTAAATAACTCTCTAACAGTCGAAGATAATTTTTTTGAAATCGGTGGTCATTCTCTAATAGCTATTGAAGTTGCGTCTCTTTTAGAGAGCGAATTTAAAACATCTATATCTGTAAAAGATATTTTTGAAAATCCAACGATCATTTCTCTTTCAAATAAGATTGGAAGTTGGACATTAGAAACTAGAGAAACTACTCTGGGCATTTCCTCTAGTGGTCTTTCCTCATTGAGTGTCAGCCATAATCAGTTTCAAGTTTGGTACTTAGAAGAGATGCACCCTAAGACCTTAATGCATAATCTTCCGGCATCAATCAGGATTAAAACAAAGATAGATAGAGATATCTTAGAAAAAACGCTGCATATTTTTATTGAAAGACACCCTTCTCTCAGAACGTCGATTTTGGTAGAAGATGGAGTTCCAGTTCAAAAAATTCTTGATGTATCCCTACAACGATTTAAGCCCCGCCTGGAGACGTTTAAAACAAGCGAAGATAAAATTCTCGAGATACTTAATTTAGAAGCACAGTATGTTTTTAATAAAAGCGAACCACCACTTTATAAAGCAAAACTTTTTGAATTAGGGAAAAATGACTACGTTTTCTTCTTTATGGTTCACCATGCGATCTGGGACGGATGGAGTTTTGATATTTTCTTCGAGGAATTAAATATCATTTATTCAGCATTAATTAAAAAAGAGACTCCGCGTTTTATTAAAAATCCAGAATTTACCTATGCTGATTACAGTGCATGGATGAATAATCTGATAATTGAAAAAAATCTCAATAAACAATTGATTTTCTGGGAGAATAAACTAAGCGGGCCGTTACCTATCTTAGATTTACCTCTCGATTTTAAACGGCCTGTAACGATGTCTCATGTCGGGAGTACTTTTCATTTCACTTTGCCAACTGACAAGGTGGCCATGATTCGCGAATATGCAAAGTCAAATAAGTCATCACTTTTTAATGTTTTACTGACAGCTTATAAAATCACTCTGGCACGATATAGTGGCCTGGATGATATTATCGTTGGTCTTCCGGTGAGAGGTCGAAGCAAACCTGAAATCATGCAGACTATCGGCTATTTTGTTAATACAGTCGCCTTAAGGTCCAATGTATTCTTAAACCATTCCTTTGAAGAAAATTTAAAAAATGTTAGCAAGACTTGCATAGATGCCTTTGATAACCAATTGATCCCATTTCAAATGATTCTCAGTAAAGTTAATTACTCACGGGATTCTAGTCGCTCACCGATTTTTCAGACCTTCTTTTCATATCAGGACATAAGTAACCGTTCTGCAGAAATTAACGGAAGTCCTTATACTCAAATTAATATTGATAAGGCATCAACTCATACTGACTTAGATTTATGGATTAAAGCGAGTGATGAAAAAATTGAAGGTGCCTTTGAATATAGAACAGATCTTTTTAAAGCGGTTTCAATTGAAAGATTTTATGAATGTTTTTTTCATATTCTTGAAGGCTTGACCCTTAACGCCACTAAAGCTCTCAACCAATTAAGTTCTATACCAACTAGACAACTAGATCTAATTCTTAAAGATTGGAATGATACAAATGTTGAATTAAACAATTACATTCCATTTCACAAAATATTTGAAAAAAATGCTCAAGCAAATCCACATGCAATTGCAGTAGAAACAGCATATACGAAAATTACGTTTGGTGAATTGGATATTTTAAGTAATAGATGCGCAAACGCACTTCTCGATCAAGGAGTTGGTCGTGGCGATTTAGTTGGTATTTCATTATCTAGAAATATTAATCTCATAGCATCTATTCTTGGAGTCTTAAAAACAGGAGCAGGTTATGTTCCACTAGACCCGGTGTTTCCTCAGGACCGCTTAGATTATATGTTAATAAGTTCGACTCCTAAAATTCTTATCACTGAAGAATCTTTAACCGATCGTTTTAGAAGCACAGAACACAAGATTTTAATTTCAAATATCATTAACGATAATCGTTTTGATAAAATATTACCAACGATTGTCCATGCATTAAGTGATACCATATATGTCATCTTTACTTCCGGGAGTACCGGTAATCCCAAAGGCGTGCAACTCACTCATGGTTCAGTATCAAACTTTCTACTTTCAATGAATGAAAAAATTGGTTTTGACTCATTCGATAAGCTCTTGGCCGTGACAACTCTAAGTTTTGATATTGCTGTTTTAGAATTATTCTTGCCGCTTATTTCTGGTGGGACTATTTATCTGGCCACGGGTGCTGAAGCAATGAACGGAGTTTCATTAAAAAATATTATCGAACAAAAAAATATCTCTATTATGCAGGCCACTCCTTCTACATGGAGGCTACTGCTTTCTTCTGGATGGCGGGGAGATAAAAAAATTAAAGTTCTTTGCGGTGGAGAAGCATTTCCTCTAGATCTTTCCAAATCTCTTATTCCATTGAGTGGATCTGTTTGGAATATGTATGGACCAACTGAAACAACCGTCTGGTCATCTTGTAAAAAATTAAGTCTGGAAGATCAATTTATTACTATTGGCAGACCCATCGCTAATACTTCCTTATATATCTTAGATGAAAACCGCTTTATGAAGCCAATTGGGGCAATAGGCGAATTGTTTATTGGTGGGCAAGGGCTTGCTTTAGGATATTTTGGACGCAATGACTTAACTATCGAAAGATTTCTCCCTGATCCATTTATTCCTGGAAAAAAAATATATGCCACGGGGGACTTGGCACGTTTTACCACAAATGGAGAAGTTGAATGTTTGGGGAGAAACGACGGGCAGGTTAAGGTTAGGGGATACAGAATTGAATTGGGTGAAATTGAAGCAGAACTTCAACGAATACCAAGGATCCGAGAAGCCGCAGTCATCACCAGCGAGTATCGACCGGGAGACGTTAGAATTACGGCATTTCTTTCAATAGAAAATGGTGAAGTACTTGAAGAGAGAATGCTAAGAGATATTTTAAGTAAAAAACTTCCTTCTTATATGATACCTTCGCATTTTAGTTATTTGCAGGTAATTCCAAAAACACTAAATGGAAAAATTGATAAAAAATCATTAAAAAGTTTACTTATTCAAGGGCCTGCTGTTTCTTCACTAGAAACCAAAGCTCTAAAAATACCGGAGAGCAATACACAAGAAATTTTAAGACTTATTTGGAAAGATGTTTTAGGGGTAAGCGAATTAAAAGATGATGATAATTTTTTTAATATTGGTGGAAACTCCATGCTGGCAGTTGAATTATTTTCAAAAATTTATTTAAAATTTAAAATTAATTTTCCACTTTCAGTTTTAATTGAAACAGAAAATTTCAAAATTTTTTCTCAGAAGCTTGAATCTAATTTACCAATTTTAAATTCAGAGATAAATTCTGCGCCAGTCGCAAATGCAATTTCTATTATACCCCAGATTTACAAGTCAATGGTCGCCATAAAATCTACAGGAAACAAAAATCCATTTTTTTGTTTTCATGGAGTTGGTGGAAATATCTTGAATTATGTTACGTTAGCACCTGCAACTAAAAACGAAAGACCATTATATGCTCTTCAATCAATTGGACTTGATGGGATTACACATCCACTCAGATCAATTGAAGAGATGGCATCAAATTATATTAGAGAAATCAAACTTGCTCAACCAGAGGGTCCATATCTATTCGCAGGTGGTTCGATGGGGGGAATGATTGCACTTGAAGTGGCCATTCAACTCACTAAAAGAGGCGATGCGATTGAAAAATTAATTATGTTCGATACTTTTGGACCAAACCTTGATTTGAAGTCATACAGCAATGAACTTGATCGTCCTTTTTTATCAAAAATTAAAAATGCGCTTTCATATAGATCTAAAATTATAGTTAACATTGTTCAGTCTAGAATATATAGAGGATTAGGACTTCCGGTACCGATGGCCATTTTACTTGTTGAGATCGAAAGAAAGAACTTTGAGGCGATTTGGAAATATTTTCCCAAAGAGCAATATAACGGTGAACTCCACTTGGTAAGATCAACTCTCAAGCCAACGGGTTGGTACAGTGATCCGGTAATGGGATGGAAAGGTGTTATTAGAGGTGAAATCAAAACATTTGAGATTGATAGCACTCATGAGAATTTTATTGAAAGTCCGGAACTCGTAGCTGTACTTACAAAACTAATTTAAAAAATTAATGATGAAAATTAAATACATTCTCTTAACACTTTTGAGTTTTTCTTTTTTATTCGGATGTTCCGAGTCGAAAAGCTTTAGTTTCACGAGTAATAAACCTCAGTGGACATTTTATGGTGAAGGACTTGGTACATATGTCACCAAAATGGGGAGAAATAAAAATCAAACCAGTATGTGGCTTTCAACCGATTGGGGAGAGAGTGAAACGGTATTTTTTAAGTGGAATAATCTCTCTCCTGGTTTTTATAAAGTGACTGCTTATGTTCGCGCTCAGGATGTTCAACAAGGCACAGATGGTGCTTCTTTTTGGCATTTTTATGACAGTGGTTTTGGAACTCAGTCGCCCTATATGGATCTTCATGGAGATTACGATTGGAGAAAAATTGAATACACCTTAAAAGTCAAAGGCACTGATCTCACCGTATGGTTTCGTTTAAAATCACCAGGACAAGTTTGGATTGACGATTTTTCAATTGAAAAGGCAGAGAAAGGCAATGATAAAATTTCAATTGAAGCACCTTTTCCACGCTCAATTCAAAAAGAAAAAAATTTTAAGCCTATGTTGCAGAAAAATCCGGAAAGAAAGAAATTATACTCTTTTGAAGGAAATGAGCCAGGGCATCCCTTTACAATAAATAAAGGTGCAGGAGAATTTAGTCCACAAAAATATTATAATTTTAAGATAGATAAAATGCCAATAAAAGACTGGTCGAATTTTGATCGGCTGGAAATGGATGTTTTTAATCCAAATGAAACTTACATTGATTTTTTTGTTACACTTGCCGATTCAATGACTACAAATTACTGGTCGCAAGTTAATCATAAGCAAACCTTAGCACCAGGTTGGAACAAGTTGAGTTTTTCTCTAACCCAATTTGTTGGAGAGCGAGGATCACATCGTTTCCAGCGTCCTATAAATTTATCTAAACTAGAAAAATTTTTTTTAGTCATTGATCCTGATTCTAAATATAGTTTTTCTTCAAAATATTTTTTAATTGATAATATTGCTCTTTCTTCCAACCCCATGCCCGCGATTCCGGAAGGAATCATGGCCTTTGACTTCACTTCTCAAAAGGCCGAGAACAGTGGAAATTTGACGAGAGTTACGACTCAAACAGCATACAACGATCAGAGAGGTTACGGATTTTTCGAACCAAAATTCTGGCGAGTGGAAGATTCGCAATATGCGAGCGAATCTTTGAGATACACAATTGGTCTATTAGACGGGCATTTTAGAATAAAACTTCCCAATGGAAAATACCAAATAAATCTGATAATTGATAAGCTTGGGTATTGGGATGTTCCCTTTTGGTCTGATCGTACAGTTTATGCCAATGGATCACCAATTTTTAAAGAAACTAGAAACTCAGGAAAAGATTTTTTATACGATCTCTTGAGATTTGAGAGCATTATTCCAGACATCAAAGATCATCCTTACGATCTTTATCTTTCCAAAGTTTTTCATTCAATTGATAAAACTATTGAAGTGAGTAATGGGATTCTCGATTTGGAGTTTAAAGGGGATGCTTCAGGTATCAGTTTGAATACGCTTATTCTTTGGAATAAAAAATATGAAGGATCAGGACAACTTTTTAAAAAAGCATTTGAAAAAAGAAATAAAGATGAATTCAACTGGATGTCGCGCTCTATTCAAAAAAGCATACAAGACACAAGTTTACAAAAACTATCTATCTCAATTATTGAGCCTGATCTTTACCTAAACCCCGTTAATGTAAAAAAAGCAACAAGCACTAATTTAGATTTTATTGGAGGAGCAGGGGATCGACCTTATCAGACCATTCAACTAAACCCGGGAAACAATGATGAAAAAGTCAGTTGGAGTTTTGGCAATTTTGTTAACGAGAAGGGCGAAATAATTAATTCTAATGAAATGACTGTAAGTGATCTTGTTTTTCAATATACTTCTCCGGATAATAATCATGAAACTTATCTGCTCACTGGAAAATATTTAAAACCACAACTTGATCACTCTGCAATTCTTTTAAAAAATCATACCAAATATCTTTGGTTGCAGTTTAAATTTAATGAAAAAACTCCTAAAGGAATTTTCCATGGTGAAATGTTTTTTAATCACGGAAATGAGACAACAAAATTTCCTCTTCGAGTGACTGTGCTCTCATACACGCTTCCAAAAATAGAATTTCCTGTTGGATTTTTTGGACTAGACCCTCTGCCTTACAGTTATTTTTCAGGTAGTGGATACAATGAACTTCGAAAAAAATACCGTACTCTTGCTTTGGAAGCATTGGGTGAAGCAGGCTTTACAACTTTTACCGGTCTACCTGAAGATATAGCAGAACTCGATGATCTTTTTAAAGAAAGTGCGAGATGGGGAATTCAGACCGTTTACTCGTATGGCGGCCAGTTCCCACAATCGCGGATTGATTTTTCAAAGAAACCAGGGGAAATGTCGGAAGATGCCTTTTATGAAAAAGCTGCATCTGATTTAAAAATGCTTTTGAGTAATAAGAATTGGCCAAAAATTGTTCACACTTTCAGTGATGAGGCCGGAGGTTATTCAGATAAAATAGCTAGTGACATCGAGCTGGCAAAAAAATATAAAAAATATTTTCCTTTTTTGCCCTTAGGAGGATTTGGATCTTTTCATGATGGAGATTCAAAAAAATTAAATTCCTACTTTGACTACGGCTTTTATTCAAGCCTGACTAAAAGTGATATCTCAAAGCTGAAGAATACCAACCTTCGATGGGGCTTCTACAACGCTTCAGCTGGGAATCTTGATGACCCTCGCTTTTCGTTTGGATTAGGTCTTTATATCGCCCGTTTAAACGGACTATCACAGTATTTAGAATGGCATTCGGCCGCTGTTAGCAACTATCCTTTTTATGATTTTGACGGAAGAGAGTCAGATGTCGTGATGTTTTTTCCTACTTTAGATGGAAAACTTTTAAATTCTTTGCGTTTTGAATTGTCTACTGAAGGTCTTCACGCATTTAAAAAATTAAAACTTCTTGAAAATGCAGTTGCAAATAATTCAGGAAGGAAAATGAGTATAAACTCTGCCCGTGCATGGATAGAAAGTTTGAAAAAAGAAAATTTCTTTTATTCATCTAATACTTTCATGAACAATAAAAAAAATAATTTTCGTGATTTTGAAATTAAATTAAATGAGCATTTGAAAAATATTTTCTTGAAGAATTAGGAGTCAGTTTGGGAAGCCTAAAATGTTTTAAAGAGCCGATCAATTTAAAACTACTTGATCGCGAGCCTTTTAAATTCAACCACCAATTATTAGGACATCCTGCTCTAAGTCTTGAGAGTCTGGCAAAGATCATTCCAGAACTATCCTCTGAAAAAGTAATGTATTCAAAAGGCTTGAATGATTTGAGTGTGAATTTTGACGATGCACTTAATGAAGAAAATAAGGAAAAAAATTTTTCAGAGGTAATCGATTCAATTCGTACAACTAATTCTTATATTGCTCTCAGAAATCTGGAAAACCATAAAGCATTTAAAGATCTCTATAAAGATTTAATGGTTGATGTCAGTGGATTGTTAATGAGTAATGGAACAGGTACTTCACCACTTGAACCGATGTTATGGATTTTTATTGCATCTCCAAATGCAGTAACTCCATTTCACTTTGACCGAACTTCTAATTTTTTAATGCAAATTCGAGGGAGTAAAGAAGTTGCAATTTTCCCGCCTAGAATTGAAGAGATTATCAGTGCTAAAAACACTGAAGCCTACCTTGACTGGTCTGGGGGGCTGCCGCCTTGGAAGCAAGAGTTAGATGTTCATGCCAACAAATTTCAGTTTAATAGTGGGGAAGCTATTCATATACCTTACGTCTCAGGACATTATGTAAAAAATGGTGCTGAAGATATTTCGATCTCTCTTTCATTCTTATTTCATTCGGAAGAGACTCTTCGTTGGAGTAATGCCATGAAGCTCAATAACCGCTTGAGACGCTTAGGACTCAATCCTAGTCCAATAGGATTTTCTCCCAGAGTTGATTCATTTAAGGCCAGCATGTTTCCTGCTGTCTCTCGTGCATTTTCGGCAGCTGGCAAAATTCGTGGTAAATAATAATTGGAGATGTCCTTGAAATCGAAATCTATTTTATATTTTTTAACATTTCTTGGTCTAATGGCCTGTTCTCCCAGACCTGAAGTACAAATGGTTAAACTTATCAAAGATAGATATGCAAATCTATACGTGAATAATGAGAAACAAAAAAGAGAAGCATTGGAAGGTCTTCGTAACTATTTACATGATCATGAGCTGAATGATTCAAATTTGGATGATTTTCGTTCTAGGCTTAACCAGATAAATGATGGACACTTGGTTTTGTTCGATAATAGAAAAGAAAATAATATTCGGTACGAGAGCGGAGTCGTCTTTGTGCCAGGAACAAATTATATTGAAAAATGTGATAATTGTCTGCCTGTACTTCCTAAGGATAAGTATCAAATCCTAGAAGTAAATAATTTGTCTCTCAATTATTATCTAGAAAAAGAAAAAAATTCAGTTGCAGCCTCAACGCCTTGGGGTCGTGAGTTTAGATTGATTCGCCTTTTAAAAGAAAAATCCAATAAGTCTGAGACAACTCTAAAGTTAAAATCTTCTTCTGGCAAAGTTGTAACTTCAAAATTAAATTGGCGCTTATTTTCTGACAAAGCACCTTTGTGCGTGAGTGGTGAAAGATTAAAAAATGATTTTTTCAAGTTAAATATCTACAACCTTTGGTGTGAAGACAAAACAGTTGGCACTTCAACGAGAGAGCAAATATTTGATAATTTCAAAATTCAGTTTGATAAAGCAATGAGCAAAGCTCTGGAAAACGACAAAATCGTTATTGATTTGAGAGAAAATGGTGGCGGAGGAGACTTCGAAGTTGAGTATATTTTGAATGCATTTCTAAAAAAATCCGTAATTTTGTATCACAATAAGTATTTAAGAAAAAATACTCCCGGAATTAGAAAATGGTTGGAGATTTTTTGGCCGCTTAAGCTATCTTTATGGGCACCGGATGAATATGAATACACCAATCTTTCAAGAAGACCTAAAAAAACATTTTTCAACAATAATGTGATTACTCTTGTTTCTGCGGGTTGTTTCTCATCTTGTGAAACTATCGCTTCAATTTTGAAGCTTGAAAAACACTCGCTACTTCTTGGTTCAAGAACTCATGGTGGCTCAGGTGATCCTGTGATTTACCCTATTAAAGGAACGCCCTTTTCTCTCAACATACCTTCATGTATAAACTGGCAGAGTGATGGAAATTTTTATGAAGGCACAGGGGTACTACCTGACCGCGAAGTGCTCCAAAGCGCTATAATTAAGTCTGATAATGTTTTAACAAGTGCTATTGATCTAGCTCAATAAGGTAAGCGATACCAAGTTTAGTAAACATTGAAGCGTGCTCGGTGCTAAAGTTTGATTTATCAAATGTATCGTTGGCCGTATGAATGAATGGGTCTTGTTCAGCATTAATGGCCTCAACAGGGAAACTTGCACGGTATCCTTCGTAGTTCCATGCAGCATGGTCTGAACAACCATATCCACATTGCTCCCACGTCCATTTTACTTTTACATATTTATCAATCAGACCTGCAAGAAATAAATTTTGTTCTTGATTTGTAACATCACTTATTATGGCCATATCAAAAGTTTTTCCTACGTTGTAGTTAACACCATCGAATTGAAAAACTCCCAGTACTTTTGTTCTCTTTTCACGATACACTCGAGCAAGTTCGTATGAGCCTTGGATTCCAACTTCTTCAGCGGCATAAGCGATGAATTGAATTGTATGTTTGGGTTTGTAGTTTTGGTCAACAACTATTTTGATGATATCACTTAAAACTGCAATTCCGGCCGCATTGTCATCCGCTCCTGGAGCAAGTGAATCGACACCTTCGTTGTCAGTGTTGATTGAATCACCATGGCCTCCGAGAATAATTAATTGATCTTTTAATGCCGGGTCTGAGCCTTCAATGGTGAGAATTACTGATGGTTGCTCATGAGATTTATACTTATAGTAATCAACTTTTACGTCGCTTCTACTTTGTGTCAGTCTTGACCATTCAGCACCAATCCAATTTAAGGCCAAAACACCCTCAGGTGCTTTATAATAACGAGTCTTGTAAGAAGAGAGATGAGTTATAATTCCGTTCATGTATTCTTCAGAAATATCCGGGATCCAGGAGTTGACCAAGTCTTCTTGATTGATTGAATAGTCTGGAATCAGCATCTTTTGAAAATCATAATATCCATATGAAGTACTAGGTATTGATTTGTTGGTTATGAGTGTTTTTTCAGTACTTGGTTCGTTGTAAAGAACTCTATAACCACCACAGCGTTTAAAATTATGGTGTATGAAGTGAGAGAGCTTATCTAATTGTGATTCATTGATTTTAAAATACGTCTCGTTACTTCCTTTAATAACATCAGTAAATTCAAAAACTCGAAGTTTACTTTTTGAAATTGTTTTTAAAACTAAAGGCTCAATTCCAATCCATAATGTTTTTTCACTGCTTATCATTGAAGCTTGAGCTGATAAGAATCTAAAACTCATCAAAAAGAGTATTACACAAAATTTTATTTTCATAAGTTTCATTATGTTCCATGAAGTTTAAATAGTTTTCTAATGAGTAATTATTACAGAGCTTGTGTCTTATCTGTCAAATGGAGCCTAAAAGATACCATTATGATCAAAATTTGTAGGGGCTGTGGTGGTTATATCTAATCGGGCGATAAAAATATTAAGTTTCGTGCTACTTTTTATTTGCAATGCACAAGCTAGCGAATTTTGGACGCTTTCAAAACCCAACTCGAGACATTATTTATCAACAGAAAATTCGAATACTAAAATATTACTCAAACATTTTTTTCAACATAAAGGAGAATACCAATCTTTGGTGGACTCATACTCATTTCAATCTAAAACTGAAATGAATAAATTCATATCAACACGTTTTCCTTCTTACCTGAGAACTACAAGAATAGATTTGTGGCCAATTAAAAAAATAAGAGAAACTGGCCTTGATAAAGGTTTGTTCGGTGGACCAAAAAATCAATATATCTGGCTTTCAAAAAACCAGTGGAATGATGATTGGGAAATTAAATACGGCAATTGGCTGCAGAATGAAGTGACACCTGATTTTTTTAAACGTTATAAAATTTCAACTGACTGTGCAGACGCACTAATTGGACTACGCTGGATTTTTGCTCGCATCAATTCTCTTCCTGTCGCTAATACTCTGGTGGATACTGGTAGTCTTTTTGGTCATTTTTCAATGAGAAAAGAATGGATAAAATACAACACCGCTACAAACTGGTATGAAGATCAATTGTTCCTGGCAGCACTTGATTATGTGATGAATTTAACTAGTAGTAGAACAGTGATGAACGACGGTTTTCCAGTGAAAATTGATAAAACAGGATTGGTTCCGGGTGATTTTATTATTACTCAAAATAAAAGTTCTGGTCACGCTAAAATTATAACCGAGACTCATTATGAGGAAATTACCGAACTCCCTTTATACACACTGGCTTCAACGAGTCCTCGCGCCATTCGGATACTAAACCGTGAATTGTTTATGGATCAAGACTGGCCAAGCATTGGAGATAAAGAAATCCTTGCTTTTAGATGGCCGGTAATTGTGAATTCCAATTGGGTTTTACAACCTAGAGATGTTCGTCCAACTTATTCACTTGAACAGTTCGACTTAAAGAACAGAAAAGATTTTCCGGCCTTTATTCAATTTTTACTTTCACGGGTCAAAGGGAATTATGATCCATTAAAATTAGTAGAAATGGGGTTAAACGATATAATAGGTTACGCTAATCAGCGTATTAAAATCGTATCGGATGGATATGAGTTCTGTAAAAAAAATGATTGTCGCACTGGCACCGACGGCGATGAGGATTGGGGGACTGCCAACAGAGATGCAAAACTTTTAAAGAAATTTCAAGACATCGATATATTAGTTAATCAATTTGAAAACCTATCACCAGGTCTCTTTGACCGTTGGGTCGAAGGAATGAAATCGACCACAATGAACATTGAAGGAGTGACTCTAAGTCTTTATAGTTTGCGTTTTATTCTGGAGAACAATCTATATTCAAGTCATGCCAGTGACACTCCAATGAATCGGTGGGGGATTAACTCACAGGATCTCCTGACAAAATTATTCAGCTCGGTTGAGAAACTGCTTCACGACCGAAATGATGTTATTAATCGCATTGAAAATCGTTGTGGGCAGGATTGTCACCCAAAGACTAATATGTGGGTTGGGTTAAGTACGTATCATTTAGATGCAGATTTAAACCTGCTCTTCACTCAAATTAATACTTATTGCATATTGATTGATATTAAAGGATGCCAAAACTTCTTTACCTCAAGTGTCCAGAAAGATTTAATTTTTAATGGCGAAGCTAAAACTTTAGAAAAATGGTTTAGAATAATACCTTTTTTTAATTCTGATCCAAGAGCAAATATTGACCGCCGCTGGGGGAGAATTCCTTCTGATATTTCTGTGCGAACTCTGCCCTATTTTGATTCAATAAAAATATCAAAAAACTCTTGGGCAGTACTAGACTCAAGAAAACTTATTAATTTAACTGATGGAAAAATACTTTTTCAAGCTAGTGAAGACTCTAGAATCTTTCTTACTAAGATTGGGGTAGTTTATAAAATAAATGATGTATTGGGTGAGATAAAAAGACTGGTCTTAAATGGTGAGACGATATCATGGATAACAATTAAAGATCCTGATAAGCTTTTAAGTCTAGAAAAAGAACGCCTTCTTTTTGTAGAGGAGGACAATGGTCATACCATTTTTAGAAAATCTCATTCTCAAGGTGTTATTACTTTTAGAATTAATAACGACAAAATAGAATTTATTAAAGAGCATACTGGAGCGACTCACCAAAAAGGATCTCTAGTAACTATGGCCTTGAATAAAAGCACAATGAGCTTCATTGATCTCGATAGAACTTTAAATATTGATCTCACTGTTGCTCAGAATAAAACTTTTTTTGACATGAACTTGATTCAAATTTCTTCGTATAAATATCCCAATGCTGTCCTTACTTACACTGATCGGGACCATGATCTTTATTACTCAATTCTCGTAGATTTGGAGAATAAATCTTGGACTAGACTGGCACCTTCAATTAATGAGAAATCTATTGTTCTTTGGTCAGATGCCTCTCTGAAAAAAGCCATTCTTCAAACGAAATACAATCAAGAATTTCCAGAGCTCTACGCAGTAAGTTGGGATGATTTAGGCCAGTTTAAAGTGCAAAAACTTACAAATCTTCTCTTGGGAACTAGGATCTCAGGAGATACCGTTTATTTTATTGAAGCATCAGGCGGGTCTTGGGATCAAAATCTAGAGACAAAACTCTATCAATGGGATATCACCTTGCTCGAAGTGAATTCGCCAATGAACACCCAAGTTAAATTTTTAACTCCTTTTGGGGCTTATTTTTCTTCAGACGATGTCGGTATTTTAAGAACATTTGCAGGGCGGCTGGATTACAAGCTTCCAAAGAATTTACTGCCAGAGAATGAATTTTGCCAAATTCAGACTCAATCTGATGATGAAATTTTTACATATAGATTTAACTTATCATATGGAGATTTTTCTTGTATGGGTGGGAGTCTTTTGAAATCCCAGATAACTGGTTCAATTGATGAAATTGTGCCTCAATTTACTAATTATGCTTGGATAAATAAAAATAATTTGTTAGATCAGCGATGGCAAAAAGCTTTCGCGGAGTTCGATGTGCAAAATGGAGTATTGATCGGTGTAGGTAAAAATATCGGTTATTGGTGGGCACCAAAGTGAGTAAGTTTTATAGAGTTTATAAATGAAGGAAAGGAATCCTAAATAAATATGGTAAAAATGGATATTAAAATTTTGGAGATGTGTATGAAAAAAATTATGGGTTTCGTATTGATGTTGGGGCTATTTTCTACCCAATTGTATGCAGGCGAGCAGTACTCTCTGGAGAAAGCTAAAGAGCAGGTTGCTAATAACAATATTCAGGTTTCAATTGCGTATGAACAATACGTTCAAGTCAAGAGCGAAGAACAAGCTAAAACACTTCAATTACTTCCAACACTTTCAGTTGATATGCTCGTTCTAAATTATCAATACACTATTCTTCGAACAATCGTTCCAGAGCCTTCAAGATTTTTCGAAGCCTCAGCTCAAAAAGACCTTGCACTAGCAGCTAACGACAACAGAACCATCGTTAAGAAAAACCTATTAGAAGATTTAGAAAAAACATTTTTCTTATTTCAATTTCACAAAGAAATGATAGCGTCTTTTAATAAAGAAGCACAAATTACAAACGAAATCGCAGCACGATCAAAAGAAGCTTTTGATCTTGGTGCAATTGACTTCTCTGCATACTATGCAACACAAAGAAATGTTGTGTCTGCTAAAACACAAAAAGTTAACGGTAACGAACTTCTTCAATCTGAAGAATATGCCCTAAAACTTATCCTTCAAGTTAAAGACAACACTGATACATTAGATCTTGAAGCATTAAAATTTTATAACGAAAGTCTAGATTTCCCGGCAACTGCACAAGAGGCAGTAACTATTGCTGTTAACAATTCAAAAGAAGTTGAACAATTTGACCATTTAATCGACGCTGCTAACAAACAAAAGAAAGGTGTAGCTGTATCTTGGATTTCATGGGGTGGAGTAGGATTTGATTACTTCTCAAGAGTTTCAATTGCTAAAACTGAAGTTAACAAGATTGAACTTAACAAGAAAAAAGCAGTTTTGGGAATTCAGAACCAAGTAGCAGCTCAATACGCTCAAATTCAATCACAAAAAGAAAAAATGGGTTACCAAGATCAATTGTTAACAATGGCACAAGATGATTATTCAAAAGCATTAACTTCACAAAGTGATCTTTTAAACTCATTCATCAACACTAAGAAAGCAGAACTTTCTTTAATGTATGCACAAAGAGAATCTTCAAAACTTAAATATGAATTGGAACTTCAATTCATTAAACTTAAGCGTCTTCTTGGTGCAAACATGATGACGAATGTTGTTCCACGTACATAATAATGTAATTTGGTAAGGAAATATTATATGAAAAAATTAATGGTTTTAACATTAGTGCTTTCGATGGGAGTGGCAAATGCCGACATCGTAAGCCCGCTTCCAAATGTGAAGCAAAGTCTTGAAGGATTACTGCAGACAAGCCAAGGTCGTAAGACTGTCACTGAAATGAAAGTTATCGCTAATGAGCGAAATACTGACGTTGAAGTAGCTTTTGATAATTATTTAATAGCGAAGAAAAATGTTAATGTAGCAAGAGCTCAATTTAATCCAATTACAACAGGTCATTTATTAGGGATCTCTTTGGGATTAACTTATTTATGGGCACCACTTGTTATTGAAGCAGTCCTTTCTATCCCTACAAAAATTTACAACGTCTCTAAGAACAAGTACCTAACCAAAGTGGCAATGTACAATCTTAATGATGCCCGCAATGTTTTAAACAATGAACTTGCCCATCTTTATTACGATATTCTTACACACGAAGTAATCCTTAAAACTATTGATCAAGAATCTCAAATTTTAACTTATCAAGAAGCTAAATGGACAGAAAGAAAAGTTTCTCCGGATAGAATTGTAGAAGTTAGAAAATTGATACTTGGCCTAGGTAAGGAACACGTAGATATTTATAATATGTACGTTTCAGAACTTGCCGCGATCAGAACTTTAATCAGCACTACTGATGGATCAAAGTATGAGCTGGCCCAAGTTTCAACTCTTCTTGATAGATCACTTACTGCGAACCTGGAAGAAGATAAGCTTCAAAAATTTGCTATTGTTAACAGCGATAAATACAAAGCTTCAATTAACCTTGAACATGCTTCTGAATCAAATGTAAAAGAAGTTCAGTGGTCAATCCTTTCTTGGTCTGGTTTAAACTTCGGTTACAAAAAAAGAGTTAAAGAAGCAAAAAACGAAGAGAACATTGCTGAATTAAGAAAAGTATCAACTGAGATGGAAGTAAAAACTAATGTTTTACTACAACTTCAAAAATTTGATTCTTCTCTAGATCTTCTAACAAACTATAACTCTATCTCAGAAGACTCTCTTAAACTGTATGGCGATACTTATCAGGCATTCCAGTTGGGACAATTAAATGAAGACGCAGCTATTGAAGCTTCTATTGGAGCCATTCGCGATTTCAGAAGTAAAGTCGTTGCTCACTATGGTGCATGGTCATCTTTTGATGATTTCTCTAGTTCTGCCAACTACGATTTCAAAGCTAACTCAAAACTAGATGATAAGTCTGCTCAAGGGCAAATTGAGATTAATCCTCTATACAAACTTGAGGAAGATGATTTCAAAGTAGTTAAGAAAGACGGAGTTAATTCATTCACATTAGCCTTAAGTTCACCAAAAATTGGAACTGTTGCAAATGTTAATTATGTATTTTCTACTAGCTCAATTCCAAACAGATCATCTGATAATGGCAAGAAAAACTATTCTGTGACCATTCAACAAGATGAGAATGCACCTGCAACTGTTTCTGGTATTGCTAACGTAAGACTTGATAATGGGCATGAATTTAACATTAAATTTAATTTGTAATTTAAACTGAGGTATATATGAAAAAACTTTTATTAATTCTAGCTCTTCTAGCATCTTTCCCGACTTTCGCAATGAACGCTAAACTTGACCCGGCCGTAAAAATGGTAGAGAGCTGTTTGGCAGAACAAGGCGTGCTTTTATGTAATGACGGTATAACTGAAGTGTTAAAGACTGTAAGTCTTGATGCAAGAGGGGAGTTCGTTTATTACTTAAAAGACCTGGTTGTAAAAAACGAAACGGCAAAAGTTATTGTAAATCTTTATGAAAAACTTCAAGTTCTTGTTCCAGTATATGAAAAACTTGATGGATGTAGTGAATGGTCTTGTAGAGATCTTAAAATCTTTTTAGGTGACGTTTCTATCCGTTACGTAAAAATCTCTCCAATTTCTAGCGCTCTTTATATTGAACTTTATAAAGCACAAGCTGTTCAGTCTGGTCGTTATGGGCTTCTATCGACTCTTTCTGAAAAAGCAGATAAAGCGACAACGCTTGCTGATATGGACGAAATGGTTAAGTTTGCTGAATTTGCAAAAGACTATTCTCGCTCTATTAAAGATGAAAACTACCTTTATCAGGCCGGTGTTGCAATCGTACGTAAAGTGACTCTTGCAGCTCTTAAGCTTCGTCCAGGACATGAAGGTATTTATAAAGTAATTTTTGATAATGCCGAAGTTGCAAATAACTTAAGAATCGATAGCGTAGTCGTTATGGAATCAAATGATCGCGATGCTCTAGTGGTAAACTTTGTTGCCAGTGATTCTCGTATTATTAAAGTTTCTTTTAAGCAAGCTGGTTTACTTGGAAATACGTTTTTTAGTAATGAAGATGTTTACAACAATGACGATAACCAGGACATTCAATCTCCATATTTTAAAATGGAATTAGACAGAGCGACTATGTCTGTTAAAGGCGTTCTGACTTCTGCACGTTACGGAAAATCAACTTTCTCAGGAAAGTTAGAAAAATCTAATATCTCTGTATTCGGACAAGCAAATGTTGAAGGTTTAGAACTTTCTCAACTTGTTGGTAAACACAAAGTTAAAGTAGGGAACTACGATATGACTTTGACTATTGGAAAGAGAACAGATGACAATAGTGTTTATGAAGGTTCTTTAGTTAGTGATAATGCCCTTATTACTTTCTCAAAAGTTTCTCTTGATTCAGCTAGAGGAATTCTCTCTCTTGTCGATTCTAAGAATGAAAGAAAACTTACTCTTGGTGTAGTAGACGTTTCAAATTCTCCTGTATTCAAAGGACAATTTTTAAATGCACCACAAGCCAAGATTTTGGATGTTGAATCAAAATAATTTTTAAAGAATTATAAAGATAAAAAAAGAAAGGGGTTCATTATGAACCCCTTTTTTTTGATTAATATTTTAAACATTTACCTATTGATTAAGATTCGGCCCGTATAACATTCCCCCACCTAAATATGAGTAGAGAATTTTTGCAGGATCCGATGGATCTAGCGTTACACCACGAGCATTGGCCTGTAGCGGAGGATTGGCATTTCTAAACCAAGTTGTACCTCCATCTTTACTATGAAGCTCTCCACCGTCGCCCCAAGTTCCATCGAGTTCATGATAAGCAGCAACGTAAATTTTATTGCTATCTCTTGGATCGATTTTTACTTGAGTCGCATGTGTGACTTGTTTCACTCTATTCCAAGTTCCACCATTATTAGTTGTCTTCCAAACTCCAGTCATTAACCAGTTACCATGATTTTCATAGTCAGTAAGGTAGATGGTATTCGCACCCGCTGTTGTATTGAAATCAATTGCGAATGATGTTGGATAATACCACACTTTCATTCCAGCATCTGCCCCTGGTGGATAATTAACAGTTCCTCTTAACAGAACCCATGATGTTGCATGATTTTGTACGTCTAAGAAATAAACTCCAGTTGATGCTTGATTAGTAAAGCTTGGAGCATCTCCTGTTAAAAGTGCATAAGCGTTTCCAGTATGTGGATCAATTTCTATCTGAGGAATAATTTTATTTCCAGCAGGCAAACCTGCATTATTAGAACTCCAGCTTAAACCGCGATCGGCAGAGGAGATAATTCCAACTTCTTGAGTACCACCATAAATGATATCGTTCATGGCATCGTATCCTACAGAAAGGAATTGACGATTATAAGTTGCGTCTTGTGGAGTAATACGTGTCCAAGATCTTCCTCTATTTATAGATTTGAATAGGGCACCTTCACCAGTAACGACGTTTGCATGCCAATCATTTGGAAAATCGTGATAAGCACCTGCAGCTGCAAATACAACTAAGTCATCATTTGGATCAAAGGCATAGTCGTAAATACTGTTATAACTAACTTTAGTAATTCTAAAACTTGCCCCGTGATCTTCAGACACTACGCCTGAAACATCTGCCATCGCTGCATATAATAGAGATGGATTATTCGGGTGAAATTTTGTTTTATAAACTGTTGTCATTTCAAGTCCTGTTGACTTCCAGTTTGCCCCTTTAGTTGGAGTACCGGTTCCAGCAAATTTAGTAAATGGTGCGAGCCAATTGTCACCACCATTCAGAGTTGAGAACATGAAGAAAAGTCCCGAGCCAGCTACCATGTTAGAATTTTTTTGGTTTATGGCAAAACTTTCATATCCACTATCATACCAACCGATATCGAGAGCGACGGCGGAGTATTCAAGTTTAGTAGAAGGCCATGGTGCAAATGGAGCTACATCGTAATCGATTTGGTTTAGCTTCAAGGTCCAGCTTCCACCTTTGTCATGACTGACGTTTACTTTTGTACCGTACTGACGAATCCATGCTTTACCACCAGTAGTATAAATTGTTGTTGAATCGTTTTCAGCCATTTTTAAATGGTCACCGGCAGTTTGCGCATTTTTAATAAAGCCTACATTATTTTTATTCACCCAAACATACCCACAAGAAGCGACTGTTTGATCAATTGAGTTTTGTCCCCAATCATTTAGATATGAATAAACCCACGTACAAGCATTTGGGCCATCGGAATCTGTTAAAGCGAGAGTCACTCCGCTTATATCAGATCCGCCCGCAAATTGGCGTATAGCTGTTGCAGGACTGTAGTATGTCGCGAAGGACGCACCACCGTTATCAGAGAATAATACTTTTGTTTTTGTTGCATGATATATACGTTTAGTCGGCGAATTCTGATCAATAAATGTTCCTACGGCCGCTTCAGTAATTCCTGTAATTCTTGACCAAGTTGACCCCTTATCAGATGACTTTAAAAGACCAGTAGTAGTTCCAGCATACATAACGTTTGCATTTGAACTATCAGAGTGCCAGTACTTAATTAATTCATTTGTCGCTAATCCCATCGAGATATTTGAAAAAGTATTTCCGGCATCGGAACTTCTTCTTGGATTAATACCAGCGGCCGCATGAAAGACTGTTACACCGTCAGCATCAAAACCTACACTCACTGCTTTATTTAAGTCTGAATTAAAAACAGCTTGATAATGATTGACTGGAGTCCAGCTAGATCCTAGGTCGGTACTTTTAAATAATGTTCCCATATCAGTTCCCACAAACCATAAGTTTGCATAAGGACTAATTGAAACACCACTCATTGCACCACCGCCCCCAACACCCATTGGAGTATATCCAGTTGTTGGAACTGGAGGAGGCGTTGGCGTTGGCGTTGGCGTTGGCGTTGGCGTTGGCGTTGGCGTTGGCGTTGGCGTTGGCGTTGGCGTTGGCGTTGGCGTTGGC
>JACMPM010000028.1 GCA_014377485.1 Bacteriovorax sp. | reverse complement strand
TTTTAAGATTAAATTAATAATTAATTTTTTAACTTTTGGGCAAGTACGTCAAGTTCTAGAAATTAATTAACGCAATTCTAATAAAAATCTTCAGATCAATATGACCCATAGTTTTTTATACCTCGTCATCATTAATAAATAATTTTAAAATATTTTTATGGAAGCAGAACAAAATCTTAAAACTAAATTTTGGAACTTTGATAAAAATTATTGGTATCAACAACTCCATAGTTCAGATAATGGCTTGTCTCAGGCAGAAGTCGACAAACTTTATCATTTCTCTCCAGAACACCGGCGTGGAAAATCGCCTCTACAAAAAGATTTAATTCTTTTTATTAGACAATATAAAAGTCCTTTAATGTTATTGCTGATTGGTGCGGTTTTTCTATCTGCCTTTCTTGGAGATGAAACAGATGGGATCATTATTTTATTTATCGTTTTATCTTCAGGTACTCTAAGTTTCATCCAAGAAAGAAATGCTGGAAGAGTTGTTGAAAAATTGCAATCGATGATTGCCATAAAAAGTATGGTGATGAGAGACGGACAAGCTCGAGAAATCGAATCGTCACTCATTGTGCCCGGAGATATTTTAATTTTTCAAGCAGGTGATATGATCCCTGCTGATTGCCTGATTCTAGAATCCAATGAACTTCATGCCAATGAAGCAAGTCTTACTGGAGAATCATTTCCGGTAAGAAAGAACTCTGGAGTGTTGGATGAGCAAACAGAATTGGCAAAAAGAACAAATTGTCTCTGGGAAGGTTCAAGCGTTATCAGTGGAAGCGGTAAAGCATTGGTTATTGCAATTGGTGATGACACCATATTTGGCAATATTGCAGAAAGCGCTTCCGTAGACGTTCAAACTGAATTTGAGAAAAACATTAACGATTTTGGTTATTTTCTAATGAAAATAACATTAATCCTGTCGATATTTATTTTGATAGTAAACATATTGCAACATAAAGGAGTCATTGAGTCTGCACTATTTGCACTCGCTCTGGCCGTAGGAATGGCACCTGAATTACTTCCGGCCATAACCACCATTGCAATGAGTGCAGGAGCAGATCGTTTATTAAAGAAAAAAGTTATTGTAAAAAAATTATCGTCAATACAAAACCTGGGTGAGGTCAATTTATTATGTACCGATAAAACAGGAACAATTACCGAGGGCATAATCAGTGTTTTTGGAGTAGTCGATAGTAGTGGCAAAGAAAGTGATTATGTAAAAACGTTGGCCTTCTGGAACGCCACTTTCGAAACTGGTTATATAAACCCCATCGATGTCGCTTTAAGAAATTTAAAAATAGAGTCATCCCCGATGCCCAAAAAACTTGGTGAGCTCCCTTTCGATTTTATTCGCAAGAGATTAAGTATTTTAGTCAATACCGGTCAAGAGAATATATTAATAAGCAAAGGCGCCTTTGAACAAATAAGAAACATCTGTACAAGTATCAGAATAAGTGATGGGCAAATTGAAGATATTCTTCAACACAAAGGATCACTGGAACAACAATTCTTGCAATATGGGGAAAATGGTTATCGTGTAATAGGTGTTTGTGAAAAGATTATTGCAGAAACAAGTATTTCCAAAGATCAAGAAACCCAAATGGTTTTTGTGGGTTTTATTTTATTAAATGATCCTGTTAAAGCTGGAATTACTGAAGCTATTAATGAACTTCATGAATTGCAGGTCCAATTAAAAATCATCACAGGAGATAATCAAAACGTAGCGAGATCTATTGCCAAAAAAATTGGAATTAATAATCCTGTTATATTAACAGGACAAAATCTTTTACTGATGAGCACTGAAGCCTTAGACATTAAAGTAAAAGAAACACATATCTTTGCCGAAATTGAACCACAACAAAAAGAACATGTTATTCAGTCCCTTAGAAAATCATTTACAGTGGCCTATATGGGAGATGGTATTAATGATGTTTCTGCCATTAATGCAGCTGATGTCGGTATATCAGTAGAAAATGCAGTTGATATAGCCCGCTCTGCTGCCGATATAGTATTGCTTGAAAAAAACCTTATGGTTTTAGCTGAAGGCATCAGGGAAGGTAGAAAAACATTTACCAATACCTTGAAATATATTCTAATCAATACTGGATCTACTTTCGGAAACATGTTTAGTGTGGCCATTGCTTCATTAATTTTGTCTTATTTACCTATGCTCCCGAAACAAATCCTGCTTACAAACTTTATTACAGATTTTCCTTATCTTAGTATTGCTTCAGATAATGTAGACGAAGAACAAATTGTTATGCCAGGTAAGTGGGACTTAAAACTTATTCGGAACTATATGATCATTTTTGGAATTCACAGTTCATTATTCGATCTCATTACTTTTTTGATTTTATTATATGTTTTAAAAGCACCTGAGTCGCGCTTTCAAACGGCTTGGTTTATCGAATCGATACTTACTGAATTATTTATTTTATTTATTATTCGAACTAGAAAAAACTTTTTTAAAAGTAAACCTAGCAAATATCTAATCTTTATCAGTCTTGCCGGCGCCGTCATTACACTAGCACTCCCCTACGTTTCCTGGGCTTCCAAAATTGGATTGGTTCCATTGCCTTTGATAAATATTATTACAATGTTAATTATTGTTGCTGCGTACGTTTTAAGCGCCGACGTTTTGAAAGTATGGTTTTATAAAAATAAAATTTTTAGAACTTTATAGATGAAGTTGAATTGAGGCAAAAGCCTTGGCCTCAATTCAACTTTTCAAATAATTAATCGTGGTGATCTAAATCCCAATCTTTAGTTTCAGGTAATGCAAAGAAGCCGATAACGGCCGTCGCAAGGGCAATCACTATCGGATACCAAAGGCCATAATAAATATCACCGGTCATTGCAACCATTGCAAATGCAACGGTCGGCAAGAATCCACCAAACCAACCATTTCCGATATGATAAGGAAGTGACATCGATGTGTACCTAATTCTTGAAGGAAACATTTCAACTAAGTATGCAGCGATCGGTCCATAAACCATCGTTACATAGATGACTAAAATAGTTAATATGCCGATGACCATTGGATAATTGATTTGTGCTGGATCTGCTTTGGAAGGATAACCTGCATTTTTTAGCTGTCCAAAAAGTTTCGTTTCAAAATCTTTTTGTTTTAATTTGAAATCATCACTTGAAAGCACAGTCCCATCAAATGAATCAATATTACCTAAAGTTCCCACTGAAATAATGGTTGGAGTTCCTGTTGGTGCCGCTTCATTAATATAACCAACTCCTTTTTTCGCCAAAGTTGACTTAGCAATATCACAAGAACTCACAAATTTAGATTTTCCAATTGGATCAAATTGAAAGTGACACTGGGCCGGATCAGCAATGACTCTAACTGGATTATTTTTTTGAGCTTCAAAAATCGCAGGGTTTGCGTAATGAGTAAGAGCCTTAAAAAGAGGCATGTAAGTAAGGGCAGCTAAAACGCAACCTGTAAGTATAATTCCTTTTCTTCCTATTTTATCTGAGAGAGCTCCAAAAATTAAAAAGAAAGGAGTTCCAATTGCCAGTCCCGCTGCAATTAATAAATTGGCCGCTTGATCATCAACCATAAGCATTTTGGTCATAAAGAAAAGAGCATAAAACTGTCCAGTGTACCAAACAACTGCCTGCCCAGCAGTTGCTCCAAAAAGAGCAAAAATAACTATTTTTAAATTTTTCCATCTTCCGAAAGCTTCAGTTAAAGGTGCTTTAGATGTTGTTCCTTCTTCTTTCATTTTCTTAAATACAGGTGATTCATTAAGTTGAGTTCTAATGTAAACAGAAATGGCCAAAAGAACTAAAGACAAAAGAAAAGGAATTCTCCAACCCCATACTTCAAAATTTGGTCCTGTAAGTTTTCTACATATTAAAATAACCACTAAAGATAAAAAGAGTCCAAGAGTTGCAGTAGTCTGAATCCATGCTGTATACAAACCTCTTTTTCCCATGGGAGAATGCTCGGCTACATAAGTTGCCGCCCCTCCATATTCGCCTCCTAAAGCAAGTCCTTGCAACAATCTCATGCAAACTAGAATGATAGGGGCAGCTAAGCCAATGCTGTGATAATTCGGAAGCATCCCTACAACTGCAGTAGATATTCCCATGAGAATGATGGTTACCAGGAAAGTGTATTTACGGCCGACCATATCTCCAATTCGACCAAAAAATATTGCTCCAAATGGTCTAACTGCAAACCCAGCGGCAAAAGCCATTAAGGCAAAAATAAAAGCAGTCGTATCATTTACACCCGAAAAAAATTGTTTGGAGATGATGGCCGCTAGAGAACCATACAGATAAAAGTCATACCATTCAAATACTGTACCTAAAGAAGAAGCAAAAATTACACTCCGTTCTTCTTTGGTAATGCCTCTTCTCACTGTTGTTGCAACTGTACTCACAAATCCTCCTTGATCGAATAAAGATACCTAAAGTCTAATTCAAAAGTGCCTATAAACGAAACGTAAATATAAGCAATTAGAATTACATTATTGAAATTGGCTATCTTAAATTATTATTTATGCCGATTGTGCCTATAATTTGGGTGGCATACTATGTAGGTTCGATAGGTGTAAAAACTGATGGCAAATTTTTTGGAGCTTTAATCCGAAGTTGTTTATGAATACTCATTCGTCCAAAAACAACTTCGATATCTGATACAGAAACTTCAAATATTTTTGCCAAAAAAAGAACCATATGATCTGTAGCTTTTCCGCGCTTAGGTGCTTCAGTTACACTTATTTTTAATTGTTTACCTTTAACTTTTCCAATGGCATCCTGTTTTGCACTTGGTGTTCCTAAAACATTAAGAACTAAAACATCACCGTCCCAAAAATAAAATGAGTCCATTCGTGTTGAAATAGCTTTGGTATCCTTTTTTTGAGGCTTTATTTTGCTCACTTATCCACTCATAAAAATGAGTTATTGCTCAACTCTGTTATATATTCTTATATAATAGCCTATTTCCATCGAACATGATTCAAATCATTTTTATTTCAGTTCATCGTTGTAAAATCATCTTAATCAACAAGGTGGATTATATGACTGAAGCTAGAAGTTTAATGACTAAAAATATTATCAAAATTAAACCTGAAATGCCAATTCAGATCGCTTATGAAGAAATGAAGAAACATGGTATCAGACATCTCCCTGTTACTGACCAAACAGGTAAGTTAGTGGGTATATTATCCGATCGTGATGTTCAAAAAGCAGTTAATGTTAAAATGATAAATGAAATTGAACAAGAGATGACTTTTAATCCGCATGATACAGTTGAAAATTTTATGAGCTGGCCGGTTCAAACTATAGACGAAAAAACTTCTATCGAAGATTTGACTAAAATGATGATTGAATTAAAAATTTCTGCCTTCGTAGTCAATGGCTCAAATCAGTACATTAAAGGGATTATTACGACGGAAGATTTATTAAAATACTTACTCGAACTTCTTAATACATCTGAAGCCACTAGAGCGATGACAATAAGTAAATTACATTGGGGACATATATAATATGATCAAACCGTACGAAATTCTTGGTGTCTCTAAAACAGCAACTCAAGATGAAATTAAAAAAGCTTATCGTAATTTGGCAAAAAAAAATCATCCTGATTTAAATCCAGGAAATAAAAAAGCTGAAGAAAAATTTAAGCTGATATTTGTGGCACCTGATTTTAAAATATTATTTTGAATGTCCAAAAAAATGCCAGTAGCCGGCAAGAGTCGCTTCATTGTAATCACAATTCATAATTTTCAGTGCATCGTTTAGAGACGACCAAATCTATTATTTATGAAATTTTATAAAAAATAAAAAAACCAGTTAAGAAAAAAATAAAGGCAATAACGGTGTATGAACTTGGCCATTTTTTGTAACGAACACTTTCAAATACACTTGCAAACATTGGCCCTGTTACGGTGACAGCAGAAACGATAGAAAGTTTTCCTCTAGAAATCGCCGTCAGATAAAGAATGAGTGAAACAAAAGTACCCAAAAGCGAGCCGATAACAATTCTTATTTTTTCATCTCTGGTGAAACTTTTCCAGATTGGTTTAAAAGTAATTTTTTCTTTCAAAAAATAAATGAGGATGAATCCAATAATCGCCCCAACGCATCGAATGGCATTGACTTCAATGGCAGAAATTCCTTTTGAATCCTCAAAGCCAAATCTAGTTAAAAATATGCCGACTCCATCAAAGAGAATGGCTATGAGACCAGCGATCAAACCGTCTAGTTGCCAAGTTCCACTTTTTTTAAAGTACTCCAGGCTTATGGTGAATAGGCATAAGGTCATAAAAACCAGACCTAGCAGATTGTAGAGAGAAAAGTGTTGATGAAAAAAAAAGTAGCCGCCGATTCCTAAAAAAAAAGGCTGCAATCCAAAGATCATCAGCATACGAGAGGCACCTAACGTTGCCATGGCCTTCAACATGAAAATGTCGCCAATCATTAGCCCTAGACAGCCGGAAAGCAGAAGTGCTCCCACTGTAGAGGCAGTGGGAGTCATCCAAATATTAAAACAAATAATAGTTATGATAAAAGCGGCAAGAGCTACAAAGGCCTTAAAAGTATTCATCCAAAAGGGAGAAACTTTTCGAGCAAACTCCGCAAAAATAATACTAGCGTAAGAAAAGCACAGTGTAGCACTTAAAGCATAATAAAGCGGATTGATAAGAGCTAATTGATCAGACAACTATTTTAAAACTTCTACAAAAACATCATCCAATGAGTTGATAAGAATTTGTGGGTTGGCCTGTCCAGCATCTACCATATTAGAAATACCCTTGGCATGTACCACAAGTTTTCTATTTACTAATTTATTACGATCATTTTCTGCACCAACTGAATTTTCGTCCCAGACTTTTTCTAATTTCTCACGAATTTTTACGAAAAGTTCCGGTGAATTAAAATTGGTGAGAGTGTATTGAATAGATGTTCCGCCAGCATCTTCCACTAATAAAGCATAAATATTAGTATTGATTTGCGGGCTTTTTGAAAACTTAACCAGGTTACCCACTTTTTCGATTGGACTCCCATGAGATTTAACCAAGGATTCTAAAAGTTCAATTGGTTTTACGTTTGCTGGTAACGATTGATTTTTCGCTAAATTTAAATGAGTCGGAGCTTCGGGTTCAGTACGAACAGCATATTTTACTCTAACTAAATCGCCGCGAAAAAGTGTGCTCACCAATGCTTGAGAAGCGGGTTCATTGACGAAAACCGGAACGATGCGGTCTTTGTATTCCATCACTAACATTTTGCCTTGTTCACCCATTGCATGTACACGCCCAATGAATTCTGTCTTACTATTTAACTCAATAACGTCACCTTTATATTGATAAGGCAAATGATCAAGTTCAGAAACGTAATCTTTTGAGAGTTTTAAAGAGGTTATATTAATATGCTTGATAGGTGCTCTGTTAGTAATAAACTCACCTTTAACAATGAAGAACTGGTGGCGTTTAATATGGGCAAGAGTCGTGAGTACTTCTGGCGATTCAGAAGTAAGTGGTAACTGAATATTATCAAAAAAGTCTTTAGGGTTTCTGTAACTTAAAACAAAAATCTTGGAGTCTGCACTTGCTCCGTGAATTTCACCTTCCAGGCCATCGCCCTTAAGCTTTGCTTCTAGTTCGGCGAGGTTAATTTCGGCGAATGCCACATGCATAAAAGTCGTAAACAAAGTGATAATAAAAATCATTTTATTCATAAAATTCCCAATGAAATAGTATTAAAAAGTTGAGCCATCATGGCACATCTCATGCCATCTTTAAAGGTTATTGTTGTTGACACAGGGGGGATGGGTCATCCGGAGTGATTAGTTAAATGTTTGTAATTTATACACACAAGGTGGAATTCTAAAATCCGTCCTTCGTTCCCTGTTAACATTACTTAAATTAACAACCAGAGCGGACAAAAGCGGCATGAAGACTTTATTTTTTTCACTTATCTTACTCTCTTCCTTCCTCACTTCATGTGTTGAAAAGCAGGATAAAAGCACACTACGCTTTCATGATCCACTTCAAGATAAGGTTGAAACAGCTCAAAAATTAGAGGCCCGCGAAATCGAACGGAAAAATTTCTTGTTAGAAAAAAATAGAGTTTGGAATGAGATTAATACTGATGCTAAAGAATCCTATAAAAACATACAAGGCATAGTTCAAAACAAGTGCTCCAGCTGCCATGATTCAAAGTCAGGCTTACCTTTCTATGGACGTATCTTTAAGACTATAAATCCTGTTAATCACCATCAAATTGAAGGATTAAAGTCTGTTGATTTTGCAAATGGATTTCCATTTACGGCCCAAGGCAATCCTCCACAAATAGCTATCTTAAAATCTATTAGAAACGCTATGACTGAGAGGACAATGCCACTCAAAGTATTTACTTTGGTCTACCCTTCTAAAAAAATTAATGACGAAGATGAAAAAAAAATTGTTGATTGGATTGACCCTGTTATAGAAAAACTACAAGACTACGATCAAAGGTACAATCCCTCTGATGCGAATGTGACGACACAAGCAAATAAAATTTTAGAATTAAAATGTTTTCGCTGTCATGCCAATGGCAATAATAAAGGAACTTTTGGAAGTATGGAAAACACCCAAAATCTTCTTAAAGGAAAATATGTAGATTTGGAAATGCCGGATAAATCCAAGCTCTATACATACATCATTCAAGGAAAAATGCCTCCTAGTAAGCTTGAAGCTCTCGAGAATGATGAAATGAATACCGTTCGAGATTGGTTAGAATTAGAGTCAAAAAAAGCTGCGAAACAGGAACAAAAGTGAGATGACTATCATGAAAAAAATACTATTGATCTTTATTGCACTTTTTACTGTTAATTCTTTTGCAGAAGATTTTTTCACTGTACCTCTTATTAATTTTCAAATTGCAACGTCTCATCCGTTAGAGAAATTGGAAATGACTTTGAAATATCCGGAAGGTTTACTTAAAAGATTTGCGCCGGAGGGAGCAAAAATTACTAGGAAAAAAGTTACAAATAATAATGTTTCCTTTAATGCGACAAAATCCTACCTTTTCATTTCTCAAACCGTTTATGTAACCGGCACTTTGGACTCAAAAGAAAATAATGCAATTTGTGCCAAGAATGAAATTGGTTACGAAATTAATTTTAAATTTGAAGGATCTGATTCTCTTGTTGTTGAAAACATTGATCGTATTGAAGTAAAGCTCTGTGTAAAAGAAATAACTAATAATCTTATTTCGGGCAATCTGAAAGCAAAACTAATTAAAAGTAACAACTTTTCAAATATCATTGGTCCTTTTGCAAAAGACATTATTGAAGCCCAAGTCAATCCACTGCTCAAAGCCCTACACGACGATGTGCTTTCACAGCACTAAGTTCTGATGTGACCAGCTCCAGTCACGATAAATCTGGTTGCAGTCATCTCTGCGGCACCCATTGGCCCATAAACATGAAGTTTTGATGTTGATATTCCGAGTTCTGCTCCAAGCCCTAACTCTCCACCATCATTAAATCTGGTTGAAGCGTTGATGACAATACAAGAAGCATCTAGTGAATTCATAAAATCCTCAATCACATTTGGATCTTGGGCCAGGATAGCTTCAGTATGGTGAGAAGAATATTTTTTAATATGCTCTATTGCTTCTGAATAATTTTTAACTATTTTGATTGAAATTTTTTTATCCAGCCACTCGGTTGCAAAATCTTTATCTGTGGCAGGATAATTGAGTTCTACGCCTGCAACTGTTAGTGCATTTATAATTTCATCGTTTTTCGGATAATTCTCATTTAAAATGAGAGTCTCTAAAGCGTTGCAAACTCCGGGGCGTTGAGTTTTAGCATTTAAAATAATCGACTTCGCATCAACATTACAATCAAAATGAACATATAAATGACAGAGACCTTTATCATGGGCCACTACTGGCATTGATGCATTCGCCTTTACATAATTAATAAGAGCACTTCCTCCTCGAGGAACCATTAGGTCAATATATTTATTAAGTTTTAAAATTTCAGCAACGTCCTCTCGGGTTTCAATTAAACTAACTGATCCCGCAGGCAATACTTTCGCTGTGGCATTATGGATAATCTCAAATAGTTTACGATTAGAATGCTGAGCTTCTTTTCCACCTTTTAAAATAATGGCATTCCCTGATTTTATAGCAAGAGCAGCACCGTCAACCACCACATTCGGTCGCGATTCAAAAATCATCCCAATTACACCAAGTGGAATTCTTTGTTTTTGCACTATAAGACCGTCGTGCCGGGTATGAGATTCAACAATCATACCTACGACTTGTTTTTGGTTGGCGACTTCTGAACACATGCGGGACAGATCAAGAATACTTTTTTTTGTTAATGTCAGACGATCAAGCATCGAATTGGATAAATTACTCATCCGCGCATCTTCGAGATCTTTTTTATTTTCACTCAAGATTTCATCTGAATATTTCAAAAGGTCTTTTGATATGGCATCGAGCGCAGTCAAGCGAGTCTCTTCTGACAAAGCTTGAAGTTTAAGACTTGCTTCACGGGCCTTTATTGCAAGGTTTAAAATACTCACAGCTCGTCCTTTTTTAACAGAAGATTGTCTTTGTGTATGGCAACCTTTGAATGAATATATTCTAAAATATTATTTATTTCTTCGGACTTTTTACCTTTGATTAAATCCAGCTCGAAGGAATTATACTCTGTTAATCCAACAGCGAGCACCTTTCTTTTATGCCGGATTTGAATCACTTCACCACGTTTGAATTTGCCTTGCACTTTTTTGATTCCAACCGGGAGAAGTGAAGTATTACTGTCTAAGAGCGCAATGGAGGCTCCATCATCCACGATCACATAACAATCATTTTTTACGAGAGTTGAAAGCCAGGATTTTCGTCGAGATTTTTCGCGAACAGGGTTCCCTTTAAAGTTTGTTCCGCCTTTATGAAGAAGCAAACGAGAAACAGGTTTATCGTGTAAATAGCTGCCCAAAATAACATCTACCCCAAGCGGAGTAAGTTTTCTGACTGCTTTAAGTTTTGTATCCATTCCGCCGCGACCAACGCTGGTTTTTGCTGCGATTTTTACGTTCAAAAAATCATCTCTGAAATCAACTTCATCAAATCGAACTGCTCCCAATTCTTTTGGATTTTTATTGAAGAGTCCATCAGCTTCCGATAAAAGAATGAGTTTTTCGGCATCAGAAGCTTCAGTCATCATGACTGCAAGTTGATCGTTATCCCCTACAGTGATCTCTTCAAATGAAACAGTATCGTTTTCATTTACTATAGGCAGAATACCATTTTCTAGAAGCTGATTAATTGTATTTCTGATATTTAAAAATCTTTTTCTTTCTTTAAAATCCTCGTGAGTAACAAGTATTTGAGCGCAAGGCCAGTTAAATTCCAAAAGAGCATCGATGTATGCCTTCATAAGAATTGGTTGTCCAACAGCTGCCGAAGCTTGTTGATAAGAGATCATCATTTTTTTTTCATCAGGCTTTTTGATTGCCCCACGAGCGGAATTAATAGCACCTGAAGAAATCAGGATTGGAAGAAATCCGTGCGTTCTTAAATCATAAAGATCACTAATTATGCTTTTAATTTTCGAGGGGCTCACACCACCTTTTTCATCAGTGACAGCAAGCGAGCCTACTTTGACTACAATCCGATGTTTCATCTATCATCCTCGAAGCTGAAAAATTCACTTTGTCCAATACCATCAGGATCAGTTGTGACAAGCCAATTGTTTTGCCAACGACAAAGACCTTCAGTTTTAATAGGCTTGTCAAATTTCCATTGGTCTAGAATTTGGAAAGTATCTAGAGAGATTTTAAAAATTGAACTTCCCAATATTTGTCCGTCATCATAGCTATTTGATGAAGCTTCGGCGACAGCAAGTGCATAAAGATTGTCTTCAAAAATACATAATTCAGAACCATGCAAAGGGGTGCCATCGATGGAGCCAAAATCCATTTTGGTAATGGAATTTATATTAAAAGATTTTGGATTTACACTTATGATTGAACTAGGGTCAGCTTGGACTCCCCGATTCATGAATAAATAATTATCTCCATAAATGGCCGAGCCTTCGAGATTAATTAACGCCACAAGTTTTCCAAGCTTATTAAAAAAACCAGACATATCGAATGGTGTAAAATGATTGCTTTCCAAATCAAATATCAGAGCAAGAGTACGATTGCTTTTGGAGCCGGAAGGAATAAGTATTATTGTTTTATTGTCTTCGATTGGTCCTAATAAGGATTCAAAATCTGGTTTTAGTTTTTTTCGTTCATGTGGATCTTTTGGTAAGTCTGGAGAATTGGCCCAATTGTGTTGAATCCAACTTTGGTCATTTTGTAATTCATAAAGATTGTATTGATCATCACAACAGACAAAAATCCTACCAAATAGATTGAGCAACGAACTGGCAGAATTAATTTCTGCCAAGCCTAGTTTTAGGGAATTTAATTTAATTATTTTCAAATTTACCACTTTATTAAAATATATAGTTTCACGAAATAAAACTTGTCGCAACCAATATTGATCTTGAATTTTCTCCATATAAGAACAATATGCTTAATGCATACTCAAATCCTTTTTTTTCACCCATTCGCTCTTAAGTCATATTTTTAATGGTGTCTGCAAAGCTATAATCGTGTCTTTGAAAATTACTCGCCTATCGTTAAATCAAAGGGTGCCGCCTTTTTAACGGTTAATGATTGGGAAAGAAAAAGCCACTAATAAATGCAATATGATTTATAAAAATGCACCAGAAGTTACTCTTTGCCAAAGAATTGCGATGGCAGGAAAATCGGTGGCACTTCTTTTAGCTGAATGTCGTTATTGTGTTGAAGCTAATGACCTTTTGGTCTTCTGTAGCACTTGGCATCTGTTACACCGCCTGATTCAAGATCTTTTTTATCCTGAAGGCAATTCTGATAGCTATTGGGATTGAGATAAGCAATCAAGGCTTTGTGTTTGTCTAATTTTGTAAACGAGAGATGCTCCAATGCAACGCCTTTATAAACTGCAAATGAGCCAGAGCTTTTATTTACACAAGAATAGGATTCTTCATTATCGAGTCCAAAACATTTCCATCCTTGCTGGCCATATTGGTCTGCCCGATTTTTACCGGTTTTTTTACACTTATTTTCACTTGTTGTTTCGATTGCTACCAAAACAGCTTGAACGAAACTTTTATTTTCAACAAAGCTTTTATCATTTTGAGTTATTAAGTCTCTCTTACAAATTGAGACTGCAGTGGAGTTTACTAGATTTACCTTATGTTTTTTTTTATGCATTTTTGCAAATGATAATTCTGGTAAAGTGAAAAATAAAAGGAGTAATAGAAATTTTAACATACAAAAAACCTCACTATCTATGCTGTCAAAAAAGATGGGTGATGTGAAGTTATAATCCACGGAAAGTTTTCCTTAAAAGCTTCCGTAAAAGGCTCCAGGAGACTCAAGATGAGCAATACAATCAAAGCGATCGATTTAGACGTTTTTTTATTAGCACGCTTTAAAAAATCAAATCTGAAAAGAAGAGATTAGCTTCGGTAAAAAAAGCCAAACGAATTCTTATTGTTTCTTTATTATATTTTAATTGATGATGGCATTAATTCCCTGAAAGCACTGAATCTTTTTTTGCTTCTTCAGGTAAAATTCAGGACAACTCTCGCCCTTTAAAGTCTTTGCTTCACCATTCATGCAGTTGGCAAAGTGAAGAAATTTTTGCCAGGAATCAGTTGTGGTATTGTAAGATTTTATTGAGTAATCAAAAAGAAGTTGTTTCATGTTTGTCATAGTTAATTCATGAACTGGGATATTGCTGATTTTAGAAAATCTTTTTTCAAATTCTATATAAAAATTCCAACCGTATTCTTTATACTCCATTGCCGTGAGCCAGCTAGGTGGACTATTTCCATGTAAAAGCCCAATACTCGTAATCATTTTTCCCGTCAGCACTTTGCCTTCTTCCCAATTTTTTGTCATTGCTGCGAACTTAGTATTTTTCACAAAATCATCCAGCAGATAAGAGTCACCGAGATCTCTTAGAACTATTTTACCTGTTGGCTTCATATCCCGGTCGAGTTCAACCAAAAAATTTTGAGCATGGGGAGAATCATACCAAGCACCTGTTATGGCAAAGTATTCGGCCATGGCCTGCGCCAGAGGCTGGTTAAAATGTTTATCCCAGTATTTCGCAACATCTGTAGAACCATTTAATTTTGCAATTCTTACTCCTTCTTCTTCATGTAAAACTGAAAAAGCAGGCAAATAGTAATGACCATCACTTGGAAGATCATTTAACGATCTCATGATCATTCCGTGATCCAGCTCTTTAATTCCCCATGCACCTGGTTCATCCATAATCACCAACGACTCTGTTTCCATATTGGGAAGAATATCTTGAAGATATTTATTCATCTTTCGCACTTGCTGAGCATCTTTCCAGGTTTGCTTTTTATCAGTCCACTTTCCACCAGTTTTATTAGTAGATACTTTAAGTGAAAAGCTTGCACCATTTGTTGGGTTAACAATAATCATTGATCTCGAAGCGGTTAAGTATCCATCAAAAAATATTTTTGGTTCACTATCTAGGTTATTTTTTTGTAGAAAGGCCTTAACTTCAAGATGCCATTTTGAATCTTCAGGATTGATTAACCAACGTAAATACTGTTCACCATTTTTGGTAAAGATTAGTGATTTTTTAACTTCGGAATCGAGCGATTCATCGATATCTTGTTCCAATAGTCTTAATGGAATTTCGTAGTGTTCTACTCGGATAACTTCATTTGATCTATTTGATACGGCATTTGCCTTAGTCTCCCAAGTTACCAACTGCTTAGTATTATTTGAAATGTGAAAATTTGAAGCGACATTTCTCTTGAGAATGCTCTGGCAAGAAAGCAGAAAAAGTAGTGATAAAAGTAAAAGATGTTTATTTAAGTTACGCATTGATAGCTTTTCGGATTCTTGAAGTAACTCTTTAGCTATACCTACTTTGTTTGGAGCAATGATACCGAATAAAAAATTGCAGGCCAGGCGCTCATCCAAATCCAAAAAAAGCGGTTTAATCCCAAGCTGTAATAGATCACGAAATGAAATAAGGCGGCAGCCAAAAAATAATAGAGCGTGAATTGAGAAAACATTGGTAAACCGAGAGCAATCAATTCAAAAATTAAAACACACCAGCAAAAAATAAAATAAAGATGTTTCTTAGTATGAAACTTTTTTGTAATCAGGCGTATATCTAAAAACAAACTTCTTTCAAGTAACACCGGCAAGGCCAGTCCAGATCTCCAGTCTGCATGAATAATCTTTGACAGTCCTGCTTTAAAATATGAATAAATTATATGAATTGCAATATAGCTCAAACCAAGTTTTTGTGTTTCTACGTGTGAGCTATTAAAAGCAATTAAAACACCAGTCAACACTACAAACGTCATCATATCGCTACCGCCATTAAAGGTGCCGCGAAAACGAATGCAAATCATCAAGTGGGTGAAAAAAAGTATTCCAAAAGAAAAAGCATCAAGATAAAAAAGTCCAATGACCGCTGCAATCATTTGCAGAACAATAATAGTTTTAAACATTACTCCTGAAAATAAGAATGCTATTAACGAATTCGAAAGTGGAAGTCCTTTTTCCAAATCACCTTTTAAATTTGTAAAACTCCAAATTTCGAAAAAATATTTCTTTCTCGTGAGCAAAAATAATTCCAGACCTTGAAGGAACATCGCAAATGCCAAAAGACGGCCGGTGATTGATATTGCCAATGACAAACTCATATTGGGCCCAAAATTATCCAGTCAGAAATATAAACATCTATTTTTTCGACTTGGTCACATGCGACTATCTTAAATTGAATAACCTTGTCCTCAAAACCAGATTCATTGAGTTTTACCCGAAGAATTGAGCGTAGCATTTTAAAAGTTGTCAGGTCTTCCAGATCTTTAGAATGAATCTCGGTTTTTATTGCCTGTAACTCTTGAATGTCTCTTGCAAAATGCTCCAAAATATTGACTTGAGCAAGGGCCATACTGCAGTTAGGACTAATAAATAAACCAAGAGGAAGCCGTTTTTGATCGAAAGAAATGCGCTCCCATTTGTAAGAGTTTTTAACTTTGAATTCTAACTCAAAACCATAAGCGATTCGGTCAAAAAAATTCCAGTTCGGGAACATCGCACGTATCAAATTAACAAAAATTTTAAATTGAAAGCGTGTAGGTAAATTGGTTGTCATAGTCTTAAAGAATCGCATCTCGATTGGGTCTTAGGAAGTAAAATGACTAATTATTTTAAATACAGACAAGTCAATCCTGAGATATCATTGCCAACGACTCCCAGCGAAATATTGTATCTCCTAGTTTCTTTTATAAAGAGATTTTTATAGAAAAGGGTTCTTGCGGTGTTGGCTTTTTAGTTTCATTAAAAACGAATACATTCATAATATTTTAGAAGAAGGTCGTCATGCACTAGAGAGAATGGAGCATCATACCTCATCTCATTCAGGTAATAATTGAAAAATCATCTCATTGTCGAACTTTGTATTTTTTTGAAAAGTGAAAGGAAGAAATTTTTTCTTCCTTTCACTAATTACATTTATTTATTTCTTTTGAGGGTTAGATAAATGTTTTAATACTTTTTCTGTTGAAACGGCTTTTACGTTTGGAGTTGCTGTTGAAGGATTTCCTTCATTCACAAATTCGCTAATTGCTGCTTTTTCAGCTGTAGGTTTTGCAGGGGATTTAAATTCTGCTTTCTTTTCTGTCTTTTTTTCCATAAATAGCTCCTAGTGATGTTTCGGTTTTTGTTCTAGAGATGTTCTAAATTCTTTCACTTCCTTATCTGCTTTAGTTTTGGGATAGCTATAAATGCTTTGAAGTTTATCGGAGAGCATATCCAAATTTTCATTCATGCTTTCAATATCGCTATCTTCAATTTTTTTCCATTTATGCTTGATCTTGCTTGTAACTGAAGTCCAGCTAACATGATGTTCTGTAGACATAAAAAGCTCCTTTAAAGTGTTATGTTTTACTTGAATATAGATTAGTTCACGTCGCGAAGTTTATCTTGAGGGCGTCGTGTAGAGTGTGTGTAGTGATCTACACATTTAAAAAAGTAAACAGATTCCAGTAGAATTTAAGCGAAATAGAGTTCCTCATTATGGTTTTGCTCTTTGAGTAATTTTAAAAAACGACTTTCTTCCAATGTCGACTTATCCCAATTCCCTAAGTCAGCCGCAGCTCTATAGGTCGATTCGAAAAATGACAGAATCATTTTCTCAGGATCAGTTGAATCAACCACAACATCGTAAGGTAAAATAAATTCTTTCAAAGTATCATTGTAATAAGCTTCAAAAGGTTCAACTAAAGCTTTAACAAAACCTTTTGGCTCAGGATAAGCATAGCTATAAAAAGCAGCGTGCGGAAACATTTCGTTTCCAGGCCAGAAACCACAACTGCTTACTTCTTGTGAATAAGCTTCTTTGACTACAAGATCTGGAATGTGGGGAACACCTCCAGGATGTTCTGGTGCAGCTCTCCCTGAGAATCTAGTGACTGCTAGATCGAAACTTCCCCAAAAAAAATGAACAGGGCTCGATTTCCCGATAAAGTTTGATCTGAAATTATTCATGACATTATTGACTCTCACCATGACTTGCCAACAACGATGAGCTCTTATCGGAATGTAAGTACAATGAACGAAATCTTTAGCAAAAGGAGTATCATTTAGAGTTTCATTTGGACAAGGGTAGTAATGGGCTTCAATTTTTAATTTTTTTAAGCATTTTTGAAACCGTTCATAGAAAGCGCTCACACTTTCATTTTGAAGACCAAAAGATGCTTCTTTTCCGTCACTCGTAATAAAAATTAATTTGTGATCAATAAAATCGAACTCTACGGTGAAGTTACGATCGCCATCCGGAATGGCCGTGGTAGTGAAGCCGCGAGATGAAATATACAGTGCGCTATGCCAAGAATGATTGATCCAAGGAGTTTTGCAAAACCTCAGCTTTCCAACAATCTGAACCCATCGGTGAAGAGTTTCGTAAGTACTTTTCCATTCAAGGTAATCTAAAGAAGGCCATTCGTGATTATTGTGCATTGTGATTCCATTTTAATTATTCTTAAAAAATTAAATTAAAAATAATAAAGCAGAGAGCATGCCAATTACCACACGCTTGAAAACACTCACAAACGAAAAGATGCTAGGGCATTATTCCCTACTTACTCTTGAAAAAATCCCACATGACATCGTTGGCTGAAATGGCTTTTGAAGCAGGCTCTCCGCCTCTAGTTTTTTCACAACCATTCCACGAGTGAAAAACTACGATGAATCCTGCATTATCCGATTTGGTTATCAGCTTATATTTTTTGTCGTCGTCCTGAAAGTTCATGTCGCCACCGCCACCGTGTAAAGCCACGAGAAGCGGAGCTGGCTTGGCTGGAGTATAATTTATTGGAACGTGAAGACGATACATTCGTTTAAGATTATTGTGGGTTATCTTGCAGTTTTTTGACGAAACGCTCTTTGAGTCTCTCTCTAATTTTTTCTCTAAGCGTATTTTCCTGGGCGATTGTCGTTTGATTCGAGAATACGATTGGTAGAATAATTAAACAAACTGCAAACTTAAAAAAGTGAGGTGCTTTCACTACGGCTTCACAAACTTTAATGTCATCCTATCACTCTCGCCGATCGCCAAATATTTCTCGCGATCTTTCTCTTTCAATTTCAACGTCGGTGAAAGAGTCCACACTCCGTCCGGATAATCTTTTTTATCTTTTTGATTCGCATTGATTTCTGATTTCGCCACTAAACGAAAACCTGCGGCCTTTGCCATTTTTATCACATCGCTTTCTCTTACGTATCCACTTTTTGCGAGAGGATCTTTTTTATTTTTTTCAGGCGCACGATGCTCAACTAGTCCTAAAATTCCGCCTTTCTTTAAAACTTTATAAAAAGATTTGAATGCAATCTTCTCATTATTTTTTGCCATCCAATTATGAACGTTTCTAAAAGTGACTACCATATCAACCGAATTTGGCTCTGCGAGTTTCGCATCGGCTGGAAGATTAAAAGTTGCGACGGCCATCTTAGCTGCAATCTCTGGGTGTTTTTTAGACCAAGTGATGAGTGCACTTTCTTGCTTTTTAATTAGATCGTTGCTAGCAGCAGGCGCTCCCATAATATAGAGACCGTGCTCACTAACGAAAGGTGCAATGATTTCCATATACCATCCATTTGCGGGGCTGATCTCGATGACTTTCATATTTGGCTTTAGATCGAAAAATTTTAATGTTTCAGCTGGGTGGCGGTAGATATCGCGAGCTTTAAACGTCGATGTTCGATAATCGCTTACAACTGCTTCATCGATAGTTTGAGGAATTTTAAGGACTACTAGAGCAGCAATTGGTTTTGACTCTGCAGTTTTAAATCTGGCGCACGAAGTTAAAAGCGTAAGAGAAATTAATACTAAATATTTCATCTAAAGATCCTTGGTGATTATATCAATAATTAAAGTATAAATTTCACGTCAAGAAAATAAAAAAATTCTAAACTAAGCGATAGCGAGAAGAAATTCTTCTCGCCTACTTTTTTTGAAATTATTTGTGAACAGGAAAATCCTGATGATCTAATGGAAAAGCTCATAATGAATATGATTTTAGATCGAATATGCCAATTTAAAAGAGTGCAGTTTGTTATCTGAATCTAGGCTAATACTAGATAGAGGTTTAACCTTCCAGCCCGCTTGTAGAAGATGTGTAATAATCTACATATTTGTTGAACGATATCGGGCTTTTTTTTAAGTTGAAGATAGAATATTTATTGGATATATAGGGAAGATGACTAATGAATTAGAAAAAACAAATCTATGCAAAGAAGTATGCGAGGAATTTAAGGCTTTGGGCTTCAAGCTAGATATTGATCCACGTACTTTGAAAGAAAGTTACAATATTTCGAAACAAGCAGATGGAAGTTGGTTTAAGAATACAAAACCAGGGCTTCATGAGAACTTAACAAAAAGTATTTTAAATTTATTAGAAATGCCGGTTTTATTAAAATTAACCAATTTAATTGATGAACTCGATTTAGAATTCAAAAAGTTAGGCGGAAGAATCTTTATTACTGAGAGTCTGGTCTATAAAATTAAAAAAGGAACTGAGTATCCGATAATTATAAACGATGCTCCCACTGAAACTAAAAGCAAGTTAAGCCGTTACGGAAATGTCTGTGCAGAAATTTTAGATAACGGATATGAGCGTGACAGGTTCCGAACTGAAGAAACTTATATTATCTCCAAAGCTAGCAACGGAGAATGGTCCATGAGTTCTACTCATGAAAATCTTAGTGGCATTAAAAAAATACTTAATTTAGCAAAAATGCCAAATCTCAAAATACTTGCGAGTAAGATTAATAAAAGTGATCCTGTTTTTGAATCTAACGGAGGAAGAATTTTTGTGACTCCGATGAGGGTTTATAGGATAAAAAATAAAATAGAGATGGAATTTTATTTTGAGTTTAAAAAGTAGTTGCTACAGAATAATCGTATTTTCAATAGATTATCCCAAACAATCAAAGAACTTCCGCCAGGTCTCCTGGAACATTAATCTGTAAAGTTTACAACAACATACCGAGGCCTTAGTCCTTCATATATTATAATTCTAAATATTATCTGGAGAATGTAATGCTAACTTTGAGGTTTACCAAAACTGTGCTGATCACTTTGGCCGTGCTCACTTCACTCTCAGCAGTCGCGGGTCCACCTGTTTATAGTTTGCTTTCAAATGCAAGATCAAATATACAGCTTCCTCACTACAGTGTGGATCAAAAGAAAGTTGTTTTAGGTCAGGTCCGAATAATACTAGAAGAAATTTATGTTCATATGGAAGTAAAACTCAAAGATTTTGGACCAGATGCAAATCCAGTTCCTGCTTTAAATATCATTGAAAAACAAATTGATACCATCACCGATCTAGATTTTCACAAACAACTTAGTGATATATTTATTCGTCTTCGCGATCTTCACTCTCTTTACTACCTGCCAAGACCATTTTCTTGTTATGAAACTTTTTTGCCATTTAATTTGAAAGAAGTGCGTGCTGCTGATGGAAAACTTGTGATTGCAGTATCAGAAGTTGGTGATGATGAACAAATGTTAAAATTGTTACCAAAGCCTTTTAATGTAAAAGTTGGAGACATCATTACAAGTTACGATGGCCTCTCGATCACAGACGCCATTAATGCAAAAATGCCAAGGTCTCTTGGAGCAAATCCTGGTGCCAGCAGAAGAAATAGTATTAAAGCGCTAAAATATTTTCAGCACAACCTCGAATTTTTGCCTGAAAAAGACAGCATCAAGTTAGAATTCCTTAATGGCCAAGGCGTAAAATATAAAACAGAGTTGCCGTGGATTGCTCTTACTAACTGGAGTTGTATCGCTGAAGAGCACACTCCTGTTCAGAATAATCTAATTACCAATAATCCTTTTAGCCTCAAGCAAAAATCGCTCAAGTTAAAACCCAAAACAAAAAGGATACAAAAACCAAGTAAAACTCGTGGCGAAACAACTCAGGGACACACCAACGAACCTAGTCTTTATTGGCAAATAAATAAAAGTATCTATGGAAATTTCGGCTATATTCAGCTGACAAGTTTTACTCCAGATGTTTTTACAACTGGTGAAGTTGTCACAACGATTAAAAATCTACTTAGGAATGAACTTAAAAATACCGACGGATTGATGTTTGATTTACGAGGAAATCCTGGCGGTCAACTCCCTTTAGCAGAGAGACTTATTCAGTTAATCAGTCCGCGCGAAATAGTACCTTCAACATTTTATTTAAAAAATAGTCCGGCTAATTTATTTTACATGAACAATGTAGATAGCCTTGATCCTTTTACAATAGCGTTGAACGAAGCTGATCGTCTGGGACTTCCCTATACCGAACAATTACCAATCGATTCTTTTGAACATATAAATGACCTGGGACAAGTCTATTTCAAACCTGTAACTGTTTTCGTGGACTCTGCATGCTATTCAGCTTGTGAAACTTTCGCCTCTCTCGTTCAGGATTTTAAAGTCGGAACAATTTTTGGTGAAGACCTGAGCACTGGTGGTGGCGGTGCGAATGTCTACAGTTTAAATGAAATGCTAGGAGGCTTTGAAGACAAGGACACTGGTCCTTTTAAACGACTCTATCATGGCCAGAATATTAGTTTTGCATTTCGTGAGTCGTTTAGAGGAGGCATAAATAAAGATGTCCATATTGAAGATGCAGGAGTTAAGGCTGATCGTTTATCACCTCCAAGCATGAGTGATCTATTTAATGCAACAAATGATCAACTCCTGGTTCTTCAGAAATTTTTAAATGAAGAGTCGCCAAAATACACTTCGAATATTTATCTTACGAACGAAGAACGACACGATTTTATTATAAATTCAAAAGCTCAATTCTCTGCAAGTTGGAATGATACTACTTCGCTAGATTTTAAAAAAGATGGGAAAAATCTTGAGAGAAGATCTATACCATCAATCGGTACGAATTTAAGTGTTCGTCTCCCAAAGTCCGTTGCTACTAATAAAGTTGGTCAAGGCAGACTTGAGATTCTTGGAGCTAAGGCAGGCGTAAGAGTTTGGAGAAAAATTTTAAACTACCGTGTAATTCCCGCAAGCAAAATCATAGGACTTAATCAGAATATAAATATCAATTTAAAAGATGATCGAGATCTAGCTCTTTATACTCACAACACACTCAAAAAGAACGGTTGGAATATTAGTGATGACTCTTTATCTCTAGGAGATGGATCTCAGTACGCAAACCTCACTTATGCAGAAGCTTCTCTTTTTATCACAATGCCAAATGCAAATTATGAATTGAAATTTGATGCCAGCGTTAAAACAGAAGCATCGTTTGATACGATGAAAGTTATTGCTGTCTTTAACGGTACAGAAGTTGTCTTGGTGGATAAACTCAGTGGTGATATTCCAATGACTAGCTATAAAGTTGACTTAACTCAGTTCAATGGGAAAGCCGTTGAGATAAGGTTTGTATTTGAGAGTGATGAAGGGAAAACTGATAAAGGGATTACAATAAAAAATATTTCAGTTAGTCCGGTGAAAAATCTTTAACTAAATTCAACTCAGCCTCTTAATCATTAAGAGGCTGAAGTCTGATGGAACCTAGCTTCGGTTATTTCCGTCATCGATATCGAACTCTATTTTAAAATAGTCATTGCGAGCATCTTCAACGAAATCCATTGTATAAAAATTGATGGTATTAGTACTTTCTTCATAAAACCATATTCCGCCGTCTTCTTTACGTCCCGGAGAAAGAAGTTTGTTTTTATAATAAACTTTCAAAGTGCTCGCTACTGGCCGCTGTTTTAAAAGTAAACTTGGAAGACCAACAATAGAAGCGATGTCTTTTCCAATCTTCGCAAGATCAGTTCCAAAGTCGCTGATACATGCCGAAATATTAAAACCTTTTGTCTGATTTATAATAGCTTCAAATGGGCTACCAACATAGGGTTCATAGTCTTCTGGATTATTGCAATCCTTTAGATCTATGCGGCTAAGAGCACCGTAAAAACGCAGGATCTTATTCGCTGGTATATATCCGCCCATGGTCTTCACAAAAGTCGGAACATCATAAGCTGCACCAAAATCTAACATGCTCTGCTCTTTTGCATCAGTAATCATGATCACCACTAAATGGGAATTTGCTCGCAAGAAAGATGGCTTTCCATTTTGACCATTGTATAAATCGACTACTCTCTTCACATTATAAAATTCATATTCTGAAGAATCGCCATCAACACCCAAAGCAGAGACAGCATTCTGAAATTGAGCTACTGTGCGGTCAAACGAAGTTGGATCGCGGGCATCAATTAATTTATAGTCAAATGGTGTGGCAAAACCGAGATAGGGATCATCATGCCTATCTGTAGAAACTACGCCGATTTTCCAATTGATGTAAGGCTGTTTTGCGAATTGCTCTAAAAATATTTTGGAATTTCGAACAATGTTCTGATGAATACCTTGCATACTTGCAGAATTATCAATCACAAATAAAACATCAATATCCTTATCACTTTCAAGTAAACTCAGAGGATAAATACGTCTATCAACTTCGATCGGAGCTATATTTTCGTAGTAGGCATATTTGGTTGCTTTTGAACAAGATATTGTAAACAGCAGTATAATCAAAACTAAGTATTTCATTTTAATTCACCTCGGATACATTTGTTAACGATAGTCGCACTCATTTGAAAAAGTTCATCTCCCCATAAAGCACCTTTACGAGGAAAACTCATTTGGTTTTTGCGAGCGGGAGCTGCATTTTGTCTTGTGACTTCATCAGAGCCTGCAATTTTCATATGCATCTCTACTGCGCGCATACGGGAGATCAATTCTATTTTTACAAATTTCATTTTATAAAGAGCGGATTCCAGCATGGTCTTTCTATTTTGCCATTGAGATGAAATTTCCCGTTTAATAGATTCATCAATGCTTGCTAATAATTCTTGTTTTTTAGTTTCTGAAATTAACTTCTCTTTTCTGATAGAAGCTTTTGCTCTTTCTTGATTTGCGATAAAGAAATTATTGGTTATGGCCAAGGCTTTTGGATCTTTAAGATTTTTATCAATCTCTCTTGCCCATTTCTTATTCACTTCTATAAAGCGATTAATAGCTGCTCTTGATTCATTGAACTGACACAACATTACGTTGGTCATAGCACTTACCAGATAAGCTTCAGGGTGAAATTTATCGTCAAAAATACTTAATTCAAGAGTTGCAAGTTCGCCCTTGGTCCGTGCGTAGTCTTTCTCTTTTAAGTGTGCCCAAAGAGCTTCAGTTCTGGCCTTTAAAAAATAACTTGAACTCTGAGGAATCAAATCATAATACTTTTTAGATTCACTCATGGCACCTGCCTGATAAAGCAAGCGACCGAGAGTCATAAAATAAAGAGACAATTCTTCTTCGTTGCTTGATTTATTGAGAATGGGTTCAACAATGCCTTTTATAATTTTTCCCGAAGCACCTAGTTTTCCGGCCTTCGCGAAATGAAGTAATGCAGTCTGGGCCAATTGCATACGCAGAGGATCGCTCTCGTCTAATTTACCAATCCATACTAGTGCATTTTCTCTAGTTCTTAGTGCATTGAAGGCCTGAAGTGAGTAATTAAATTTTGAAGGAACGGCTGCAATTTTTGCAAGTTTTGCACTGATATCTGGAGTTATATAAAAACCATTTTCCATCAAGAGCTGAGTACTCTTTGTTCCTACGATTTGGTCCAAAGCTAAACCCAATTCTGTTTGAAGAAAATTTGTACTGCTTGATAGTTCTATCCAGCCGTTTAGAAAAGGTTGAACATGACCTGCTTGATACATTAAATAGAGCTCACTCGCTTGTTTAATAGCAATAAGTTTTGGCTCTTTTATAGTTGGAAGAAGCGCAAGTGCTTTTTCATATTGTTTGTCTAAGATGAGTTCTATCCATTGATTGGATATCAATTCAACAGGTCCCAAAACTTTCCAGGCAGAATAAAGCTGAATGACAAATGGATTGTCGAGGTTGAGTTGTTTCTGCACTAAGATCTTAGAACTTAGGTCAATATCACTCCCTGCTTGATTTTGCAGTGAACTACTATCGGCCAAAACGTTAAGGCTTGAAAAAATTATAAAACTTGCAACAATTTTTTTCATCCACGGTCACCATTGCCAAAGAGATAACCAAATTCAAAATAGCCTACACCATTATGAATATTTCGGGATCCGCTTAGCTGAGTTTGTTGATAAAATTCATTTTTAAAACCAATACGAGTACTCATATGGTTTCCAATCCAAAAAGATAATCCCAGATCGGCGAAGGCTAGATTTTTACTGCCTGAAGCGAGTTTAATTCTACCTCCACCAAGCGCCACATATTGATCAAAATAAACAACTGTATCTTCAGTCCAGCGAAGCTTTCCATAGATAGTGTTATAATTTATAAAAGCTTCCTGGCCATTGAATGCAAAGTCAGTGTCTGGAAGCATTTTTTTGTCAACGAATAATCGTTGTCCTGCATCTGTCAGTTTATTTGAATAACGAGTGTAGCGTAAACCACCCGACCAGTTGCTATTTAAGTGATAACGATAAGCAAACGCCGCTTGCTGAGTTGAGAGATGGCTGTCGGCCGTAAAATTATTTCCACCTTGCAAAGTCACTTCATGGCGATTCACTAAGCTCGAATAGCGGGTGTTTACAATATAAAGTTTATCTTCACTCACGACAGTAGTTACTTTATCGTCGGGAATATTGAGCGCATCAAGTTTTTTTTCTAACTCAGAATTTTGCTGGGCCATTAAAACTGAACTGCTAAAAAGTGAAAACGCTATAATTAATTGTTTCATCATGAACCTCAAAACTATCTGAAAAATTTATCTTTAATCATTGTATTAAACCACTGAACCGGAATTTGCTCGTCGCCAGCGCCCACTTTCAGATCGGCCCATTCAGTCCCAAGGAGAGAAATTCTTCCCCCATTTTCACGATTACAAACAACTCCAATTACGTAAGGATTGGTGCCATCAAGAGAAAGTCCCAGGACCCCCTTGCAAATTTTATTGGGCTCATAAAGTCCGCCGTTAAAAAGCATTGGATCGTGAGATTCAGATGAAGAAATTCTTTTTAAGAAAATCGGATTTAATGGATTCGCAAATTGACTGGTTTTAGCGAATTGCATTGTCTCCAATGGAGGCAGGTTAGGCAATTGACTGTAACGACCTATCGTAATCAGGCCGTAGTCATTTCTGAGTTTCGCCAAAAATTTATCGGGAAGCTGATCTATCAAAGGAGAAGCCACTACGATATTTTTAATTTTATCAATGGCCTTTAAAATCATTGGCTGAACATCAACGTCCATTAAAGAGCTCGTACCAATAACCAGCGTTTCTCTTCCAGAGAGATTTCTAACATTAATGTCCTGAATCGCAGGATTCATGATGTCTACATTCTTAAAAGTCGTTTTATAAAAAATAACTTCCGGATCGCGTGTTGAATCCGCAAAGAATAGTGTTTTATTTCTGTCTTTAGGAAAAACTTCAATTAAAAAACTCTCCGCAGAAGAAACACTATAATCCGAAGTCGCTTTCACATTAAATTGAAAAACACCTGGCTCAGTAAAATTCATACTAAGTTTGTCTCCGTTCCAGGTAACATATTTACGAATTTCTTCAGGAAAAATTTCCACCTTAGGTTTTAAGGTTGGATCTTCAGCATCTTTCACTACAATTTTTTTAGTTACGGTTTCAGCAAAACTTAGATAAATCATTTCTCCCGCTGGCCAGTCAGTGCGAGCGATAGTTGGAGATTTTCTATCATGAACTAAAATTTTCACAATAGTTTTTGATTCCTTGCAGTTATCGATTGAACTCCAGTTGCCTAAAACGCAAGATTTAAAAGTTAACGTAAACTCTTCACCGTTATGAACAGGTGGAATATCAGTCCATGAAATATTGAGTACTGTCGAGTTGCTTTCTTCATTTTTAATTTCTGAAAATACAAACTTTCCAAACGCAGGTTTTGCAGAAGACATGGTCACTACGGGTGCCATCTCTTTATTTAAATCATAACCCACTACCTGAAAGCTCACGTCTAAGCCTTGAGTTAAGTTAGGAGGAGTCACTAGTTTAGCTTCGAGTCTTTTATCATTAACAGTAATGTCTAAATCCTTAGTCACCATTTGGTTGGCAGGATTTGCAACAATAATTTTACCTTTATAAACTTTACTAGAACCTTCAGTGCGACGATTCACATGATAATAGTCCGGTGTGAATTCTAATTTATAAGTATTCTCATCCACCTTTATCAGGTCAGTATTGGGAGGCATGCCCGTAGTGATTATACGATAAGGTCCTTTAGGAAAATCAGCATTCGCGATAGTGAAAGTATTACTAAACTTCTGTCCTTCATCAACTGATGTAACTCTATTTGGAACAACATCAATCCCCTGAGGTGAATCGTTCACAACAAGATTGATCGTTCTTCTTAAAGCTCTTATTGGGTCTGCGCTGTTTCTGAGCCAAATAGTTATAGGATAGATTCGGCTTTTGATGGTTGGATCAACTGGATCATTTCCATCAAAAAAACTAGGTCGCCATTTTAAGATAAAAGTTTTCGCATCGAACTCAGCCCCTGCTGGAAGATTATCAATACTCACGATAGGTGTGCCCGGATCTTTAACTGAAACTCGAATCGGGTATTCGCGGTAGCGGCCTTCTTGATAGTCGATCAAATCATCAACCGAAATAGCGAGTGGTGGTTCAACCTTACGCTGTTCTTGTCTTTGCTCGACATTCAAATTTCCTACTGCAGGATAAGGATTTTGCTTACAAGAAAATAAACTTGTCGCTAGAAGAAGTAATAATAAATTCTTTTTCATTAAACACCTACCGGTCGTAACATAAATGGATATTTAACACTGACGTTGACTCCACCTTTTGGTTGCGGAAACTGCCAATCCATCATTTTTGCGCTAATGCATGATTCAACTGGAGGACTGCTTAGAGTCGATTTGTTAACCTTAGAAAAATTTAATCTTCCAGTTGGATTAATTTCAAAACTCATTTCAACCAAGCCCTGAAGTTCCGGATGATTTTTAAGTTCAGCTTCATAACAACGACGAACCTGACTTAAGTATTTTGCAATGGTCGCATTAATAACATAACGACTAAGACCACCTTCTAAAACCATGTCATTATTTGAAACGGCAATGGCCGAAATTCCCTTTCCTTCGCCTGACGCTACTAAAGTATTTCCGTAACCACCGAGACCGCCTCCAGCTCCACCTTTTGTTCCGATTCCGCCGAGACCTTGAACTCCAGTGTTACCAACAGTTGTTCTTCTTAATCCTTTTCCTAATCCAGTTAAAACTTCACCACCAGATCCGCCAGTTCCACCAGGGCCTGCGCCGGCAGTGGCCACTTTTAAGTGTTGAGGAACTCCACCAATTGCGTTGGTAATTTCTTTAGAACCAACCATTCCTAAAAATCCTAGGTCTCTTTGAACAGCTCTTCTTGAAACGGCTGCTTTTCCAGTGAGAGTTGGAGTCAGATTAGGATTAAAGGTTTGTTCTATTTTAACTGTGTGAACAACTTTCTCTATTTTTACAGTTATGGGTTCAAGAATTTCTTCAACCACTGCAAGTGTTACTGGTTTTTTTTGGGTGTAGTACATGATTGGAAAAATAAGAAATAAAATAATGGTCAGTGGAATAATATAACTCAGCCATTTATTTCCAGCAGTGTTTCCTTCTTGAAGCAATGGGGAAATTTGAGCACCAAGTGCTTCCGAAATATTAAAAACACCTATGGGAGTTTTTAAATTCCAGCCGGCACCAGAAGCTATAGCTTCACAATCAGATAAGGCAGAAATATTTAATAATTTATCAGCTTTTTGGATTTTAAAAGAGCATAACCAATCATCATGAGTGTAATCGTAATACTGACGTTTTCGTGTAACGATGCGTTTTCCAGCCTGCTCTTTGCTGATTATACCGAATGATCGATGGAATCCATATTCGCCTTCCATTACATTTTTCAAAACTTTAACTAACTCACCATTTTCAGATTGTATCGCAATCATTCGATTACCTCGCCAAAGTCATTGGCCATCATGTCGCCAAAATCTGTTCTATAAATCATTAGTCCGTTATCTTTCTCACCAATATTTCCAGTAACAACCGAAAATTCTGGTTTCTTTCTCTCACCTTCAATTAAAAGGGATTCAAAATCAATTCGACCGGCCTCTTTGTATTTTACTTTTGCCGCTTTAGTGACTTCTTTAGTTTCGTCTTTTATTTCTTCGGCAAACGCCAATGACGACAACAAGAAAGCCCCTAAGATAATCATGTGCTTCATGCTCATTCTACCTGTTTTAAATTATCAACCCGTCCTGCATAATAAGCAGCTAAACGAGCATTTTCATTTTTTGTATAAAAATCTTTTAATCCAACTAACGTAACCTTATCTTCAGGATCAGTTAGTAATTTTTTTCTCATTTGATTGGCAGTATTATAATCGATTGCCGCTAGAGTTTTATGATCAGCAAGATTTAACTTAATGAAGCTGGCATAATTAACAACAGTGCCTGCAAGATTTTTTGTTACGTTCTCTTTTAGGGGCACATCAGTCATGGCCGCCAATTGCTCAGTTAAAAGTTTATCGTAATCTTCATTAACCCGGTCAAACGGATCCGCCATAGTAGAAATTTGTCCAGTCACTGAAGCTAGCGTTTTTTCATCTAATCCTTCAGGGATTGGCGTATTTAGTATTTCGTTGGCCATATTTTTATAAGTCATCTTCAGCATATGAAGAATATAAGTTCTGGTTTCAAGATCGGCACCATCAAGCATTGGTTTTGCGACTGCTGCAAACTTATCGATTGATGCTGTTCTTTGTTTAAATAAAATTTTACTGCGAGAGCCGTAGAATTTAATTCTATTGGTCTTAATATATTCAGCTTCCAAGACACTAAGAACGGCTTTTGACCAAGCGGGACCACCTCCCTCAGTATTACTACTCAAAAGAATTTTTTGCGCCTCTACCGAAGGCTTTTGAATTTGCAGACGGCTTGCCATTTTTAACTTCATGCTAATCGACCAAGGCATTGCCAAGGCCCGTTCATCAAGAAGTCCAGCAACGTCTAGTGCAGCAAAAACATTTTTTTCTAATTCAGATGGCAAATTCTTTTCACGTTTACTCGATTCAACCATTAAGTTTAGAATTCGGTCACGTTCACTATTTTGTTGATCAAGTTCAAAAAGAAAAGCCACTTTTAAGAAGGATTCAATGCTTGGTTTAGTTTTAAGTTCAAGTTTTTCACGCAAGCGAGCAGCATCTGCATAACGCCCCATCAGTTCATACTCTACGACTAATCCATTTTCATCTTTCATTTTTTCAAGGATCTTAACTAATTTGTCCTGTTCCTTGAATTTAAGAGTTAAGACTTTAGCATTGGGACAAGATTTTTCTACATACTGATCAGCGAGACAGAAATTATAAAAATACTCCATCGCCACAATGGACTCTTTCATTAAAAAGGCTTTTTCAAATTGAGCTTGAACGAGAATTTGCTCAATCGACTTACTTTCTTTTTTAATTTCGGCCGTTGCATTTTCCCCAACCATCCCCTTCCAGAGACCTGCTTGAGAGATGATTCCATCATAATTTTTTTGAGTATTATAAATATCCAAAATTAAATTTTGAGAAAGAATAGTCCAATTAACAATTTCAGATCTAGATTTTGCATTGGTCACAACGACCTGGAAGTTCGACAATGCTAGCTCATATTTTTTCTGAGCGTATTGCTCTCTTGCTGCAACGTAGAGAAATTCATCTGCATCACGACTTCCTTTCAGGATTTCAGCAATGGCCAGGGAGTCTTCAATTACCAATGCCGAGATCTTGTGTTCTTGAGCCAGAGCAAGCCTTGTCTGTCTTAATTTTCTCAGTTCAGCCGGAGCCACTTTAAAAGAGATATCTTCTTTGATCCAGGTATTGAGTTTAGATAGTTTTTTTATTTTATCGTCTTCAACTGCCAACCAGCCAGCTTGCATTTTTTTTCTTAACTCATCATTGGGATAGAGATTAAGGTAAGTATCAATTGAGCGTTTTAAAAAAACTTTTAATTCAGGCACCACTTGCATTTCAGCATCGACCTGAACAATAAACCTTCGAAGAATGGTTACTATTTCTTTAGCCTCTTCCGCTTTTAGTGGAATATCAGACGGCTTTCTTTTTTCGACGATGCTCAGGTAGTTTTCAACTTTATCCCATTTACGGAATCCATAAAATTCCTCCAGAAGTCTTACTTCGTAATAAAGATTGGGGTCACTCTTATTGAGATCAGCTAATAAGTTAGAACCAGCAAAACGGTTACCGGCAACGTAAAAAGCTTCTACTAACAAACGAGTCAATTCCGGTCTTTTCCCGGTGATCGCAATTTTTTTAATCATCACAAGTTCTTTTTGGCCATCAGTCTCTTTATTAGAAATAAAAAGAATAAGGTCAGTCAGAGAATTCTCGCGAATAACTCCAACGTCAGTCCAAAGAGATTTCTCCATGGCCGCAATTGCTGCATCTAATTTTGTGTCTTTATAATAAAGCCAAGCTAACCGGTAGTTAGCATAATTGCAGGAATTTCTATCAGCACAATTGGCAATCGCTTTATCGTAATATTTTCTAGCGTTATCAAACTTAGTTTCTTCTTCATAAAATTCAGCTAAAGCTAATGCCGATTGCTCCATCATTTTTTTAGGAGCTTCACTGTCTGCTAAAATTTCAAGGTAATAAGGCTCCGCCATTTTCCCTTCGTTTAAACGAGAGAGAAGTCGGCCCATTTGAAACTGAATTTTTATTTTATTTAAGCCAGTCGCTTTTTTTAGGTGATCAGATCCCAGTAGAGAACTTTTGTATAAATCGAGAGCTTTAAGGCGATTCTTTTTTTGCACTTCTAGGTCTGAGCCAAGTCCTTCTTGAATAGAAACGTCGAAATAAAGATCGGCTAAGCGCAGAGTCAGGTCAACTCTGGCAGGATCTTGTATTTCCAGCGAGTCTCTCAGAGCTTCCATTTCCTTTATCAGGTATTGGGAATCGTTGGCGCTGGCCTGGGTAGAGAGAATTAACAAAAATGTAAGAGTTAATGCCTTTATGTTCATTTTCCAATAACCGCCAATTGAATCGATTGAAATTGTGATGAAGTTAAAATCGCCATGACCATTGAAACAGTCGTGCTTTCAATTTCACGGTCTGCTTGAAGATTGATATCTCCTGAAAAAGCAGTTGTGTGAGAAGAGACCCAGCCTTTTTTAATGAAGTTAAGTTTATTTAACAACTCGTCTGGCTTTCTAGAAATGTCTGCAGTACGACCAACAAGTTTTTGATCAAGATAAAGATTTCCATCTTTAGAGATCGCTAAAACCGGAGCTTCTCTGACGACACTTGCTGAAATAGATCTTGGTAACTCCATTCCTCTCACGATCGAAATTTCTGGAGTATTTGAAAATGTTTGCAATAAGAAAATGACGAGCATGGAGAACATATCAACCATCGAAGTCAACATGAGGGTAAATCCAGATGATCTGAATCCCTTATTTTTTTTTCTTCTTCTATTGATTAAGTGTTTTTCAAAAGGATTGGCCGCAACCATACTTTGATTGAGTCTCATTACTGCCCCCTAGCCGTCAGCACGCCAATATTGACGATCTGATTTTTTCTAAGCACATCAAGAGCTGAAATAAGTTGTCCGTAATTTACAGTACTTTTTGGAGTGACTGTAGCTACGGCTATTTCAATTTTTTTGGCTTTGCTGTCTTTACTATAAATTTGAGAACCGATGGCTTCATTTAACTTTATCAACATGCCAGCGTTTGTATCTGACTTCACTTCAATCGACTTAACTTGCTTGCCATCTTTTTTTAAATTAAGACGAAGTTCTTCTGGATTTTTGAAAACCAGGTCCAAGTCAAAAGAATTTTTTTTAGTTGCTGCTGCTTCTGTTCCATGACTTTGCTTAATTTCCACTGTTCCGATTTGAACCCAAACAGCAGAGATCAACAAAAAGCACGTACAGGTAGAAAGTAAATCAATAAATGAAGTTAAATTAAGTTCAAATTCCAGCTCTTTTTTCGAACCGTGACCGCCTCTTCTGCTCATTAGTTTCTCTTTACGTTAGCTACTGTTTCTTTTCCAAATCCTAAAACTGATCCGTCAATTTCTTCATTCTTATGATTTTCTGTATAGAATAAAAAGTCGTGATAAATTCCTGAAGCTTCTTCAGTTAAACCATTCACAATATGTTCTGTTCTATTTTGATAAATGGCATAAGCAACAAGAGCTGGAATCGCGCAAAGTAATCCGAAGGCAGTAGCGTTCAGAGCTTCAGAAATACCGTTAGAAAGAAGAACCGCTCTCTCCACCGGAGTTGCAGCACCGGCGCCGGCAAATGATGAAATCATCCCTGTAACCGTTCCTAGTAATCCAAATAGAGTTGAAACGTTACCAAACATCGACAGGAATCCTGTGCGTTTGTCGTATGAGGAAATTTCTTTTGATAATTGTTCATCCATTCTGGCTTGAAGAGCTTCGTCTCCAGCGCCAACACTTCTTAACTTACAAGCAACAGTTGTAATTTTCCCGATGCTCGTCTCTTTTGCACTCATATCAATATAAGCAAGTGCAGATTTAAAATCACCCTTAGCAATAAATCCTAAAATATGATTGCGGAAATCAACTGGTGCTACTTTATGTTTAATATAAAGAGCGACGTAACGTTCAACAATAAAGCCCGCTATTAAAATTCCAAATGCCAAAATCGGCCACATGAAAAATCCACCACGATGAAAAAAATCTGCAATATGACTCATTGAAACGCCCCCCTTAAGAACGGTGATTAATTATTTTTGAAAGAGAGTTTAATCAGTACCTCGCGGTACTTTTTCCTCTCAAAAAAAACTACTTTCTATTATTCAAATTAAAATTTAAGTTGATAAAAACGTCTCTGTCAATTATGTGTTAGGATTCTAATTCCCGACGAAAAGAGTATAGTTTTTTCATAAAAGGTTCCAGGAGACTTTTAATATCGCAAACGTGTAATTTCCTATGAAAAAATTCATTGTAAGACTTTGCAAGAAAGAAGAAAAAGCATCCGAGAAAAGGTCCGAAGAACAGTTATGAACGAATAACTACGCACTCCTCGCTTCAACGACACAGACGCCTTCATAAAAAATCAATAACGCCAGCTACTCGAAATGGTTTGAAGAAGCTCGTCGTCCGATTTTTGAAATATTTAATCCTGGTTTCGATCCTAAAAATTGAAATCTAATTATTGCCCATTACCTGCCCCACCGCCAGTATCAAAAATAAGTTTTAATAAAAACAAGTGTAGAAAAAACTGGCAATTCATCTTTTGTTTTATTGCAAGATGCGATTCAGGAAAATCAAATTATTTGTAAGGCCAAATCTTTTTTGGTTCACTTTGATTATCCTCTTCAAAAATCCTCGCCAATTCCTGATGATGTAGTAGCGAAGCTTGAGAAATTAA
>JACMPM010000027.1 GCA_014377485.1 Bacteriovorax sp. | reverse complement strand
TTTATGTTCCTGATAATGATGAAGTGAGAACAGAAGCTCAAAATATGGCAATGGCCATAGAAACAATGAAAGAATACACAGCTGTTTTAAAAGAAGGTAATAAATGAAAAAAATTATAGTCTTGATTTTATTTTTTAATATGCAGGCGCTTAGTGCTGCCATGACAAAAGATTTTGTCGTAACAAGACTTAACTACGATCAAGAAAAAAAAGATTACCAAATTGATTTTAAGAACCAGGCGGGGGTCTATAAGGTCAGAGAAACACTTATGGATTGTTTGCGAGAATTGCGTGAATCACTCAAAGAAAAAAAACCAGTCAGAGTCGTTTTTAAACCAATGGGATTGGTGATTACATCTTGCTCGAAGGTCTCGACCAAATAAATACAAGAACTAGAATTAAAATCACAATTGCGATTATTCTTATCACAAGAGCTACTTTTAAGAACGGAATACGAAAAATAATTACAAGAGACAACATGAAAGTAGCTAAAACTTTAGCTTTCAGTCCTATCACACCATTTTTCTCCCAATCATTCAGGGGAGGACCTAGATATTTATGATTGAGAATCCATTCATGAAGTTTGCTGCTTGATTTAGAATAACAAAAAACTGCAACCAGCAAAAAAGGTGTTGTCGGAATTACGGGAAGAAAAGCTCCTATAATTCCCAAGACTAAAAAAAGATGACCTGTCATTAATATAAGAAATTTTTTCATTAATTAATTTTCAAAATAAACTTCAATATTATGTTTTAGTTCTTTATAAAAAGGCTCGAAGAAGTCCAGCTGTGCCACAGTCTTTCTGGTGACCAATGAGATAGTTCTCGTTACTTTTAATTTCTTATAAGCTTCTTTTTTTAAATGAAATTCTTTTGTTAACCCCAATGGAATTAATCCATTTCCCAATCCAACTTTAGTCATCTGATAAACGGCCATAAAAGATTCAACGAACAAAACATTATTTGAAAAGAGATGGGCATAATCTTTTTTTAAAACGCTTCCTACATTTTTCCAGGTGGCCGAGTTTTCTTCAATCGTTATCAATGGAAGATTTTTATTGGGCCTGTTTCTAAATTCAGAATTCAGTAGAACCAAGGGTTCATCAATCAAGTGAGCGGAGTAGAGATCTTTTCGATTTTCATCAAAGGTGCAAATTCCCAGTTGATACTTACCTAGAGAAATATTTTCTAAAAGCATAAGGCTGCGGTGAACGTGAAAATCCAGCTCCAGCGTTTTTAAGGTTTTCAAAGTTTCACTCACCACGTAAGGCCCGAAAGATCCCGCAATAGAATCGGATAACCCAAGGGCAAAATGAGAGAGGTTGGATTTGTCGGAGTTCAATGTAAGATTTTTAAGTTCAATAATAAGCGGACGTGCCTTGCTTAAGAATTGATAGCCATCCTGGGTCAACCTTACTCTACGACCATCGGGCTCGATCAATTTAACTTTTAGTTCTGTTTGAAGTGCCTGAATTCTTTTACTTACGGCAGATTGAGAGAGCCTTAAGCGAACGGCAGCTTCGCTTACCGTTCCGTATTTCTCTAAAGCAATTAGGGCCTCTATTCCATCCAACATATTCCTAATACTACTATATTCTATTCAATTTATTCAATTTATTCTTTAATAAAGATAAACGATAATAAATTAAGAAATAGAAGCATTGTAATTTAATCGGAAATGACCGAAAAACCCACAGTGACGTATATTTTTAATAGTTTTATAATTAAGATGAAATATTTTTTTTAACATTCATCAACCCGAAATAAGCAAGGAGTCCTTCGTGAGTAAGGTAAAAAAAACACTAACAGTTGGTAGCAAAAATTACAGCTACTACAGCTTGAAAGAAGCTAAAAATCTTGGTCTAACAGAAATCGATAAACTTCCAAAATCTCTTAAAGTATTATTAGAAAATTTACTTCGCCATGAAAATGGAAAAGACGTAACTTTTGAAGACGCAAAAGCGATTAACGAATGGACGAAGACTCAAAAATCAGACCGTGAAATTGCCTATTACCCAGCTCGCGTTCTTATGCAAGATTTTACAGGTGTTCCGGCCGTTGTTGACTTAGCAGCAATGAGAGAAGCCATGAAAAAGATCGGAGGAGATCCAAAAAAGATTAACCCTCTTATTCCAGTAGACTTGGTTATTGACCATTCTGTTGCAGTAGATTTTTTTGGACAAAAAGATTCATTTGAAAAAAACGTTGCTCTTGAATACGAAAGAAATAGAGAACGTTATACATTTCTAAAATGGGGACAAAAAGCATTTAAAAATTTTAGAGTTGTTCCTCCTGGAACAGGTATTTGCCACCAAGTTAACCTTGAGTACTTAGCTCAATGTGTTTGGACCAAAACAGAAAATGGTGAAACGACAGCGTATCCAGATACCTGTGTAGGAACTGATTCACATACAACAATGATCAACGGTTTATCAGTTTTAGGTTGGGGAGTCGGCGGAATTGAGGCAGAAGCTGCAATGCTTGGCCAATCGGTAACGATGACAGTTCCTGAAGTTGTAGGCTTTAAACTAACAGGAAAAATTCTTGATGGAATCACTGCTACAGATTTAGTTTTGACTGTTACTCAAATGCTTCGCAAACATGGTGTTGTAGAAAAATTCGTAGAATTCTACGGCCCGGGAATAAAAGAATTATCTCTTGCAGACAGAGCGACTATTGCCAACATGGCACCTGAGTATGGAGCGACTTGTGGATTCTTTCCTGTAGATGAAGCCACAATTGAATACTTAACTTTTACTGGTAGGAATCCAGAACAAGTTGCCTTAGTAGAAGCATATGCAAAAGAGCAGGGACTTTGGTTTAATGTAACTGACGCTGATCCAGTTTTCAGTTCTACACTCAGTCTTGATCTTGGAACAGTTGTTCCATGTATCTCAGGACCAAAACGTCCACAGGATAAAATTGAACTTCAAGCGGCATCAGACGCATTTGGGAAAGAATTAGTAAGCTCTTTCAAAGTTGACCCTGCTGCAATTAATCACGAATTTGCTGTTGATGGAGAAGAATATAAATTAAAGCATGGAGCTGTAGCGATTGCGACAATTACATCTTGTACTAATACCTCAAACCCATCAGTTATGATCGCAGCTGGTTTAGTAGCGAAAAAGGCACGTGCTCTTGGTCTTAAAACATCACCATGGGTAAAGACTGCTCTTTCTCCAGGATCAAAAGTTGTTACAGATTATTTAATTGAATCAGGTCTTCAACAATCTCTTGATGAATTGGGGTTCACTCTTGCAGGTTACGGATGCATGTCATGCATTGGAAATTCCGGACCGCTTCCAGAGCATATTTCAAAAGCAGTTAATCAACACAATTTAGTTGTGACTTCAGTTCTTTCTGGAAACAGAAACTTTGAAGGAAGAATCAATCCTGATGTTAAAGCAAACTATCTGGCTTCACCTCCTTTAGTAATTGCTTATGCCATCGCAGGAAATATTAATGTCAATCTATCAGTTGATTCTTTAGGAAAAGACAAAAGTGGAAAAGACGTTTTCCTTAAAGATATCTGGCCTTCGAATACTGAAGTTTCGGATACGTTGAACAAACATCTTTCAAAAGAAATGTTTAAGGCCAGATACGCTAATGTTTTTGATGGTGATAAATATTGGCAAGCAATTAAAATCACTGAAGGTGAATTCTTTGATTGGGAACCAAATTCAACATATATAAGAAATCCAACATTCTTCGAAAACATTTTAGATGCAACTTCAGCTCAACTAGGCGTAACACTAAAAGACGCACGCATCTTAGGTCTATTTGGTGATTCAATTACGACTGACCATATTTCACCTGCAGGATCGATTAAAAAATCTTCACCAGCAGGAACTTATTTATTAGAAAAAGGTGTTGCAGTTGAAGATTTCAACTCATACGGATCACGTCGTGGAAATCACGAAGTAATGATGAGAGGAACATTTGCCAACATCAGAATTAAAAACGAAATGGCGCCTGGAACTGAAGGGGGAGTGACTAAGTACATTCCAACTGGCGAGGTTATGTCGATCTATGATGCGGCCATGAAATACGTTGCCGATAAAACTCCATTGGTAGTTATCGCCGGAAAAGAATACGGAACTGGATCTTCACGTGACTGGGCGGCGAAGGGACCTTTCCTTCAAGGTGTTAAAGCAGTTATTACTGAATCATTTGAAAGAATCCATAGATCGAATCTGATTGGAATGGGAGTTCTTCCATTAGTTTTTGAAAAAGGAATGGATAGAAAAGTTCTGGGCCTAGATGGAACAGAAACAATTTCACTAATTCCTCAAGGTGATTTTAGACCGGGGATGAAATACGACCTGATCATTAATTATCCATCAGGAAAAGTTGCTAAGATCGAAGTCACTTCAAGAGTCGATACCTTGGATGAACTTCACTATATGAAAAATGGTGGAATTCTTCAGTACGTCCTTAGAAATTTGAAATAGTTTAAAGCTCTGATTATAGATAAATTGGTGCCTAGTTCTAGGCACCTTTTGTTTAAGGACCTGTGTAAGTTTTTCAATATTTCTCATAAATTTTCAAACTCCTTTACTATCAGCATATTCAATATGAAAGGAGCACCCATGAAGATGTCTAAATCTGCACTTTTAACTTTAGCTATTTCAACACTCTTATCTGCCCAATCTGCCAATGCAGGACTCTTTACTAGTCCAATTAAGAATATTCAAATTAATGGAGCAAAGGATGTTTATGCAGGCCTGGATTTTCATTACTTCGACCGCGATGACCGCTTATTAATTATAAATGATTTTTTGAAAACGGTTGAATTGGAATATGCACTACTTCCGCTAAAGAAGAGCAGAATTGGTCTTGATTTTAAAAAATTAAAAGCAGAAGCTATCGATCGTGAAAATGCTTCTGAGAGCATTCTTATTGCTTCGGCAGATCGTAGTAATCTTGCTGAACGATCTCGAGTTAGCTTCCTTCAGGCAAAAGCAAATATGGAATTCCTGGATCGTATGCAAGCGCTAGCGGCACAATTCCAAGACACCCATTTTAGTGTACAGGAAAAAATCGCTCGACCATTTGTGTATACAGGTGTTCGTATGTTTAGAATTGATGGAAAAGTTGTAGTTGGCTCTATTGAAAAGAAATTTATGGCCATGGCCTCTAAACTCTCAGGAACTGATTACTCTCGAATTGCGATTGGGGATGAAGTTATTGCGATCAATGGAAAACCAGTTGAAGACCGAGTCAATGAACTCAAAAAATATGTTTCAGGAAGTTCTGATGAATTCATTGATTATCAAGCTATTCGTGCTTTAACGATTAGAAATCATAATTACGATTCTAGCAATTCAGTAACGATTACTTTTAGAGATGCTGGAGTTTTTAAACTTCCGCTATTTGCCAATAGAGTAAAAGATTCAACTCCAAGATTAGATGCGCTTACATTTTTTAATAAAATGGGAATCCCTTCTGATTCAACAACTATTGGAATGAGTTTTGATAAATCATCAAAACAATGGATCGACGGTGCGCTTTCTTATGAAGGATACACTCCGGTAAAATTGCATTTGAACTTAAAAGGATTAACAGAATTATTAGGCGATGATGGAACACCAGCTCTTCGCACTGGATATTATATCAGTAAGGGAAAATCTTACGGAGTTCTTCAGATTCTTACCTTCATGACAAAAAATGTTAAAGTTGGCGATAATCAAATGAGTTTTATCGATGGAATTAGAGCATTTATCTCGGAACTAAAAGATAACCAATTGCCTCTTATCCTGGATCTTCGAGTTAATGGTGGTGGAAATGGAAATCTTCCAGCTCAGGTTTTAAGTGTTTTAGCTGAAGAAGGTGTGATTTACCCAGGAGCGACTTCAGGATTTAGAATGACTTCTTATATGAGACAAGTACAAGAGCCAAGCTTTCACCAGGAAGTAGTAGGAGAGGATCAATCATTTGGTATAACGATGGACGAAATGAAAGATTTTTTCCAAAAAACAATTGATGAAAGACGCGATTATACCCCAATGTTTGCGGCCGAAGTAATTCCTTATGATTCTGTAAAAGTGAAAGGTTTTAATAATAAAATAGTGGCTTTGGTTACGGCCAATTGTATTAGTGCCTGCGATAAGATGTCTTTTCTTTTAAAGTCATCGGGAAGGGCCACTATAATTGGAACCCATTCAAATGGAACGGGAGCTGGCTTTTTATCGACTGATGAATTAAACACAAAATGGGAAGACCGATTAAGAGTGTTTGAAACTCAAGTACCAAACTATCTTTTTGGAGTGCCAGGCAAGTCATTTGAGACGACTGTATTTGACGATAATAGTGCAGAGACAATGTGTTCTGAAAACAGACCGACTATTGCAGACGTGCAGTATGCTCCAACAATGTTAGACGTTACAAAAAATAATATTGGTTGGTTACAAAAAGCTGCCCAGGTAATTGACAGTCTTTAGAAATAAATTAAAAATTTTACTAGTCGCTTCACTTCTCTCAAAGTGGTGGAGCGATTTTCTGGTTTAAATTACTCCACAAAAAAGATCAAGCAATAATAGTTCAGAGAATCCAAAAAGAAGAATTATTTTCTTTTGACTCCTATTATGAATCCTGAGGTATCATGGGAGCATTGCCCGTAGTGCATTATTTTTTGGAGAAAAAATGAAACGTCTTCTTTTTTACTTTGTTCTCATCGGACTCTCAACAACATATCTTTCAAATAGTCATTTGGCCGTGGCCCGTGAAGCTGCTGCAAGTAGTGCTAGTAAAGAATCAAAAGATCCAAGGAGAGAAAAACTCATTGGTAATATTTTGAAAAATGCTCTTGAGACATATCATTATCGAACGTTAAAAATTAATGATGAAGTTTCTCAAAAAGCATTTGCACAATACTTAAAAAAGATTGATGGCTCAAAACAATTCCTCACGAAAGGGGATATTAAAGAACTTGAGGCATACCAATTTGATATGGACGACGAGATGGTTAACGGTGAGTATACACTTATCGAAAAATCTCTTGTAATGTTCAAAAAAAGAACAGCTCTGGCAGAAGCCTTAAGAAAAGAAGCGTTCAAAAAGGAATTTGATTTTAACGGAACTGAGCATGTTGAAGTAGACCCAGAGAAACGCGATTGGGCAAAAGATGAAAATTTATTAAAAGAAAATTGGAAACTTATTTTTAAGCAAGCCACGCTTAATAAATACTTGTCTCTTATAGACGAGCAATCTGATAAGCCAACAAAAAATCCTAAAAAAGTAATTCAAAAATCGACAAAGAAATTACCACCGGTAAAAAAATTAACTGATGCAGAAATGAGAACTAAAGCTCATGAATCTGTTTCTAAAAGATTCCAAAAAATCTTTGACCGATTAGCTAAAGAAGATAGAGACGATCAATTAGATAATTTTTATAATTCAATAACTGCTGTATTCGATCCTCATACAACTTATTTACCGGCTAAAAAGAAAGAAGATTTCGATATCGATATCACTGGAAAATTAGAAGGAATTGGAGCTGTTCTTCAAGAGGACGGATCTTATATTAAAGTTGTGCAAGTTGTTCCAGGAGGACCAGCCTGGAGACAAAAAGATTTAGAAGCTGACGATACTATTTTAGCAGTTTCACAAGGTTCAGGCGATTCAGTTGATCTAACAGATATGAAGGTTGACGATGCTGTTCGCTATATCCGCGGGAAAAAAGGAACAGAAGTTCGTTTAACTGTTAAAAAAGTTGATGGGACAAGAAAAATTATTCCAATAGTAAGAGATGAAATTGAAGTAGCGGCTTCTTTTGCTAAGTCTTCGGTACTTCAATATAAAGACACAGATGCAAAAGTTGGATATATTCAGTTGCCAAAATTTTATCGCGATTTTGAGAACTCACAAATAAACTGTACTGATGATGTGAGAAAAGAATTAGAAAGACTTAAAAAAGCGAATGTTGATGCGGTCGTTCTCGATCTAAGAAATAACGGAGGAGGAGCTCTTGAAGATGCTCGTCTAATGTCGGGACTTTTCATTGGTAAGGGACCTGTTGTACAAGTGAAGGATCACACTGGAAAAATTGAAGTTTTAGAAAACGAAGATCCAAGTGTATTCTATGATGGACCATTAATAGTACTTATCAACCGCTTTTCTGCTTCTGCTTCAGAAATTTTAGCAGGTGCAGTACAAGACTATGGCAGAGCTGTCATTATCGGAGGAGACTTCTCTCACGGTAAAGGAACAGTTCAGGCCGTATTAAATTTAAATCAAGGGCCTTTATTATCAATGTTTGGCCCAACCATGGGTGCATTAAAAGTTACGATTCAAAAATTCTACCGTGTCACAGGAGCTTCAACTCAGTATAAGGGAGTATTATCTGACATCGTACTTCCAGATATTTTTAGTTATGTAGAAAGCAGAGAAAAAGACCTGGAATACTCGTTGCCGTGGGATCAAATTGCAGCTAAACCATTCAGTAAATGGGCGAAGTTTACTTATAATCTTCCTCAATTGAGAGAGAAAAGTTCTGCACGAGTAAAAACTAATCCACGTTTTAATAAAATTATTAAAAACATTGAGTATTTAAATAAGAAGAAAAAAGACACAATTGTTTCTTTAAATTTAAAACAAGTGCAAGCTGAAGACATTCAAAATAAAAAAATGGCCGATGAATTAAAAATGGACGAAGAAGATAAAAATCTTTTTGTAACAAATTTTGAAGATTCACTTAAGGCCCATGAAAATATTCGTCCAGGTGATATGAAGAAATGGGCAAAAGATTTCGAACAGCGTAAAGATGAATGGATTAAATCTTTAAGACAAGATGTTGTGTTGGAAGAGTCAGT
>JACMPM010000026.1 GCA_014377485.1 Bacteriovorax sp. | reverse complement strand
CTCATTGAACAAAGCTACAAGCATTTGATACCCCACTTTTTAATTTATTAAGTGCATACGATGCCATATTAGGGGCCACACTATTTCGACAAGATCGAAATGAAGGCCAGTCATTAAAATCAATGAAATGCATTTTACCTTTATCAGAAATAATGCAATCCCCTCCAAAGTAATCGAGCTCCAAAATACGTGCTGCCATATGAACCAATCTTTCTAGATGGCCGCGATCAAAAATAATATCAGAATTACCTGGAATATTGGAATATCGATCATTGCTTGTTTTCCCCATATAACGTAAATTAAAAAAACTATCACGAACTCCATAAAATTTAAAAAGTTCCCCTTCTAAACTTTCTTGAAGAATGACTTCATCAACGCCTCGGTTTTTAAAATTTTCTAGCACTGCCCCAAGTTGATCTATCGTTTCGATATGAACAACGTCATCGTCACTTAGGGCATGAAAGTCACCGCGCTTTACCCAGTACCCATGCTTGGAATCAAAGGCCTTAAAAAGTACTTGTTCAACTTTTAAAGAAATAAAACGTGGATAAGAGAAAGCATCATCGCTTAATAACTCAGAAAGTTTTCCTCTATAACAATTCCGCACAGACTTTGAAGAATTAACAACCACAGTACCTCTCGATTCCAATAGTTCTAGGTAAGAAAGGATATGTTCTTCTTGAGCCATGGAAAAAACCAAGTCATAATTAAAGTCCAATACTTTATAAGCAATATCCTCAGGACGAATTTTGGTGAATACAACCGAATCCCCTAGCGTGAAGCTTAAGGATTTTAGTACTTCATCCATAATCTCTTTATCGGCCTCAATTGCACGATTAGAAAATTTCTCTTCTCGATAAATTCCTAAAACCTTTAGCGGCGCACTCATTCTTCATCTACACCGTAATGAGTAAGCCCTAAGTGATTTATCAATTCTTCTTTGGCAAAAAATCTCAGCGTATTTTCCAGTTTTAAGAGTTGAAGAGATAAGTCATTGACTGCTTTTATTCCAGGTTTAGTTAAAGGCGCTTTTAAGTAGAAGCCAAGCCATTCCTGTATACCTCTCATTCCTGCTCTTTGAGATAAATCAATAAAAAGGGCTAAATCTAAAACGATAGGTGCAGCCAAAATTGAATCCTTGCAAAGGAAATCAACCTTGATTTGCATTCTCTCTCCAAGCCACCCAACAATATCAATATTGTCCCAACCTTCTTTATTATCCCCACGTGGTGGGTAGTACTCAATTCTAATTTTATGAAAAAGATTACCGTAAAGATCCGGGTATTCTTCTTTAGAGAGAATATCTTCAAGAACTCCGCCTTTTGAAACTTCTTTTGACTTGAATGACTCCGGGTCATCAAGAACTAATCCGTCTCTGTTTCCTAAAATGTTTGTACTAAACCACCCCTCAACTCCAAGCAATCGATTTTTTAATCCTGGTGCAATAATGGTTTTCATTAATGTTTGCCCGGTTTTAAAATCTGATCCTCCGATTGAAACAGACATTTCTAGAGCAAGTTCCTGTAAGGCCGGAATTTCTACGCTTACATTTGGTGAACCGTTTACGTATGCAATTCTTTCTTTAATAGCAGCATAAGCATAAATTTGGGAAGGTGAAATCAAAGGGTGATTATTTCTTAGTCCTTCTTCAAATGCCTTGATAGATTGATGTACTTCTTTGATTGGATTGTAAGCTTCAGTTGAGGCACACCAAACAATAACTGCACGGGAACAATTATTATGTTTCATGAAATGTCTCATATCTTGTATGAGCATTTCAGCTGCGTCCATTTTAGTTTTAAATCTCTTAATATTTTCGCCTTGAATATTTTTAATAAAACGTTCATCAAAAACGGCACTCATCGGCGTAATTAGTTCCATTTCTTCGCGAACTTGCTCCAGCAAATATCGGTCTACAACCTTTGCTTTGACAGCAGCTTCATAGGCATTATCGGAATAAATATCCCAACCGCCAAAAACAATATTATCCAGGCCGGCCAGAGGAACTAATTCTGAAATTAATTTAGAACGATTTTCACTTCTCTTACCAAGCCTTATTTTCCCCATTTGAGTTAAGGAACCAATTGGTTTTGCCAGACCTTTTCTTGTGGCAAGGACACCGGCGATAAGTGTTGATGTTACAGCTCCCATACCAGGAGTAAGGATTGCAAGTTTTCCAGTGGCAGGTAGAATGTTTTCAATTTTCATATTCACGAGCGCCCCCTCAGTTGAAGTTGTTAAATCCTTGGAAAATTATTTTCCAAAGATAATTTAATAGAATTATTTTCAATAGATTCATAAGCTTTCATAATTGACTGAATACAGAAGTAGGCATCCATGATTTCTTTATTTTCAAAATCATTTTGATCTATGGCCGTTTTAAATTTATCGAACATTGAATTAAACCAACTAACATGACTTGAGTCCATCCAATCAGAAGTTACAGAATAAAACTCATTATTCCACATCGCTTTATGACTGCTAGACTCATTCTCATCAGAATGCAGTATTGCCAGCTGAACTTGATCATCATCTACAGTAATCGCACCTTTTTCACCTTGAAGTGTATAGATGACTTTTCTTACACCAGCAGTCCATGACAAATGAACATTTGCAAAACCACTTTCAAATTCATAAACTGCTGAGAAATTATCTTCAGTATCATACTTAGGAAATGAAAAATTTTGCGAACTGGCAGTGACAGATTTAGGATATCCTCCAAGCCATTCAAAAGTTAAGTAGAGGCTATGACTTCCATGATCCATAGCTATTCCACCACCACTATATTCTTTGTGCCGTCTCCAGTCAGGCATCCATTCTTTTGTTCCAATAGCATGAGTATTTCTAAAAGTATTGAGAGTTATCGCTTTAACTTTTCCAATTTTGCCGCTTTCGACGACCTCCCGAATAGCATTCACCACAGGTGCATGTTTATAATTGTGACAAGGGAAAAGAACTCGTTTACAAGTTATCGCAGTTTGAATTAAATCTTTCGCCTCTGCTATCGATGTTGTTAATGGTTTCTCACAAAGGACATGCAATCCTAACTCTAGTCCCATTTTTGCAATTTTGTAGTGATCAGCTGCATGTGTAGAAACATCCAGAAAATCCAGGCCATCTATTTCTTTAGCTAATAACTCCTGATAGTCAGAATAAAAGCGTACACCGTCGGGAACATCTGAAATACGTTCTGGACAAATATCACAAATCGCAATAATTTCGACATCTCGAAGATTCTTAAAACGATCAGCATAAGCTGGCATATGACCTTTGGATGAAATAAATCCAAAGCCTACAATTGCTCCCTTTAAAATTTTTTGATTTTCCATTTCAGATATCCCTAAAAAAAATTCCTGTAATTTTTTTCTTAGAAAAATATAGCTGTATAACAAAATAAAATATTTCGAAAGTTTTTTTGTTTATTATTTTTCATTGATAGTTTTAAGATATGATTCAAATTTAGAATTTCAATTGATCATAGATTCAATTTGATTGAATACTATATTTAGTCTACAACAAAATCGTTCTTTTTTAAAATTTAGGAATATCGATGCATAACTTTTCTCTATTGATAATATTAATACTCTTTTCACAAGCAGTTTGTGCTGAAGTTTTAAAGCAGGTAGAAATCTTTGGAAATAAAAGAACAAAAAAAGAAGCTATCATTCAACATGGCCGAATTAAAATAGGCAAGGAATTAAGCGAAGAAGATCTTCAGACTGTTAAAGAAAACTTAGGACGTATTGGTCAAATTCATGTCAAAAACGTGGATTTTAAAGACGGTACGCTGAAAATAGAAGTCGAAGATAAATGGACGCTCTTTCCAGTCCCTATGATAACTCAATCTGGTAGTTATCAGAATCGCGGTTTTTTGATTTATGATGACAATTTTTTAGGCTCCATTGGTACACTTGCGCCGGGGATAAGCTGGTCTAATTCTATTCTAAATTATCTTCTCTATTATCAGGATGAATCATTATTTAATCCACAGTACGGGATAAAAGTACTCCTGTTGAAAAAAAGTGAATTTGTAGAATTTAAACGTTTAGACAATGTTGTTGATGACCATGAGTCTCGTTATAACTCCTATCTAGTAACTCCTAATTATCTCTACAAGGAACAAGTTTTTAAGGCCGGCCCTGTCTATATTGATAAATCAATTTATAAAAAAGACAAGAGGATATTTCGAGATATCTCAAAAGGAATATTTTTTCGTCATCACTGGAATGCTTTCCAAGCATTGGAAGTTATGTATGAAGGTTTTGTTACAACTTACGATCTCTACGCATTAAAAAATCAAACTGGCAAAATGGTTTATCTCAATGAAGCCAATATCAGCTGGAGTATCCCAACTAATAAAAGTTTTTTAAATTACGGTCTACACGCTTATCATTCCAACGAAAAATCTTATCTCTTTGCTAAAAACTTAGGAGGCGATGAAGGCTTTCGAGGTTATGATAAGGCTTCATTCCCCACTTCTGAAAATATTGGAGGTCTTGTTCAATATCAGCAACATCTTTTTCATAGATTTTTTCTTTCTCCATTTTATGAATACAATAATAGTAAGCTTATAGAGCCTGTTCAGAATGGAAGAAGACTAAGCGAAAGCACGGTAGGCATCGGACTTCGATACTACTTTAAAAAGATTTCAATTCCTGCCGTCATTTTTGATGCTGCTAGAAATATTGATGATAATTCAAATCATTTTCATATTAATATTGGAGTGAGTATTTAGTAATCAATCGGTTTCTGTTGCACCTAAAATATCAGATGCCCGCCAGTTAGGAAGATCTTCAATAAGACCTGCAAGAAGCAAATCAAATTTCTGTTCTGCTTTTGAACTCCGAGAGAAATCTGAAACACCATCGGCCGTCTCGCGCCACTCACTCGATTGAGCAAGTCGACCCCTTAGAGCAGCTGTGAACAAATCAATCCAGGTTGGAGCGGTAAAAGTAAAATTGAGTGAGAGCGCATCACTAAGGGCCTCCGTAGAATGCCAGCTTCCCCTAGGAACAAATAAAAGGGATCCGGCCTTAAGTTCTATAGAAACATTACCTGCAGGCATGCTTGTAGGCATAGGAGCTTCTAAATAACTTTCTAGTTCTGGATCACAAGGCAATCCCATCGTGTGCCTGCTCATCGGATTGGCCACATTCAAATTAGGAGCAATCCACCATTTTTTAGTGCCTGATAATTGTAAGACAAAATTTATATTCTGATCAAAATGTGGAGCTGTTCCGGCTTTTGCAGGAGTTGCATAGATCAAGCATCGCCCATTTGTAAGGGCCGATAACCCAAGATCTAAACGCAGCACTTGAAGCCAATTTGTCAAAACAGGAGAAATTGTGTTGGCATGATTAAATAAGAGACCCATTCCGTTATCAAAAAGTTTTTGGGCATCTTTAGGAGTCGTGTCTATAGAGCTGGCTTCATCCCTGACATCCGGCAAGTGAGCTTGAATAAGATCGGGCCATGAATTTAATAATGCCTCTAGAGATTCTAAAAAAGGCAAGCTTGTTAAATCCGCAATAGTTTCACTTAGCCCATGCACGACAAACGGAGTGTTTTCCTCATAGGCTTTAAAAAATTCGGAATTGGCCTTAGGATAAGTAAGAGCTGATAAAACTGATTTCATATATACCTTAATCTAAATTATTTAAACAAAGCGGCAAGATGTGAGAGCGCACTTAACCATCCTTCTTCATGGCCAGTCAACTCGTCAGGATCAACACCTTCATGAGTGAGAGTTACGTTGGTACCATCATCTAAATTTTTAAATTCAACAGTCACCAAAGTAACAACTTCGTCTTCATCTTCCCATTCATAAGTGAATACCAGCTTATGATATGGAGTTATCTCTTGAAAAGTGCCATTAGTGGTATAAACGTCTTCTCCATCAATCATTGAAATGCGATAGTTACCACCTACAACTGCATCCCAATCATGAAGTTCTGCTTTCATTCCCTCAGGACAAAACCATTTTTCAACGATTTTGGGATCAGTCCATGCTGCAAATACTTTCTCCTGTTCGGCCGGAATGAACTTGGTCACTTGAAGCCTGTTGTTCGCAATAGTCATAAATTCTCCATATAAGGTAAGTATATATCAAGTTAAAATATCCAGTTCGACAATAAGTTTTTTTACAAAATGGAACTTATCGATGCTATTTCTCGAAATAATATAAATTTGATGCTCCCAGAGGCCATTTTTAGGAATTAATAACTGTAGAACATTCTGTTGTAATTCTTTATGAATGTAAGGAAGGGGCAGAAGGCAAAAAGTCATACCGTCTACAGTTGAACGAACTATTGAGGAGATAATATCGCTTTCAAATATAGAACGATATTTCAATTTGTTCTTTATTAAATAAGTATTTGTTTCCGATCTTAATTTTAAGTGCTCTGCAGGTAAAGCTAAAAAGATGGAAACTTTTTTCAAAATGCCTTCGCTGCTTTTTAAACTTTTCATTTTTAACTTCTTGATAAAGTCAGCAGTTCCGGCCAACACAACAGGCATTGAGTATTCTTTTAAAATTTTCAAACTAAGATCGTTGTCTGATTTATTTGTAATGATGAAATTAATTTTTCCAAGTTTTAATTGCTCAATTAAGTATTCATGAGTACCAGTATTTATTTTAATGATAGGTCTGGTGGAAATTTTATATTTATTTAAAACATGGCCAATAACATTAGTAACAAATTCCCTAGGTATTTCATTACTAATACCAATATTGATATTTAATTCATTATTTTCAGAACCTTGAAGAAACATTTCCAACTCTTCGTCGGCCTCAAACATTCGCGAACAAATATCAAATAATTTACTGCCATCAGGGGTTAATTCCAGAACTCTCCCTCTTTTAACAAATAAATTTTTTCCTAGACTCATTTCAAGAGTTTTAATTTGGGTAGTTAATGACGGTTGACTGGTTTTTAAATGAAGTGCAGCTGATGTAACGCTTTTTAATTTCGCCACAATATAAAAATAGAAAAGATGATTAAAATTTCTCATAGATCATTCCCTCCATTTAATATTTCACAAATGACGAGAACTTGCACTTAGGAACGATACGATTCATGTATAGATAGCAAGAAATTATATATTATTAAGATTTTGAATATCCGCTAAAATTTTTAATAACGCTACTAACAACAAGAGGAAGAATATATGAATACTACAATGAGTTCCAACGATGCAACCCTAGAAAAGATAATGCCACTTGAAGCTACTTCTATTGGTGATTTACTAAAAAATGCAAGGCTATGCCGGGGATTAACCTTAAAAGATGTAGCAAAAAAGACCAAGGTACACGTTGGTATTTTAAATCAGCTAGAAAATAATAATCTTACCAATCTTCCAAGCAAAACATACGTAAAAGGTTTTGTAAGGGCATCTGCCTTGTTTTTAGATATTAATCTAACAATGGCAATGAACCTTCTTGAAGAAGCCTATGATCATCTTATATTGGAAAACCTTGATCTAATACCTTTGCCGCTAATAACCAGGCAGGAAAGCTTTGTTTTGAAAAACTTGACTCTTCTAGTAAAACAAAAGGAAAAACCAAAAAGCCTAATTGGCAAAATAACAATGCAACAGCTTTCGGCCTTTGTTCTCGTTTTAGGAGTAACGTCGATTGGTCTGATTAACTATTTGAACAATACAATTAACAACAAGAGAAACCTGGTATTAAATCAAACTTCTCTAATAGAAGATAAAACAATTGCTATTGCCCCAAAGGTCGAGACTGTAACTCAGCCAGGCAACACAAATACTCCAGATGGAATTGATATTAATAAAGCGCCTATTACCACAAGCCTTGTATTCCCAAAATACCTTGAGACAAGAAACAGTGAAGGACTTTTGGTGCCAAATAATCGATTCTGAGGCTGATAAACTGTCCAAAGTATAGACAGTTTATCAGCCTCAGGGAAAATATTACACAAAATCCCCTCATCAGCATTGCATGAGTTAAATTTAAACATGATTTTTAAATGCTTATGTTAAGAGGTTTTATGATTGAAGTAATAATGGGTATTTGTCTTACAATTATGGGTATTTACTTTTTTAAATCAACTGATCTTCCAAAAGAGCTAAAAGATAGAAGTGCTCAAATGAAAGCTGAAACAGGCCAGATGTTAACATCTATGCCGAAAAAAATGAACTTGCCAAAAGAAGTATCGAAAGCAGCATCTCTCGAAATGACACAGGCAAAACTAGTGGAAATAAATCTACTAAAAAAAGCGGCAGAACTTAAGCTTTATAATGCTGAAATTGATAAATTAACTTTGACTATCACAACTTTGGAACAAGAGATCAGAGTCAATAATTCAAAAAATGGTGAAATTCAAAAGCTAATTGATTCGCACTTGGCTAACCTTCAATTACTACAAGAAAAACTTATGTCGTTATCTTAATTACCAGTCTAAAATATCAAAGGCCTGTCAAACGACAGGCCCCAGATAAAAAGAATATTAATCAAATTATTTAACTGAAACAGTTACTGCTTTAACAGTTGTTTCTGCATCTTTATAAACGATATGTTCTACACATCCAGGTGCTGGTTCTCCAGATTCTCCTGTACTACAAATGTGAGAATGTTTAACGTCAACAACCCGAATAGTTCTCGTTTCTTTACTAACATCAAGATCTAAATTATTTGCTGCAAACTTTTTCCCTGCTTTAGAAAATGGGTGTTTCCATGTTGGGTAAGCGGCTTTTAACATTCCAACTTCATCGTCTGAGAAGTCAGAAAGTTTAAAATTTAGTGTTAACCATCTTTCGTTACTATTGCCTTCACCACTTGAATTCAATCCATCCAGATATCTAACATTCGCCTGAACGACTGGTTCACTTTCAAGTACTACAACTCTAGTACAATCTTGTCCGCCTTCTCCACCTTGATTACATCCAGGTATTTTTTGGATTTTAGTTTTGGTTGGTATTAAAGCATAGTTCGCGTCTGTAAGTTTAAATTGTGTAGCAGAAGTAGAAAGATCAGCAGTGTTTGAATAATTAACTTCGCCAGCAAATGATGGAACTGCTGTCATTAAAATCCCAAGAGCAAGAATGAGTGAAGCCTTCATCAGTATATCCTTTTGTTCATAACTTCTTTATTGAAGTTATTATTTTTTTACTTACTATCATTATATTTCCAAAAAAATATATTAAAATCTACAAATTATTTTTATGAATAATTACTCATAATTTAAAAAAACATAACCCATAATTTTTAATTATATTTGACCCAATTAAGAAATCTTAAATTGATGATTAATTTTGGGAGAAGAATAATTAACTTAATGATTATGAGTTTTAACCTCAAATCAAAATCAATAAAAATAAAAGCATGGAGACAAATAAATGAAAACACTTATCGCACTACTTGCTCTTACATTCCTGGTCCCAGCATTCCCCGCAGACCTGTCTCATAAATTTGGTCTTGGAGGAAGCGTTGGTTTCCCGATTCCTATCTTTGGAAATAATTTTAATGATGTGGCCAATCCAGAATGGTCAGCCTCAGTGCATGGTAGATATCACTTCGATCCTTCATTTGGCATGGATCTTAATGTTTCAAAGGAGGCATTTAAAAAAACATCAATGCATTTTGAAAATATTAATCTATTAGGTTTCTGGCGTATGCTCGGAGCTGCTAAATTGACACCTGTTTTTGGAATTGGAGCTGGAGTTACAAGAATAAAAGATTACTTACCTGGAAGTTCCAAACTCTCGCTTCTTGCCCGGGGAGGAATTGAATATGAATTGATGCCAGCTTTATCATTAGGAACTTTATTAGAGTATCAGTATGTTTCAAAACTTATGGGCAAAATGCCGAATGGAGCTGCACACATCCTAACTCCACAATTGGCATTTACCTGGTACTTTGGAGGAGAAAAAGAAAAAAGCGAAATGAAAGCACCGGAAAAAGTTGTTGAAGCTGAATCTGATATCGTCTCCGTCGCAAATTCATCTACTAAAAGAGATGAAATGAATGATGAAAATAAACCAGCAATCACAATTGAATTTGACAGCTCAAAGGCAAATATAAAATCTGAATATAATGCACAAATTAAAAAAGTCGCTAAAAAACTAAATGAAAATTCAGCACTAACTGGAGTTATCGAAGGATATGCCGACAGCACAGGACCAGCATTATTTAATAATAAACTGTCGAAAAAAAGAGCTGAAGCTGTACGATTAAAATTAATTGATTACGGTGTAGATAAAAATAGAGTCAGAGCAGAAGGTTTTGGAGAAGAGCGTCCGATTGCTGATAATAAAACTGCAGAAGGCAGACAAAAAAATAGACGAGCGAATGTTATACTAATTGTTATTAAATCAAATTTAAGTGACAGCATGTAGGAATTTGTTACTATTTTTCCTACTTATTTTAAATTTGCAGAACGCGATGGCTGCTCCGGACGAAGACTCAAACAAAAAATTCGAATGGGGTGGCGGTTTTTTAAGCATTTATGGGAATCATTATCGAGGCAGCGATCAAGGCAAGCTTTGGATTTTTCCCATTCCTTATTTTACCTATAAATCTGCCAAAATAGAAGCGGAACCTTCTTTCGTAAGAGGGATTTTTTTTCATAATGAATGGTTTTCTTTTAAATTAAGCTTAATGCTCGGATTGAATGTAGAAAGTAAAAAAAACAAGGCACGCGAAGGAATGCCCTCTCTCGATTATACAGTGGAAGCAGGCCCGTTGTTTATTTTTCATATCTGGAAATCGCAAAAAAAAGATTTAGCCATTAATTTTGAATGGCCAATCAGAGAGAGCTTTGCAACAGATCTTAGTTATATTAAACCTGTTGGTTTGTTCACTGTTCCTTATATCAATTTTATTCATAAGCCGACATCTTCTGTATGGCACTGGAGTTCAGAATTTTCTATTAGTCCAATGTTTGCCGATCAAAAATTCCATCAATATTTTTATGGTGTCGATAAGCAATTTGCACGGGCAGACCGGTCCTTTTATCACGCCCACGGTGGTTACAGCGGTTTTCAAACTGCCTTGGTTTTAAACAAGCGTATAGATAATTTTGTGATCATTCCTTTTGTGAGATGGGATTATTTAAAAAATGCAGTTTTTGAAAATAGTCCACTGGTTAAAGTTAAACATTACTTTATTGGTGGTCTTGGTTTATTCTGGCTCTTTAATTAAGGGCCGTTCTTTAAATCGTAACTCCCAGCTGACCACGCATTGAACTGAAAAGTTTACTAAGATTTTCCAAACTCTCAGTCCATCCTCGTTTGCAAGAATTTATTCCATTTTGCTCAGTAAACCCTGTCTGAGTTACATTAATTTCCGTGCCATTATTTAAACTTCTGAATTCAACCCTTAATATTGTGTCATACAACGCAATATCACCAGGGCCATTCACCTTTACAAAATATTCAAGTTTTTCATTTGGTATAATTTCCTTAAATGTTCCAGTAGAGATAAATTCACCTTCATTTCCAAAATTTTTATAACGAAATTTTCCACCGACTCTGTACTCCAAAGTTTCAACAACTAGTTTCATCCCTTCAGGATAATACCATTTCTCAAGCAAATCTGGACGAATCCATGCCGTGAAAATATTTTCTCTCCCCGATGAAATTAATTTTGTAACTTCAACTTTTCCTTTTACAAGGGCCACTTTATCTTCAATTCTCACATCTTCGACTACGGACAAAAAATTTCCTGAAGGATCTTTAAACCAAGCAATCAATGAACCTTCATTATGAGAAATTCCCAACTGATCTGTATTTGCGTATCGCTCGAAACTTATTCCTTTAGCGACCAGATCCTTTAGCGTTTTTTTAATATCGCTTACGGAAAAATTTAAGATAGTAAACGATGCAGGCAAATGGTCTTTCTTGAGATAAACCAATATTCGACCTCCCCCCTCAAGTTGGATTGTTAAAAGACCTTTATCCTCAGTAATATTTAATCCAAGCGTTTCACCGTAAAATTGTTTTGTCTTAGCGATATCATTTACGGAGAAACTACTAAATGCTTTTGTATTTTTAAACATTGATACTCCTTTTCGTGATATTTACTTTTTTGTTTCTTTTGGGATTTTAGATTCGTCTACAGTGACTTCAATTTCTACGCGGCGATTTTGCTTGCGTCCAACACGTGTACTATTATCTCCAATAGGATTTCCAGGCCCCATTCCAAGAGTAGAAATTACAGACTCAGGAAGCCCCGCTGCCACCAACTGCTCTTTAACCGCTCTAGCCCTTTTTTCAGATAGAATTTGATTTATTTCATTAGAGCCAGTGTTGTCAGTATAACCCTTTACTGCCAAAACATTTTCTGGATATTTTTTCATAATTGCAGACATTGTTTGCAGATTGTTGATCGCAAATGGTTTTAAATCAGCTTTTCCAGTATCAAAAAGAATATCACTTTTAAGCTTAGTAACGAGTCCTCGTTCGGTTCTCTTAGTCTCTGCTATTTGTTGAAGTTCCTTTGCTTGTTTATCCATTCTGTGGCCAGCATAAGCGCCAAGACCTCCTCCCAAAGCAGCACCAATCAGTGCACCTTTTCCCTTGCCAACAATTGCTCCAAGTCCACCGCCAACAATGGCGCCTACTCCTGCACCTGCATATGTATTTTTATTCTCGCTAGCACATCCGCCCAATAATAAAATTAATGACAAAATTATAAATAATATTTTTTTCATTCTGAACTCCTTTTTAATATTATAAATTAACGTAAATCCCAATCGGTATAAATACTATTAAGCCTTGGAAGTACTAAATTATGATAACGTTTAAATAAATCATACCTCGTCTCGTCTTTAGTCGCATGATTTCTAAGTACCTTTAAAGTTTCAAGATAAGAAAGACCTTGGCAGAGTGTTTCTGCATGAATCATCAATTGTTCAATTCCTTTTTCTGTTTTCCACATTTTAATATTTAAAATTTCTGTATTTTTTGGTTTCAAGCATTTAATCAGCAACTTCAATAAGTTTTTTTTAAATGTATATCGCAAGCTTTGAAATTGGATCTCCCAAGGTTTTGCCCCTTGGACTGATTTCGCGATCGGATGGGCCGTTACTATATTGGCAAAAAAAGATTGAGGATTTTTCATTACATATTTCAAAAGATCTTTCATTGCCATTAATGCCTGTATTTGAGAAGTCCCTTCATAAACAATAGGCCCAAAACTATCTCGAACAAATCTCTCTAATGGATACTCTTTCATATATCCATGTCCACCCAAAACAAAAAGTGCTTTTTGGGTCAAAATAGATCCTGCTTCAGTTGCATAATATTTTACAAGCGGGGTTCTTTTTCTTATCCTGATCTTTGCAATAATAAATGTTTTTTCTTCCTCTTCATTGAGATCCCCTGTTAAATATTTCTTATTCGTAAAAAAATGAAAGACATTATAATGAGACGCCGTATCTACAAGAAGCGCTCGAATGGCATCACATTCCGTATGATAATCTTCTAAGTTTCTCTTCATTAATGGCAGTTGGTCGATTTTTTTTCCAAAGGCTTCGCGTTCGTGTGCATATTTAGTAGCAAAATCGAGTGCACCTTCGGCTCCGCCTAGAGCTTGAAACGCAGTACTGACTCTTGCTTCATTCATAAGATTGAGCATTAACTCTAATCCCTCACCTTCTTTTCCGATTAAATGTCCTATAGTATTTTCAAAGACTAATTCACAGGTAAAAGAGCCATTCAATCCCATCTTATGTTCGTTTTTAGCAATTCTAAAATTAAGGGTTCCATCATCATTGACTTGTTCAACAAAAAACAACGAGAGCCCTTTTAAACCAACCTTACCACCATAAGTTTTAGATAAAACAAAAGCTACACCACCTCCTCCATTGGTTATAAATATTTTATTGCCGTTGATAAAATAGATTCCATCTTTTTGTACTTTTGCAATTGTTTTCATATTGCCTAAATCAGATCCGTGATCAGCTTCAGTCATTGCCATGCAGCCCGATGCTACACCTTTCATAATTTTAGGTATCCATTTTTCCGAATGTTCTTTTTTGCAAACTGTGTGAATCATATCTATTATTGAAATTGAAAAGCTTAATTGTGCACACGCAGACATTGAGGCACGAGAAATGAATCCCAAACTTAAAACATTTAAAATATAGGGTGCATTTAATCCACCATATTCTACAGGAGCATTTAATCCAAATATCTCTAATTCTGCCCCTTGTTGATAGAGCTTTTTTAAGGCGTCACTATAAATAGTTTTATCATTGACTATTTCGCCACTTCCCAATTTATCTAAATCTTCTGCAAGATCAGCGACGGGACCTGCACACCATCCTGCGATTGAAGATTGCAGTTCACCTAAAAAATCAATCACTTCGTTTTGATCTTTGAATCCGTCTTTTGTCGGGAAATTATAATAGAGAGGAATTATTAAATTCCAATCGATTGCATTTTTAAAAAGCCATTTCCACTCAGGACTATCGTCATAAAAATTCATATTGAGCACTCATTGTTAAAAAAACACTGATGTATTGCAGGTGAAATTATGGCTTGAATACTTTTATTAAGTCTACAGAACAGTAT
>JACMPM010000025.1 GCA_014377485.1 Bacteriovorax sp. | reverse complement strand
TTGGCGTTGGCGTTGGCGTTGGCGTTGGCGTTGGCGTTGGCGTTGGCGTTGGCGTTGGTGTTGGCGTTGGCGTTGGTGTTGGCGCTCCCACTTCAGTTACTGAAAAGTCATCAATTGAAAGGAACGAAAGTATTTTTCCGTCTTTATAAGAAAATATTTGAGCGGTGGTCGAGTTCGCAGGTACTTTTACGTCAACAGAATATTTTTGATAAGCGGCCGAAGTTTTTATAAAAAGTTTATTTACTTGAAGTAGTGAACCTAATGAATTTAAAAAACGAATACTGACGATTGATGATGGATCAGTTTCACTTAATTTTGCCATTACAGAAAACGTGTAAGTTTTACCAATCGTGAGTTTTAAATTTTGCGACAATCTACCAGCAGCTCTACCGCTTCTAACCGCAATTTCTCCGCTTGCTGGATCTTTAATGGTCCACGTGGAACCTGTTGCTGTCCAGCCAGTTAGTCCTGACTCAAACCCTGGGTTATTAACTAAATTAGTTGCCGCTTGAATTTCAAAAGAGGCAAAAGTTAATAAACCAAGAAGTAATAATTTATTTTTGTACATAAAAGTCCTTCGTTAAAAATATTTATTTTAATTAAATATTATTTCGGTTATTTCTATTTCGATCGTTAGATTATTGAATAGATTGTTAAAAAAAGAATTCCGCGGAAATACTTCCCTAGAATCATTTAGATTTTAGAACTTTGAACTCAGGAATTTTCAAATGCCAAAATTTAAATTTATTATGATAAGGATTGGATAATTGGCGAATAAAAATAAAATAATCAACAATAAAGTATTATCTTATAGATTGGATTTATAACCATTCAATACGGTTAAATTTTAAAATAAAAAAGATATGATCAGATAATAATCAGAAGTATGAGCTATTTTTTTTGAGTTAAGAGTAGAGAAGTGAGCCTTGCAATACGTACTCGACAATCTACTGAGTGAACGTGGTCCAAAAGGACTTCTTGTAGCTCTTCACCGAATCCCAAGTCAAAGGCGAATAGATCGGCTTGAATTTGTGCGGTCAAGGTATCAATCTTATTTTCTGTGTGCTGATGATAAATATGCCCTAACTCATGAGCGAGAATTGCTATGCCATGAAAGGCACTGGCAGATTTCAAAATTTGAATCAATTCGGGGAAAACCAAAATGAGGTGATGGTTTTGAGTTCTTCCAATGGCACAGCTTAAATGGGCCTGGCACGGAATCATAAACGTTGGGTGCTTAATAAAAAAATGAATTTGTTTATTATTGAGTGAATCTAACAAGGTTTCAATACTTCTTCTTGTAACACGGTCTTCGCTAACCCATTGGTGATTGGCATCTCGAAGAAAAGTTTTTTTAAAATCTTCTTTTATGTTTTGTGCAGGACTATTTTTTTTAAAAAATTCAAACATGCTTTTTTATCGGATTAAAGAAAAATGTTCTTAAAATAAATCATTGTCCGAGCGTTTTGCTTGGGAATAAAAGAATCACTATAAGTAATTTTAGAGTTCTGATAAAATAGCTCTAAGGTGTTTAAATGAAACTATTCCTGAGACTGTTTTTTACTTTTATAAGTCTGTCGTTTTTCCATGCTTATGCTTTGGAATCGTCAAATGGCTTCGTAGTGACAGCCTACGATGATCGTTTTCGTGTAGTTTCACCAGAAAAATTTAGAAGCCCATTGGAAGTCATTGTCGAAAATAAAACACTGGTCCGGTTAATTGGCAAAGTCGTAGTTAATAATAAAACTAATATTGGTTTTACTTCAATCGAATCAGATAAATATCAGCGAATCATGGTGAATTTAAAAAAAGGGGACTTGCTTCATTTTATTCCTCTTAGTCCGTCATTCCAGGAAGTCGAACTCATTGTAGGAAATAAGATTTATGAAATTCCTCCAAAAAAATAATATTGTAAAAACAATTATCGTTATTTCTGATTTGCATTTAGGTGCAGGCATAAATGTCAATAATCGCCGGAACTTTTTAGAAGATTTTCATTATGACAAAGAACTAATTGAGTTTATCGAGTATCATTCCAGCGGTCATTATCTGGATCGCGAAGTCGAGCTAATCATCAATGGAGATTTTTTTGATCTTTTAGCAGTTCCTTTCGTCAAATATTTTGATGATGAATTTTGGAGTGAACACGCATCTCTTGATAAATTGAAAATGATACTCGACGCACACATGGGAGTGATTGAAGCACTTAAAGATTTTCTCTCGTATCCAAATAATCATATTGTTTATATTATTGGCAATCACGATGCTGAGTTGGTCTTTGAAAGTTTGCGGGATTATCTTCTTGAACTTTTTGCAGAGAAAGATCGGGATAAGTTTAGAATTCTTTTGAACGATGATACGGTTTATATTCCAGAAGAAGGAATTGTTTTAAAGCATGGTCATGAATATGAACTCGCCCATCAGTACAGTATAAAAACTTGTATTGCGACGGATATCAATCACAATAAATATTTTATTCCACCTTGGGGCTCTTACTACGTCACCCGGGTGATTAACAAGTTTAAAGAAGGGCGTGATTATATCAATGCCGTCAGACCAATTAATAAGTTTATTATAAATGGAATCATTTACGATCCGCTTTATACAGTTCGTTTTATCTTTGCCAATTTTTACTATTTCATGATGGTTAGATTTGTTATGATTTTTAAGCAAAATATAAAATTAGGTGAAGTTCTAAATCGTGTAAAAAATGAAATTCAATTGTTTCAAAATTATGAGTCACTTACTGAAGAATTTGTAACCAGTGATGAAAATATTAAAGCATTAATTGTAGGGCATACTCACGATCCAATTTTTCGAGAATATGATGATGGCTCAATTTTTATTAATACCGGCACTTGGACCAAGATGTATAACCTTGATTTTGGAAAAAACTTTCAAGGTGAAAAACTCACATTTGCCCGTGTAGATGTGAAAGAAAAAACTATACCTGCTGATAGTGAAATAGTTGGTCGATTCGATCATTTAGAAATTAGTTTAAATGAATGGAGAGGTAGAAGTGATTTACCTTTTAAAGAGTTTAGATAGTCTTATTCTGACTCTATATAACAAAGCTCCATAAATATTGGACCATGATTTGAATTAAATGGAATTAAGACTACGTTAGTTCCAGAAGGGTATTTGATTGAATGATTTTTTCCTTCAATCATCGATGGAATGGCCATATTAGAAGTATAACCCATAGTCTTTAAATCTCTTTTAGCATTTCCCATAACCATGTTGACTATTTCTCCACCGAGATCGTGAATATCTGGAACATAAGAAGTATAGGTTTCACCCAGCATGGCACTGGCGATTTGAAAATATGTTTCATAAGGAAAAGATATAACTAGCATTGCTTTATACTGACAACGAGTTCCGTTTTTTTCCATTTCTCCACTCAAACCAAGAACTGCAGAAACATCACCTCTGGATATGCTGTCACTTTTAATGATTGGTTTTTGTGTTTCAAGCGAGGTAAACGCCATCGTTTTAAACACGTTTTTAGTGGCTTCTATGAAGGGTCTCGAAAATTCTATAAAATGTGATTCACCGCTCATACTATCTCCCTTTTAAAGTCCAAGACTTTTCATTAATTCTTCCATCGAGTTCTGACTTCCATTTTTATCCCCTGCAATTGCACAAGAAGATCTCTCAATATCCTTAAATTTTTCTGAGAGCCAATTGAGCCTCGTAACAAAGGCTTTGGTATTAAGTTTTTGCATAGAAATATCACTTCCGGCCTGTAGAGCTTCAGTCATTTTTCGAAGTAAATCAACAGAATCGAAAAGAATGGCCACTACAACTTCAATAAGAGGTATATCTTTAATTTGGGATGACTTATAGCCAATTATTTTTCCCAATTCGCAAAAGGTTGCAATTTCTTTAGCACCGATTGATTTTGCAGCACCCATTATTCGGTCGATAATTTGACCAAATTTCTCTAATTCTTTTGTAATGCTAGGATTTTCTTCTAGAATATTTAGTGAATTTTCTAACAAATTAAAAAGCGAGTTTGCTTCTTCACAAAAATCATCGATTATTTCCTTCATTAA
>JACMPM010000024.1 GCA_014377485.1 Bacteriovorax sp. | reverse complement strand
TCTTTTGCTAAATTCTTTGTCCAGACCGGAGACTATAAATTCCCAAAAATTTATTTGGTGGCCGAAGGAAAATTGATAAAAAGTTTCCCCAAAAAATCAATTTGGTACATGTCTAAAATTTATGACCCTCGGTTTATAAAGGCCATGGGACATCTTCTTGTTTTAACTTCCAATCAAGTCAAAGCTGGAAGGCCGATGAGAGTTAAACAGCGTCATGTGGTACTTTCTCCAAATGAATATGGAAGTGTTGACCAGTATTTAGAAGAAAATAAAAATAATGTTCCGGATCGTCTTTTACAAAGTTCAAATGCCTTTGAAGAGTCAGATGAGTTATATGAAACAAAAAAAGTTCCGGAAGCTGATCTTTTAGTTCAAACGTACGAGCATATGAGAAAAAATTCTGGAGTAAAGTTCAGTGATCAGTATAACGATGATACGGAAGAAAAATATTTTGTTGGAAATCGCGAAGTAAAAATTGCTGATATTGCCAATGCTGAAGATAAAAAACTTCTTGATTCTATAGCCGCCGGCTATATTGAAAAAATAAATTCACAAAAATATGAGCTCGCCCATGGTTTGTATAAAGATCAAAATAAAGTCTCTGGTACTAGAGATATCAATGACAAAATTACGATAGACTCGGTCTATGACACTATTAAAGAAGATAGGAAAATACACGAGCAAATTAATCCTAAAGCGATCTCAAAAATAAAGCGAGACGGACCACAATGGTCAGAAGATATGGATGATGCAACTTTACGCCGTTATTTTATCCGCACTGGTCTTGAGCATGAAGAACGTAGACGTGAACTTGTTTTAAATGAACTTGATGGCAACGAAGTAATGATTCATTATTCTGGATCGATGGCAGATCACTCTACCAGTCTTGATCAAAACTATAGAAACCTCGGTTATACTTTAGGGCTGGGCTATGACCTGCATTTATCTCGTACATCAAAAGATTTAAAAAATTGGTCTTTGCAATTTGTTCTAGAAAAAGGTGTGGCCGATTATGATGTAGGCGGACTCAATGCCCGCGGTCAGGAAGGTTATTACGGAGCCTATCTCAATTATTATTTCATCAATAATCCACTGACTCTCAATTCATTTATTTTCCTTGGTGGGATTGGTCTGAAGGCCGGAAGTATTGAAATGCAAGCTCGAGACTTATCAAAAAAATATACTTACCAGGTACTTGCCCTTCCAGCTCTACAATTGTTAACCAAATACCGCTTCAGAAGTGGGGATCTTACCGAAGACTCGGTTAACGTAGGGGCAAGTTTGAATGCCGGAATTAATCTGGACATGAAACGCTTGAGTGTTGTGGACTCGCTTGATGATAAAATAAATGGAAAAATTTCCATCAACGACATAAAATATCTGCTTGGAATGAGTTTTTATTTTTAGGGGATACGATCATGAGAGTTCTTTTAGTTATATTAACTTTTTTAAGCTTAAACTCTGTTCACGCTCTAGAGATTGATGAGAAATTAACTCTTCGCTTTTTAAAAGTTTCAAACTCCAAAAAAACGGTTCTTATAAATCGTGGTGCTGAAGACGGATTGGCCGTAGGGGATCACGCTAAATTTTTTATTACTTCAGGAGTTATTGCTCGTGGTGTGGTTGAAAAAGTTTCACCATCTAGGTCAATTTGGTCTTTATATCGGGTCGTTGAACCGGCCGAAGTCACCGATGGCAAAGTGTTAAATTTAAAAATCGCTAGCCCGGTAAAAATAACAGATGACCCGTCTAAAAGCATGAAGGATGAGCCAATCCCAGGCGGAAGCGATAAAATGGGTATGAATGATGGAGCTGCGGAAGAAGGAGCTGCTTCGAAAATAAATGAAGATGAGCAAAAAGAATTAGAGGGAATGGGATTGGAAGAATCCGCAAAGCCAGCAAAAAAAGAAGCACCTGTTAAATCAAATAAATCGAATAAATCAAATGAGCCAAAAGAAGTCAGCATGATGGAAGATGCTCCAATCCGGGGTGGTGCAAACACTTCTAAAAATTGGGAAGTATGGGGGACCATATATTTGAACGCGCTTTCGGGAACAGTTGATAACGGCACGACATCAACGACGGCCACATCTACTGAGACAAAAGCTTCATCAGTCGATTTATCGGCAGGTATCGAACGTTATTTTTTAGCATCAGATAGTTTTTTGAAAAATACTTCTCTCACAATCTTTGTTCACAAAAGAACTTTGGAATCTAGTTCGAGCGATAAATTAGGAATTGATTGGTTTGAATTTGGTGGCGGAGTTAATTATCATTTTTACAATTCAGCGGCCACAACAAACAATATAATAGGTTTTGGTGGAGTAAATCTGGGGGCCGGAAACGCGACCATTTCAACTACGACTAATGGTGTATCAAATTCTATAAAAGGAACGAATACTTTTTTCTCGGTAGGCGTTGGAGCGAAATACGTACTTAGCAACGGTTTTGGAGTTAGAGCATTGTTTGATTATTATAGCTCAAATGAATCTTATACGGTTGATGCTGTAACATCTACTCGTAAATTATCTGGACCTCGAGTGTTGTTTGGAATTTCCTATCGTTTTTAGTTTATTATAAGAAATTTTTTATTAGATAAATTTATCAATATCTTCTTCAGATATTACTAAATGTTTTTTTAGGTCTTCTAAATTCTTCATAAAATACTGCTTAAAATCCACTCCGTTGGTTTTTAATTCCCATGTTTTACGACTAGAAACAGACAATCGTCTCACTACCAAATCAAGAAAGGTTTTTGGACCTTCAGTTTCACAAATGCGAATCAATTCTTCAGTAGTCGGAAGTTTCCATTCAAATGGAACAACCACAGATCTTTGTCTAAGCTTCTGCTTAGAATAATCAGGATTGAAACTCTTGCCATACTTATGACAAATATCTCTGGTAATTTCCTGACCCATTACTCGAAATGTTGTGTATTTCCCGCCTGTGATCACATAAGTATCACTCATCGGTTGAAAAATTTTATGTTCACGAGATGTTTTACCGCGATCTCCAGCACCTGCTTCTTTCACGAGTGGTCTGATTCCAGCAAATGATGAAAGTATATGATCGTGGTTTAAACCAAGTTTGGGAAAATAATCATTAAGTTCGGCCAGGAGATAATTGATTTCAGTATCACTTGGCTTCACATCAAAAAAATCGCCGTTAAACGCGACCTCAGTTGTTCCAACCAAAATTTGATCACCATGGGGTATAACGAAAATCACCCGGTCATCTTTGGTTGTTATTACGATTGGATATTTAAGCGGCAAATCTTTATAAGATATCCAAAGATGGGAGCCCTTAGAAGGAAGGAGGACATTTTCCCAATGATACATTGGAATATTATTTAAAAAACGATCGGTGAATGGACCTAGAGCATAAACCACTTGATCACATGTCACACTAAACGCAACACCAGTTAATAGATTTTTACAGTGAATAATATTTCTTTCGTGAAGTTTTGTAACAGTCGTCACTGCTGTATAGGTCATGGCATGCGCGCAACGCTCTTTTAAAGCATCATATATCACTTCAAGTGTGATTTTAGCGTCGTCCATTATTCCGTCGTAATAAACTCCCGCACCAAAAAGACCGGTAGTTTTTAAATCGGGGATAATTGTGAGTACTTCTTCTGCTGATTTTATTTCATAAGGTGAGTTTTTAAAGCTCGATAAAAAATCGTAGAGAAACATTCCTAATCTGATCATCCAAAGCGGGCGTTTAGCATCTTTAAAAACTGGAAGATAAAAAGGTACTTCCTGGGCCAGATGAGGTGTGAGTTTAAGCCACAAGTTTTTTTCGTGAAGTGCTTCAAACACCAGCGCAAAATCCAAGTTTTCAAGGTAGCGAATGCCACCGTGGAGCATTTTGGAACTGCGCTCACTAGTTTGCGAGGAGAAATCTTTTTTTTCAATTAAAAGCGTATCTACACCGTGGAGAGCAAGGTCGCGGAAAATTCCCGCCCCTACAATCCCTCCACCGATTACTACAGTTTTGTAATGTTGAGGTTTCATTTTAGACAACTGGCCTTACAACTGCGAGAGTTGCGCTGCAAGTGAGTTGATAACAACTGCTTCCTTGTGCTGATTTTTCAAATGGCAGAGTCGTAAGTTGATAGCTCAATCCTATTAGAGCATTGGCTTTTTCTTTCATGGCCTTCACTTTCAATTGATCGCAAAGATCAGTAAAGAGCAGATCAAACGAATTTTGATAATCCTTAAAAGCTCGTTCACTTGTGATAGATTCATCAGTATCGTAGTTTTGAAGTTCTGTGTTCATTCTTACAGTTTTTTGAACGAATTTTAATCGCTCTAATTCTTCTTCATCAACAATTGCAAAACTTGTTTGAATGCCAATATATTTTTTTATCAAATACCCTTCAAGTGTTGAAGTTGTACTGATAATAATTTCATTAAGAGGCGTATCATTTTCGTTTCTTTTGAAACTTTCTATTTTATTTTGAACCAGGCTGTCTTTTTTCATAAGACCGCGAGGATTAGTGTCTCCAGATTTTGAAGGATGAACTTCGTCTGATAAACCAACTTCTATATCACAGTCAAAACGTCTAAATTTATGGGCCAAAACGATGGCACTATATTCGCTTATTTGCGGAACAAGTAGGGAGCCAAGCTCCAGGCTTTTTGTCGTATCGTGAGTGTTTTGATCAGTAACTAGACCAAATTCACGAAGAATAATCAGTATATCTTCGGCCTCTTCAGCATATTTTAAATTTCTGATGATTAAACTAAATGGAGGGTTTCCAGCACCTTGAATTTGTCCGTAAGAAAAATTTTGGGCGAAGTTTTTAACTTCTTCGAATTTTTCTTGTAGAGGGTTCTCTTCCATTGGAGATTTTGTGTAGGGAATCTCGTCTTCTTCGACCAGCGTTTCATCGAGTGTTTCGTCTAGAGATTCATTTTCTGAGAATTCAAAAGCTTCAGACGACGATTCAGAAGTTGTAAATGAGAAATCATTATTATCATCAGATGAAATCACAAAAGTTGAGTCGTCCATTGAAATAGAATCTTGTGATTCGCTAAAATCAGTTTCAGATGCAACTGATTCTTCAGGTTCATCAAAAAAACTAACTTCTTCTAGAGTTTCAAATTGTTCTTCCTCTGGATTAGTCTCTTTTTCTGTCTCAGGTAACTCTGGTGGGAGCTCGAAGCCTTCTGTGCTGTCGAGCTCGTCAAGACTTACTCCAGCGGTCAAATCTGTTTTTTCAAGACTTTCGTTCTTTTTCTCAAAACCGCCAAATTTATCATCAACATCAGAATCTTCAAGGTGTAGAAACTCAGAAAGATCTTCAATGCGTGTTAAGTCCCGGCGATTATCGTCGTCGTTATTCCCATTGGTCATTAAGCATCCACTCCGTGACATTGCTTATACTTTTTTCCGGATCCGCATGGACAAGGATCGTTACGACCAACTTTTGCTACCGCTCCACGTTTTATGGCAGATTGAATTACCTTAGCTTCTTCTTTAACAGTTTCAGCTTCAAGCATTCTTTTATGGGCTTCAAGTTGTGCTTCTAATTCTTCTGTGTGGCGCTTTTGAAGCTCATCTATTTCTTCTTTAGTATAAAGTCTTACGGTAAAAATATTTGTGACAATTGATTTTTTAACCTGACCTTTCATTGTTTCAAAAAGACCAAACGATTCTTTCTTGTATTCTGTAAGAGGATCTTTCTGAGCGTAAGCTCTTAAATTAATCCCTTCTTTAATATGATCCATTTGCAGAAGATGATCTTTCCAATGCTGATCAAATGCTGAAAGTAGAATTTCGCGAAGTGCGTACTTCACTTGTTCAGCTTCATATTGTGAAAATTTTTCAGTCATTATGCTTTTTGCTACTTCACCGAAATAATGTTCAAGTTCACCGTCGTAAATTTTAATACATTCTTGAAGGTTCACATCATATTCAGTATTAAAAGCATGCTTAAAGCCAGTCTTCATTTCTGGCCAGTCCCAAGACTCAAGAGGAATTTTTTTATCGGGGCGGTATGCATTTAAAAGATCTACTGCAACGTCTTCAACCATCTCGCTAATGAATCCCAGATTATCCGTATCATTTAAAATATCGCGTCTGATTTTATAAATAATACGACGTTGCTCATTCATAACGTTGTCGTATTCAAGTAAATGCTTTCTGATATCGAAGTTATGGGCTTCCACTTTTTTCTGAGCTTTAGCAATAGCATTGGAAATCATTTTGTGTTCGATTGGCTCGTCTTCTTTCATCCCTAAAGTATTCATAAGGCCCGCGATTTTATCTGAACCAAAAATTCTCATCAGATCATCTTCTAATGACAAAAAGAATTTAGAAATTCCCGGATCTCCCTGGCGTCCTGAACGACCGCGAAGCTGGTTGTCAATACGTCTTGATTCGTGGCGTTCAGTTCCTAAAATGTATAGTCCACCAAGTGCAACTGTTTCCGCACTAAGTTTAATATCGGTACCACGTCCTGCCATATTAGTTGCAATTGTAATAGAACCTTTTTGGCCGGCATTTTTGATAATTTCTGCTTCACGTTCGTGTTGTTTCGCATTTAATACTTCGTGAGGCACTCCGGCCTTCGCCAATTCTGCGGATAACAACTCTGAAGTTTCGATGGCAATCGTACCAACGAGAACGGGTTGTCCTTTAGCATGAAGAGTTTTTATTAATTCTACAACTGCACGGTATTTGGCAGCACGGTTTTTATAGATGATATCTGCTTGGTCATCTCTGATTAATGGAAGGTTCGTTGGAATAACTACAACATCTAGGTTGTAAATTTTACCAAATTCTTCAGCTTCTGTATCTGCAGTACCGGTCATACCAGAGAGCTTTTTATAAAGTTTGAAGTAATTTTGAAAAGTGATTGAAGCAAGAGTTTGGTTTTCAGATTTAATCTGAACTCCTTCTTTGGCCTCAACTGACTGGTGTAGTCCATCAGACCAGCGAGAGCCTTCTTTTAATCTTCCTGTAAACTCATCAACGATAATGATTAGGCCATCGCGGTTAACATAATCAACATCTATTTTAAAAAGGCTGTGAGCTTTTAGAGCTTGGTTTAAATGGTGAAGAAGATTTGAGTGCTCTACGTTGAAGAGGTTATCAATTTTTGTAATTTCTTGAACTTTTACAATACCGTCGTCAGTGAACATTGCTGAACGAGCTTTTTCATCAACAGTGTAATGAACATTTTTTTGTAATTGAGGAATAATATCATTAGCTACATAGTAAAGAGAGGCGTCACCTTCACTTGGTCCAGAAATAAGAAGGGGAGTTCTGGCTTCATCGATTAAAATTGAATCGACCTCATCAACGATACAGAAATGGTGCTCGCGCTGAACGTATTCTTCCAGAGAAAATTTCATATTGTCGCGAAGATAGTCGAAAGCAAATTCGTTATTTGTTCCGTAAGTAATGTCGGCATTATAGGCAACTTGTCTTTCTTCATCTGATATTTGAGAAAGAATACAACCAACACTTAAACCCAGCCAATTATAAAGAACACCCATTTCCGCAGCATCACGTTTGGCCAGGTAGTCGTTGACTGTAACTACGTGTGCGCCACGTCCTTCAAGGGCCACTAAATAAAGAGGCAGAGTAGCTGTAAGAGTTTTACCTTCACCTGTTTTCATTTCAGCAATTGAAGCATTGTATAGAGTTACTCCACCCATCAACTGCACATCAAAATGTCTCATTCCCAGGACTCTTTTTGAAGCTTCTCTAATCGTTGCAAAAGCTTCAGGCAAAAGATCAAGACTTGCAGTTCCTTTTGCGAGTAATTCTTTTAACTTTGGTGTCTGGGCCTTTAGTTCATCGTCAGTCATCTTTTGCATCTTAGGTTCAAGAGCATTGATCAGTTCAACAAAGGGTTTTAATTTTTTCAAATCGCGGTCGTACTTAGTACCAAAAATCAGTTGTAGAGGGTTCATACAAATTAGCTCCTAAAAATCTTTAACAATATATATTTTCAACTTATAAAAAAATTTGAATAAAATTTTAATTTAGAACGTAGTAAAGTGGGTCAACGGGAGTTCCGTTGACACGAACCTCGTAGTGAACATGCGGTCCTGTTGAGTAACCCGTGTTACCAACCGTTGCAATTTTATCTCCACGAGAAACTTTCTGTCCTTTTTTAACAGAGAGAGAAGATGCGTGTCCAAAAATAGTTTCTACTCCATAACCATGATCGATTTGCACAAAATTACCAAAACCAGGTTTAGGTCCTGAAAAGGTAACAACACCGTCAGCTGGAGCAACGATAGGAGTTCCAATAGGTGCACCAATGTCCAAGCCTTCATGCATCTTGATTCTTCCCGCATACGGACTCATACGAGGTCCATAGCTGGAAGTGAGATGGCCATTGGCCGGCATAAGAGTGGGAGTTGAATGCAAGAAAGATTCTTTGTCTAATAAATGTTGATCAAGTTCATGTACATGAACTTCAACTTCTTTTAAAAAGCTCACCACCACATCGTATTTGTAATCGAACTCAGCGTAGAGCGGTGCCATTGATAAAGTTTGGCGAGTGAGAAAAGACCATTCTTTGGAGTAACTTAAATCACTGCCTAGTCCAAAAGAGTTTGCGATCTTTTCTTCGTATAATTTTTTAGTTTCCTGGTATTTTTTATCTTCTTCAAATTGAACTAACTTTTCAGATGCTCTTTTAGGAACGGATTTAAAAACTTTAATCATTGATCCCGGCGAATAATCGCGATCGGGCTCAGCAACGGAATTTGATTGAAACTTAGAAGGTAGCATCGACTTCTCAACAGTTGCTCCAGCATCAACCGTAGTTGCTCGAATGGCTTCAAGTCCGGTAATTGCGCGAAGCTTTCGCTCAAAAACATTTATTCGTTCTAAATCTTCTGTAATTGAATTGAGTTTCATTTGAAACAATTGAACTTGTTCTTTGAGCTGGCGGTTTTCAACCAACAAATGTTTATTCTCATAAACCTGGCTTAAAACATTCCAATAATCATAAGTGAGTATTCCTAGAAGAATAACAAAAGTCACAAATAAAAATATTAAACTTTTAAAAAGTATGCGCGGGATCTTTATTGATCTTACTTCTTTATTCTTTTCGGGAATTATCATCAATGTATAATAGCGATCCAATGGTCTACTCCATTTTAAAAAAACAACTTAAAGCGAGACGAAATGTCGGTTTTAACTATAGTAAATTGTAGTTTTCTTAAGGGGGGTATGGCAATAATTATTGTGCGATGACAAGAATTGCCGTGATGTTGTCTTGACCGCCATTTTCATTGGCCTGGTCAATCAAAGTTTGTATGACTTTATCGGCATCTTCTTGAGTGGCAGACGCAGGATCGGGAATTTGCTTATTAATTATATAAAGCATGTCTTCATCACTGACTTTTCCATGTAATCCGTCAGAGCAGCAAAGAAAAATATCATTTTTATTCACTTTATACACAAAGACATCAACTTCAACATCATCTTCGAATCCAACAGTGCGCACTAAAACATTTTTTTGGGGATCTAGCGCCGCTTGTTCACGGTTATAGACGCCATAATTAAGCTTTTCTTGGACTAATGAGTGGTCGCGTGAGAGCTGAAATATTCTTTTTTGATTTATTAAATAGGCTCTAGAGTCTCCGACGTTTCCGATATAAATATTTTGACCTTTAAAGAAAAAGCTAACAATTGTAGTTCCCATGCCCACTAATTCGGCGTGAGTTTCACCAAAATTTTTAATGGTTCGGTTAGATTCTTTTATTGATCCGGTTAAAAGAAGTACAGGCTCCATGCTTAAATTTTTTTCAAGATATTCAGGTAACACTTTAACTGCCATCTGCGAAGCGATGTCTCCGCCATTATGCCCACCCATTCCATCGGCCACCACAAATAATTTTGTTTCAAGTCCCATGTACCACGAGTCTTGATTGGTTTTTCTTTTTCTACCGATGTCGGTATTGCCTGAGGCAATTAGTCCCATTTTATTCCTAAATTATTAGCAGAATCTTATTTGAAAAAATCTTATTTATTCATTCTCAAGGCCGCATGAATTTTTGTCAACTAAGAGTTTAAAAGAAACTGTAATTGAAGTTTTTTAGTCGGGTTTATAGTTTTAGGAAATTTATTTTTTCTATGCCATAATTAAAAGTGTTAACGACCATTATAAGTTAGGGGGATCAATGTCGAAGTTAGATATTAATAAATTCATGGACGAGAATTATAAAATTTCAGATTTTTCTCATCTCCATTGGACAGGAACATTTCAAGAGTATTTAGATTTGGTTTCTGAGAACCCTCGCATTACGAGAAATGCTTTTCAACGGGTTCACGATATGATTATGACTTACGGATCAACAAATTATACCGAATATAAAAAAGAAGTTTTACGCTACCACTTCTTCGATGATCCTATTCAAAACGGAAAAGATGCAGTGTTTGGAATTGATGTTCACTTAATGAAGTTAGTAAACTTTTTTAAGTCGGCTGCAGCTGGTTACGGAACGGAAAAACGTGTTCTTCTTTTACATGGTCCGGTTGGATCAGCGAAATCGTCAATTTCGAGAATGATTAAAAAAGGATTAGAACACTATTCTAAAACAGATCAAGGCGCTCTTTATACATTCGAATGGTTTGATGATCATGAGTCTGATATTTTAGGCGGACAAAAAATCTTCCCTTCGCCTATGCATGAAGAGCCGCTAAAACTTCTTCCGATTGACGTAAGAAAAGCTTTCTTGGATGAAATCAACAAAGGAAAGAAAGAAGGGTTTAAAGTAAATATTAAAGCTGAAGTTTGTCCTGCCGACCGCTATATCTTAGGTGCGTACTTAAAAAAATATAATGGCGATTGGAAAAAAGTTTTAAGCCACGTAAGAGTAAAGAGACTATTGCTATCGGAAAAAGACCGCATAGGGATTGGTACATTCCAGCCTAAAGATGAGAAGAACCAGGATTCAACTGAATTAACAGGGGATATTAACTATAGAAAAATCGCTCAATACGGATCGGATTCAGATCCACGTGCTTTTAATTTCGACGGAGAATTTAACATCGCTAACCGCGGTATAGTTGAATTTATCGAGATGTTAAAACTGGATGTAGCATTTCTTTACGATTTACTTGGTGCTTCTCAAGAGCAATCAATTAAACCTAAAAAATTCGCTCAAACTGATATTGATGAAGTTATTTTAGGCCATACAAACGAGCCGGAATTTAGAAAACTTCAATCAAATGAGTTCATGGAAGCACTTCGCGACAGAACTGTTAAGATCGATGTTCCGTACATTACTCGTCTTGATCAAGAAGTAAAAATTTATCAAAAAGATTTTAACTCTGAAAAAATTCCTCACGTTCATATCGCTCCCCATACAATTGAAATGGCTGCGACATGGTCGATTTTAACTAGATTAGAAGAACCAAAAAAATCTGATTTAACAAAATTGCAAAAGCTGAAGCTCTATAATGGGAAAACTTTACCGGGTTATAACGAGGACAATGTTAAGGAACTTAGAAAAGAAGCAATACGAGAAGGATTAGAGGGGATTTCTCCTCGTTATATCCAAGATAAATTGTCAAATTCTCTAGTTAAAAACGGCCATGTAGGATGTTTAAATCCATTCATGGTTTTTAATGAACTAGAGTCTGGTCTAAAACACCACGGCTTGATCAATTCACCGGAACAACTGGATCATTATAGAGAGATGCTTGCGATCGCTCGTCAAGAGTATGAAGATATTGTAAAAAATGATGTTCAAAAGGCTATCTCAGTTGATGAATCGGCCATTCAAACATTATGTGCAAACTATATCGACAACGTTAAGGCCTTTACGCAAAAAGAAAAAATCAGAAATAAATATTCTAATAAATTAGAAGATGCTGATGAGAGATTCATGAGAAGTATCGAAGAAAAAATCGATATTCCTGAGTCACGTAAAGATGATTTCAGACGAGAAATCATGAATTACATCGGAGCTCTTGCCATTGAAGGAAAAGTTTTTGATTACAAAATGAATGAGCGTTTACATAGAGCTCTTGAATTAAAACTTTTTGAAGACCAAAAAGATTCAATTAAACTGACAACGATTATTTCAAAAGTTGTCGATAAAGAAACTCAAGAAAAGATTGATGTAGTAAAGTCTCGTTTAATTAAAAATCATGGTTATTGTGAAATTTGTGCAACTGATGCACTTAATTTCGTAGCATCGATTTTCGCTAAAGGTGACTCGGCTAAATCATAAAGGACGAGAAAGAATGGATCATCCAATAAAAAGAGACCATGCACGCTTTAGAAAAATTGTTAAAGGTCGCATAAGAGATAATCTTCGTAAATACGTTTCAAAAGGTGAAATGCCATCTCCGAAAGGAGATGGCACCTTTAAAATTCCTATGCCTTCTATTGACACTCCGAGATTTAAATTTGGAGATAGAAACCAAGGTGGAATGGGACAAGGCAACGGAGAAGAAGGCGATCCAGTTGACGGTGAGGCCGGCGAAGGCCCTGGTTCCGGTAAAGAAGTTGGAAATTCAGCCGGAAATAAAGAACTTGAAGTTGATTTAAGCCTTGAAGAACTTGCCAGTATTTTGGGTGAAGAGTTAGCTCTTCCAAAGATTGAACCCAAAGGAAAGAAGGCCATGCCTTCGGTGACTAATAAGTACACTTCGATTGGTATGACCGGTCCCAATTCATTAAAACATTTTAAACGCACCTATAGAGAGGCCATGAAGCGTCAGATTGCTTCGGGGTCATACGATTTTCTGGATCCTAAAGTTATACCCATCAAACGCGATTTTCGCTATAGAGCGAGTGATGCCAAAGTTGAATTTGAAAATTCAGCCGTCGTTATTTATATGATGGACGTCTCCGGTTCAATGGGGGACGAGCAAAAAGAAATCGTTCGCACTGAAAGTTTCTGGATTAACCTCTGGTTAAAAAGCCAATACAAAGACATTGAAGTCCGCTACATCATCCACGATGCCACAGCTAAAGAAGTGGATGAAGAAACTTTTTTTAAAACTCGCGAAAGCGGTGGAACACTGATTTCAAGCGCACTTAAACTTTGTCGGGAAATTATTCAAACTGATTACGATCCTAGTGAATGGAATATTTATCCTTTTCACTTCTCAGATGGAGATAACTGGTCGGCAGACGATACCAAACTCTGTTTGGAAATCTTAGATCAGGATCTTTTGCCTGCTTCGAATGTATTTTGTTACGGGCAAGTTGAAAGCCGTTATGGGTCGGGACAATTTTACAAAGACCTAGTCTCACGTTACGGCGAAGATGATGAAAAAGTTATTTTAAGTAAAATTAAAAATAAAGAGGCCATCTTAGATTCAATAAAAGATTTTTTAGGTAAAGGAAAATAGTTTTATGAGTGCTAGAACAAAACCACTTGAAGGTGAGCTTTTAAGAATACGTGAAGAAATTCACGGTTATGCTCTGGAATTTGGCCTTGATTTCCATCCAGTTCGTTTTGAAGTTTGCGACTACGACACTATAAATATATTAGCTGCTCAAGGCGGATTTCCCAATCGCTATCCTCACTGGCGTTTTGGTATGGACTACGATCAACTCTCAAAAGGCTATGCTTACGGTCTTCAAAAAATTTATGAAATGGTGATCAACACCAATCCTTGTTATGCCTATCTCTTAAATGCCAATCATATTGTTGATCAAAAAATCGTTATGGCCCATGTATATGGGCACGCTGATTTTTTTAAAAATAATGCCTGGTTTGCCAATACGGATCGAAATATGATGGCAGTTATGGCCAATCATGGAACAAAAATTCGCCGTTATATGGAACGTTATGGTCAAAACAAAGTTGAAGAATTCATTGACCGGGTCCTATCAATTGAAAACTTAATTGATGTAGGTGTTCTTTTTGAAACTCAGGAACTAAGACGCCAGAGCGATGAGAGAATGAAAAATACGACAAATGAGATTGCCAATGAAGCTGATGAGCGTTCAACGGCCTTGAAATCTTTTATGCGTGTTAAAGAAAGAACTGGAAAGATGAATGAGCCAAAAGAGGAAGCGCCGGATCTTCGCGATAAAAAAATTAATACTCCTCGCGACGTAATGTTTTATCTTTTAGAAAACGCCCCACTTGAAGAATGGGAATCTGATATTCTAGGTATCCTTCGAGACGAAGCTTATTATTTTCTTCCGCAAAGATTAACAAAAATCATGAATGAAGGTTGGGCCAGTTACTGGCACTCTCATATCATGACCAATAGAGCACTTAAGGCTTCTGAAATCATTGATTATGCCGATCATCATGCAGGTGTCATGGCAATGAGTAAGCAAAATATCAATCCTTATAAAATTGGAATTGAACTATATCGAGATATTGAATACCGCTGGAACACCGGACGATTTGGAAAAGAATACAATAATTGTGAAGACATGCATGTGAAACATAATTGGAACAAAGAACTTAATCTCGGACGTCAAAAAATTTTTGATGTGAGAAAAACTCATAATGACGTAAGTTTTATCGACGAGTTTTTTACGCCAGAATTCTGTGAGCGCCAGCAATTATTTACTTATAAATACAACCCTCGCACTGGTCGCAGTGAAATTGAAACACGCGACTTTCTTGAAATAAAAAATAAGCTTCTGACTCAGCTTTCAAACTTTGGTTCTCCGGTCATTGAAGTTGAAAGTGGAAACTTTCAAAACCGAGGTGAGCTGCTTCTTCGCCATAAACACCTTGGTGTAGATTTGGATTTTGGGTATGCTTCTGACACTCTCAGAAACTTGTATGCACTATGGAAACGTCCGGTGAATATTGTGAGCAAACAAGAAGAGCAAACACTTACATTAAGCTTTGACGGGAAGGAATTCAAACAAACCAAATAACTCTAGACTCCTTTCATTATTCGAGTAGAATAAATAAAAAATATCAACACGAATTTTTTATCATGAAAGGATGTTATGAGACATATCATATGCATTGCTCTGCTAATTCCAACAATACTTTTCGCTGATACTCCCGTCAATACCATTGCTGAAGTTGTTAAAATCCGAGGGGATGTCTCACAGTTATCTCCAGGGGCGCAAATTGCCCGGGCCGTTGTTCTAGGTGACAAATTTCTCGAAGACACTTCTATTCTTACCGGAGCAAAAAGCTTTATTAAAATCAAGTTCGTTGATAATTCAGAACTCAATATCGGGCCTGATAGTAAAATTGTTATTACTGAAATGAAGAAAGATACAGTTGGAATCATTTCTCTGCTGAAAGGAAGAATAAGAACGGAAGTTTTTAAAGATTCAGCAAAACCTAATGCTAATAAGTTTTTTATTAAAACAAGAACGGCGGCACTAGGTGTTCGTGGAACAGATTTTCAAACTATTTACAATCCTGATAACAAAATGACATCACTACTCACTTACCGAGGCGAAGTTGCCATGGCAAAAGTAGATGAGACTACCTATAAAAAATTGGAACAAACAACCGTTAATACTGTTGAGCGCGATGAAACGACAAAAGTTCCTGAGATCAAAAAAACCACGATTAAACATTTTGATGAAGTGGAAGAACTCAATAAAGTTTTAAAAAATAAGGGAGCTGTACTAGTACCTGCAGGACAAAATGCTTTTTCTTCAGACTCTTTAAAGAAAACTTCTCTACCGGTAAAGATCTCTCCTGTTCAACTCGAAGCACTTTACAAAAATCAAGATTTTCAGGAAAAATCAGTTGCCAATCTCAATCTGCAATCGGCAACTGATGCTATTTTTAAGCCAACGTTAAAAGTAGGCAATCAAGTGGCCCCTGCTGAAGGTTTATTCAATGAAAAAACGGGAGATTTTGCTCCGAAGTCTGGGGGATTCATCGACTTGAACACCGGTCTTTACGTTGCTCCTAATAGTGATGCCAAGTTTGATGCTAAAACTGGTGTGTATATGGCCTCCAAAATTGGAGATATCGATGCAGATACCGGTCAATATGTAGCACCTAAAGGGCTTATTCTTGATGCAAAAAAAGGATTTATTCTAGCAGAAGATGAAGGGGATTCTAAAGTTGAAAAGAAGCCGGAACTCCTGGCCCTTAAACAAGATTTAAACCAAAACATTGCTAGAGATATCGTGGTTGGTGGAGAAGCAGTTCAAGCGCAACAGCTTTCTAATATCAATGAAAAATTTATCCGCGACCGCCTGAGTTTTTCTGTCTGGTCGATGGATCAAAACATTAAGTCCAACAAGGACTCTAGCGCCGGGCCTTATCTTGAATTAAATTCTAAAGGATCTGTTCGTTTTCAATTTGACTGGCAAATGGCCACTAATAACCGTTTTAGCCCACTCATTGGAATTGATTATAGTATCGTTAACTATAAAGACGAAGCTGTGAAAGGGGTCACTCAAGGCTCAGAAAAACTATTGGGTCTTTCTTATGGTGTTCAATACGCAATTACTCGAAATATTAATTTATTTTCCAAGCTAGGTCTTCAGCAAGAAAATTACTTGGATCAAATCACCACCGGAAATATCAATACATATAATTTGAAAAAAATTGTCATAACAAGAATTACAATTGGAGCCAATGCAGAATTTTGGAGATCTCAAAAATGGTCACTTGATGGAAATGTTGGCGCAATAGTTACCTTTAGAAAAGGGATTAATAACTTAGTAATCAATCCAGGTGGCGGTTTTAATTTAACAGCAATGCCAAAATATAAATTATCAGAAAAAAGTTGGTTGGGTTTGGGAATAAAGATCGAAAATCAATATCAAAAAATTGAAAATGCTATTGGTGTAAATCGCGAAGACCGCAATACCAAAGGGCTTGAATTAAAATACATAACTGAATTTTAATTATTTATTATTTTTTAAAAGCTGGATGCCTGAGCCATCCAGCTCTTCTATATCTCTTTGGTCTACAGTGATAGTTTCTTTTAGTGGTATAACGACTTTTTTTTCTTTGAGCGAATCAATTGTCATCTCTTTATCTGTAAAAACTTCTTCATCGCGTTTTATGGTTTTACCTAAATTTTCCCATTGAATATATTGCAGCGAAATCCAGCAACTAATTCCATCGAAAGATCGGCAAGCTGCTTCAGTGGTTTCTTCAACTTTTCGCTTATCGAATTTTTTCTCTTTTTCACCCATAATCAATGAGACATAACTGTCCATGATATTTACTTCGAATGGAGGTTCACCTTGAAAATCAATTTTTAATAGCGTGAGCTCTCTTTGTGCTTCAGCGAATTTTTTTTCTCGAATAAGAAAGGCTATTCTGACTGCTCGTTTATTTCTAGGGTCGAGCCCTTTGTTGGTATTATTATCCAACATACTGAGACCATCCTTCCATTGGTTTAAAATCCATGCCAGAGGAATTGCACGCTCAAGAGAATTGGTGGAGTCTTGCTTTTTTTGAAGAGCAAGTCTGAAATGTCCAAACGCCAGTTCATATTCTTTATTTTTAAGATTGATGTTTCCTTTAATATTTTCAGCATTAGCTGAGTCAATATCGTCTACAAAAGAAAGTGCTTTTTGAATATCGCCGGGTGAATTGGATCTTAAATACATAAAGGCTATAATTTCGCGAAGTCTCTTTGATTGATACGAGCTCTCTGGAAGAAGCATTAAGAGATTAAGCAGATCTTTTTCTTTATTTAAATAAAGACCAGTTTTTAGCCAAAGCTTCGACATCTCATCATCATTTAAAGTATTTTCTACATCAGTCAAGAGATTTTTTTTCACTCCGACCTGGTCTTTAAGTTTTAATTTTATCATTGTGTCGAGCCAGTAAGCATCGTTTTTTGATGTTCTTGCTGAATAAAACAGGCAGGATTCTTTTTCGCGTTTAAGTGATTCGGTATCATTGACGGCCATAAAATTAATTAATTTTAAGAGGCAAATTTGCGGATAAATAGAGTTATCGTAAAAGCGTTTATCCTTTAAGTGGTCAAGGGATTGATCAAAATGTCCTTCGATAAAAGAGATTAGGGCCAGATATCTTTTTTTGATTGCGTAGACTCGACTTTTTTTATCATTGATTCTGTTGAGGTAAAATTTTGCTAATTTTAAATCCCCGCCAATCATTTTGAATTTAGCGCGAATAAGACTATCGAGATCACTGCCTCTCTCGAAAGTTTCATTTTGTAGTTCTGTTTCTAAGGCAGCTGCCTCGGTAAATTCATCATCCTTCAACCATATTTCTTTGAGGTTAGCAGTTGACAAAACATCAGCTTCATCGGCAAAAGCCAAAGGCTTAAGACAATAAAAGCTTACCAATAAGCTCAGGAATAGAATTCTACTAAAAGCATTCATATTCAATATTTCGGATAAACTCCCGATAACTTGAGTATGTTTAATAAAGGTATATAGAGTTGATTAAAAGGCTTATTTGTTTCTTATTTATTCTATTTTTAATTGCACCTGTGCATTTTGCATGGGCCCTGGCCCCTATAGAAAGCTTGGTCCTGGGTAATTTTGCTGAAAGTTATTCTGAAAATGAAACGGATCCTCTGAATTATGTTTTTTCCAGAGATAAATTTCAGAGTACAAATGCTGGCTATAAACGTGAACTGGCCTTGTACCGGGGCTTCTATGAAGAGGGAAAAAATACTCTCAATTATTGCAAAAGTAATCGTGATATTCATTACTCTACTGAGTGGGAAAAAGTACAAGTCATGCGCTCAATGCTTTCAGAAATCCAATATATTGGTCTGGACATTACCAGCCGTGCACTTCCTCAATACGCAAAGGCATTGGAATTTACCAGAGATGAGTACATCAATTTAATCGATGGCCTGGTTGGAAATTATTGTTCATCAAATCTCTCAGTCATCAGTAAAAAAGAATTGCGAAATAATTTTCTGGTTAAATTCGATAAAGAAAATAATTTCAAACTTCCAAGTGTTATCGGGAATCCATATTTTCCCGAAAATCTCGATTCTTACCTTCCGCCAAGGACAGCTCTCGAGCAGGAATTTAAATACACAGTTAAACTCTTTCAATCCATTTGTTCTTGGGGGGGAAATCCCACTAATCCTGGACTTCTGGTACCTATAATTAAAAATCCGGCGCTGATGTCTTTTTTTACCCGGCAGATGAATAATCAGGTAATTGATTGGAAAGAACAAAACAATACTCTTTTTCTAAAAGAAGATAAAAATACGGTTCAAGTCTGGTGTGATAATTTAATTTGTCGTAAAACTTCCCGTGATCTCTTTTACAGTAAATTTTATTTTTCAGTTGGTGGCACAAATTTAAGTGAAGATTTTAAAAGACTTTATTGTGAAGAATTTAGATTAGTTGATTACAAACCGGCCGATAGTGATGAGCGGTTATCAAAAATAATGAATTCCAGAACTTTTGACGAAGAAAATTTTATAAATTCTCAATTCATTGCTCTTTTAACTGGTGTTCCTGATTTCCTTCTACGTTCAGATAAATTCTCTAGAGGTGAAGATTTATTAAGATCCAGCGTGGATTTTACCTGGAACAAATGGGCCCGTGCCCAAACTGAAATGCTCAACCGCGAGCTTTATTTTGAAGAACCACTAACTTTAGAACTGGTTGAAAGAGCACTTTATTTTAACCCGCTAAAAGCAGAACTCAAAGTGGCTTTTGATGTGAACCTTGGAGAGTTTGATCGCATCAATCAAAGAACAGGAAAAGTAAGAGTTAGTTTTAAAATTCTCATTCAAAGAAGTTTTCTTCATTACTATCGGGAAACACTAAAAAATCTGGATCCACGCAATAATGTAGAAAAGGATCGGTTATTAAAAAGATTTAAAATTCAAATGACTAAAGACATTACACAGGCACGGGATAAATTTATTATTCCACCTTGGAAAGGGGACCTGGAATCTTTAATAGCGACTGAGCTTTCAGAGCAGTTAATGCTAATCTCTGACAGCAATTTTAAGATGCCAACAAGCGGATTTGAGCCCATCAATGTCGAACTCAATTATGGAATTTTTGCCTTAAAATATATTAACCACCAAAAAACCGTTCAAAATGCTCGAGCTATAAATAGTAGATAATAGTGAGCAGATCTCTAAATGACAAAGTTTGGAGAATCGTTTAAACTTCCTTCATGTCAAAAAAGCTTGCAACAACAGACAACACTAAAAAAAGCACGGTTAAGGCCGCCAAAGTTACGAAAATAGCCAAAGCCTCCAATTCTGTTGCAGCACTTCCGGCCTTGGTAAATACAAAATCTACTGAATTAGAAATCGTGGACCGAGTCTTAAATAGAGGACCTGTTCTTCCTACTACAACTTCACAAGATCCTCTCACTCAATACGTAAAAGAAATCAGTCGCTATAAACTTCTAACTATAGAAGAAGAAGAAATGTTGATCAAAGAAATGAAAGATTCTGGCGATATCGAAGTCGCCAAAAAACTTGTTTTGGCCAATCTTCGCTTAGTTGTAAAGATCGCTCTGGAGTACCGTTCAGCCTGGCAAAACGTGATGGATCTCATTCAAGAAGGCAATATTGGTTTGATGAAGGCCGTGTCTAAATACGATTCGACTAAAGGAGCCAAGCTTTCTTATTACGCCAGCTGGTGGATACGTTCATATATTTTAAAATTTATTTTAGATAACTTTCGACTAGTAAAAATCGGAACTACCAATGAACAGAAAAAACTTTTTTTTAATCTCTTAAAAGAAAAAGAGCGCTTGATTGGAATGGGAATTAATCCCGATAATAAAATGATTTCTTCTACACTTGGGGTTTCAGAAAAATCTGTAGCTGTTATGGACCGTAGACTTGGAAGCGGGGGCTCGGAGCTCTCCATAGAGGCCAGGCTTGATGATGATGGGCCGAGTTTAGGAGATAGTCTTACAAATCAGGACGAAATTCCCGTAGATGAACGCCTTGGAGACTTGCAAGGTGTGGAGATTTTAAGAGATCACTTGAAATCTTTCCTTGCTGATTTAAAAGAACGGGACCGTGAAATATTTGAAAAAAGGCTCTTGTCCGAAGTTCCTGCATCGCTCCAAAGCATTGCTGATCAATACGGGGTTTCTCGCGAGAGAATACGTCAAATTGAGGAGAGACTGATCAATAATTTAAAAGTTTACATGTCTGAGTTTATCCGCTAAAACACTAAAACTATTATTAAACACCTTTATTTTGGTCTGATTAAATCTTACTGAAACATTGGCGAGGAGACATTTATGATTTCTTTAGAACAATCTACAAAAGTAGTAGCTGAATTCGGAAAAGAATTTGGTTCAAGTGAAAAAGACAGTGGATGCACAGCTGTACAAGTTGCGTTGATCACTGCAAGAATTGCTAATCTTGCTCCACATTTTGCTAAACACAAACATGACTATTCTGGAAACCGTGGTTTATTAAAACTTATCGGTCAAAGAAAAAGACTTTTAACTTACATTTCAAGAACTGATGCACCAAAGTACCAAGCATTGATTAAGAAATTAGGTTTAAGAAAATAATAAAAAACTTACCAAAAAAGGAACCTTCGGGTTCCTTTTTTGTTTTAAAAGGTTAAAATATCTCACAGGAAAGTCGTTAAATTTTTGAGTTGGGAATTTGAGGGATATTTGAATACAGAGGCCTTGAAATTCTCCTAAGTATCAAATCAGTGTATTGAAATATCTTTTAAGTCCCGTCTAAATCTTTAATTCCGATCCTAAAAACGTTGCCGCTAATGGCATCGCAATTTACGATGGAGCAATTTCAAATGAACGAAAACAAAAAAGAGTACAAACTCAATTATGGTGGAAAAGAAGTCACTATAGAAACTGGACGCCTTGCTAAACAAGCAGACGGATCAGTGCTAGTAAGCTGTAACGGAACTCAAGTTCTCGTTGCCGTGTGTTCTGCAAGAGAATTAAAAGACGGTCAAGATTTTTTTCCACTTTTAGTTGAATACCAGGAAAAATTCTACGGAGCTGGAAAATTTTTAGGTGGATTCATGAAGCGCGAAAACCGCCCTTCAACTGCAGAAATATTAACTTGTAGAATTATTGACCGCGGTCTGCGCCCAATGTTCCCAAGTGATTATATGTTCGACACTGTCGTTACATGTTCTGTTCTCTCATACAACCCAGCAGGAGATCCTGAAGTTCTTGCGGGCCTAGGTGCAAGTGCTGCCATCGCTATCTCAGACATTCCATTTTCAGCTTCTCTTGGAACATGTAAAGTTGCCCGTATTGATGGAAAACTTCTTGTTAACCCAAATTTAGAAGAATGGGTAAAATCAGATTTAGAAATCGCTATCACAGCATCATCTGAAGCAATATTAATGGTTGAAGGTGAAGCTCATATCGTTCCAGAAAAAGATGTATTGGCCGCGATCAATTTTGGTCATGAGCAAATTAAATCATTCTGTGCTCTTGTTGATAAAATGCAAAAAGAAGTTGGGAAGAAAAAACGTTCATACGTTTCAGCTGCAACAAATTCAACTTTAACAGAAAAAGTTAAAACTACTTTCACGACAACTGCCAGAGCAGCTCTTGGAATCAGCGATAAAATGCAACGTCAGGATGCAGTTCGTGCAATCAATAAGGCCTGTGCTGAGGCTATAAAAGCTGACCCAGCAGCATTCGGATTAAAAGACGACAAAGGAGCTTCTAAAGAAGCTTACAAAGGCGTGGATGAACTTCTCTACAATATGATGAGAAATGATATTTTAGTTGAAGGAAAAAGAATTGCCGGTAGAAGACTAGACGAAGTAAGAAAAATTGAAACTGAAGTTGGAGTTCTAGCAGCACCACACGGATCGTCTTTATTTACTCGTGGTGAAACTCAAGTTATGGCCACAGTAACTGTTGGTGGATCTCTTGGGGACCAAATGCAAGACCGTATTACTGGTCTTACTTATAATAAATTTTATCTTCACTATAACTTCCCAGGATTCTCTGTTGGTGAAGCAAAAGGATCTCGTGGAGCTGGTAGACGTGAATTAGGTCACGGTAACCTTGCAGAACGTGCTCTTAAAGCTGTTATGCCACCTCAAGAAACTTTCTCATACACGACAAGAATTGTGTGTGAAGTTCTTGAATCTAACGGATCAAGTTCAATGGGATCAGTTTGTTCTGGTTCACTTGCTCTTATGGATGCAGGTATTCCTATCACGGCACCAGTTGCTGGGATTGCAATGGGATTAATCACTGACGGTGCTAATTATAAAATCCTTACAGATATTTTAGGTGATGAAGATCATTTAGGAGATTTGGATTTTAAAGTTGCTGGAACAAAAGATGGTGTAACTGCGATTCAAATGGATATCAAGATCACAGGTCTTACTCCGCAAATTATCGAAGACGCAATCAACCAGGCGTACAAGGGAAGAATGCACATCCTTGCAGAAATGGAAAAAACGATGAAAGAACCTCGTGCTGAATTCAAGCCAGGTGTTCCAACTATTATGACAGTGATGATTCCAACAGATAAAATTGGAGCATTGATCGGACCTGGTGGAAAAAACATCAAGAAACTTCAAGAAGAATATAAAGTAACAATCGAAATCACTGAAGAAGGAATGGTTAAAGTGCTAGGTTCTGATAAAGAAGTTCTTAAAGCTTGCGTAACTGCAGTTGATCTTCAAATCAACGGTCCAGAAATTGGTTCAATCTTCGAAGCTCGCGTTGACTCTATTAAAGAGTACGGTGCATTCGTTGAGTTCGCTGGTATCTCTGGTCTGGTTCACGTGTCTGAATTATCTGATGATAGAGTTCAAAACGTTGGGGACTATTTAACTGAAGGTCAGATGATTAAAGTTAAAGTTATGGAAATTGATAAAATGGGAAGAATCAAATTGTCTGCAAAGGCAGTTGAGTCTGTTAAAAAGAAATCGTAATAAATTTTAAGAGAAAAGAATGAACGATAACAGAATAAATGTATTAGTCCGAAAACTCTCTCATTATGATGAGAGCTTTCCGCTTCCATGTTACGAGACTAAAGGTGCTGCAGGGGCTGACGTTCGCGCCAGCCTTGGTACTGGAGAGTCACTTCTGATTAAACCAGGTGAACGTGTATTAGTGCCTACAGGACTTTCTATGGAAATTCCGTTTGGGTATGAAGTGCAAGTTCGCCCTCGTTCTGGATTGTCTTTTAAAACGGGGTTAATGGTTTTAAATTCTCCAGGAACAATTGATTCAGACTACCGAGGTGAAGTTAAAATCATTCTTGGAAATCTAAGTAATATTGACGAAGTGATTAGTCACGGCGACCGCGTTGCTCAACTAGTTCTTTCACCAGTTACTCAGGCCCACTATATAGTAAGTGAGGCTGAGCTCTCTAATACTGTTCGTGGCAGTGGTGGATTTGGTTCAACTGGAAAAAATTAATAATTAAGGAGAAAACCATGGCCCTAAAAATAGATTATAAAACGGTCAATGATAGAGATGCCGCCTACACAAAAGTTAAATCAGTCATCACTCCAGAATACACACAAAAATTTCAAGTCAAAGCAGATGTTGCTTATGATGATGTAAAAAAAATTATCAAATCAACTGGTGCAGGTTTTACATTAACCCTGTGCTTTTTTGATACGTATTGCGAAGCAGATCTCGAGCTCTCAATTATTTTGAGAGCATTAAAGTCAAAAATTTTGACTAAAATCGAAGATCAGATCTCAAAAAATTTATAAGGTAAATATGTCTAAATTATACAAAGTTACACTAAAACCTTCCGGCGATGTCGTTGAAGTCGAAGAAGGGAAAAATCTTCTCGTCGCCCTACGCGAACAAAATATATATATAAAATCTAGCTGTGGCGGACATGCAACTTGTACTGATTGCATTATTAAAATCGTATCAGGTGAAGATTATATTACCCCACCTCCGTTTGAAGAATTAAAGCTGTTAGGGAACGTTTTTCATATCACTAAAGAGCGTCTTGCTTGTCAGACTTGTTTGACAGGGGATGTGACGATTGATATCACTAAACACAATAAGGCTACTGACGAAGCCAGATTGAAAAATAAAACATCAAATTTCTCAAAAAAAAAGCAACATACAAAAATTCGAAAAGAACCTGATATTAAAAAAATTAGAGCTGAGCGTGCAGACGAACGGTCCAAAGAAGAAGTTGAAAATTTAGCGAAAGCCGAGACTTGGAAAAAACACTGGGAAAAAAACCAGGATTCAGAAGCGCCAAAAAAGTTAGCAGGCGGAAAGCGCCCTAAGTTTTTTGACACTGATAAAGTTGATTACGAAAAAAATGATTACACTCGTCCACTTTCGGCAGAAAAACAAAAGCTTCGCGATGATCGTCTAGAAACGGAAAAATTAAAGGCCGAAAACGATAAAAAAATAACTCCTTCTGATAAGGAATATAAAAAATTTAGAGGATAATTTTATGTTGAACAAAATTTTAATCTCGATTGCAATTGGTCTGGTCATTACATCATCGTGCATGGCACTTGATGAAAATAATTATGACGAGCAATACAAAGAAAATATTGTTCCCTTAATTCAAAAAATGGGTGAAGGATTTTTTGATGGATCAGAAAAAGTTCGTATTCATTATAGAACATTCCTACAAGCTGGAGCTCGCAATTGTGTAGTTATTTTGCCCGGGCGAACGGAACCGGTTGAAAAATACGCAGAAGTTATCTATGACCTTACTCGCACGGCCGCTGGTAAAAAATTAAATTTTTACTTAATGGATCACCGAGGACAAGGCTCTTCAGGAAGAATGAAAGCTCCAACTGATCTGGGGTATGTTGATCTTTTTCAAAACTACGTTAATGACGTAGGACTTTTCGTAAATAATCAAGGCCTGGAATCTATTTGTGAAAAGAGATTTTTACTAGCTCATTCAATGGGAGCAGGAATTGCGACAGCTTTCGTAATTCAACACCCGGACTATTTCAATAAAGTGGCCCTAAGTTCGCCAATGTTAAAAATCATGACCAAGCCGTATTCATACGCAGTGGCGAGAGTAATTGTTGAGACTTCAACACTCGCTGGTCGTGGAGCAAAATTTGCAATCGGACAAAAAGGTTTTGAACCTGATTCTAAATTTGAAGAAAATACTTTCACCTCAAGTCCTATACGTTTTAAAATGGCGATGTCGATGTTTGACACATTTCCTGTAGCAAAACTTGGTGGAGTGGCCAATAGATGGGTTCTCGAAATCATGAAAGGCACAAACCCCTTGCACTCGCACTATCATGAGATAAGTGTTCCTCTTAGAGTTTTTCATGCAGGTCTTGAAGCCTATTCAGAGCCTAGTGAGATGATTAAACTTTGTGATGAAGCCGCTGATTGCAAACGCACAATACTTCCAACTTCTAAGCATGAAGTCATGATGGATAGAGATGTAAATCGCGATATCGTAATGAATGAATTGAGCAATTTCTTTAAATAATTTTCACGGAGAGAAAATGAAATTAGTTACTTGTCTTATTTCTGTTTTGTTTTTATTTTCCATCAAATTAAATGCTATGTAAGATGTTGCAACTGATACGCCCGATGTGCATGCACGCGATCATGCGGCCGGTGCCGATTTTGCTAAAAAAGCCCATGAAGAAGCAATTGCTACAGCTACTGCACATGCCAATTCTGAAGCCAATCAACAAGCGGAACTTGCCAAGCAAATGTTGATCATAAAAGAGAATCAAGAGAAAGCTGAAAAAATGATGAAAGAAATGGAAGCTGATCAATAGCTCTTACTAATATTTACACAGGAGCTCTTTTAACTTCAACAGATCGGCCTTTCTTGTATGGCGATCAATCAAAATACTCTTCCCACCGCTCATTGCATGCAATTCAAAATAACCTTTATTCTCAAAATGCTTAAGTTCAGAAACATTATGAATTTTGGCCATATTGGGTGAATCCATAAAATGATCTACGGAAAGAGCATCATTTGAATCGAGAATAATATTTTTAAAATAGAATGGAATAAAAAAGACTTTATAAACTAGTTTTATTTCAAGGCCAGTTTTTCTTAATTCTTTTTCATAGAAAAAAAAACCTAATAAAATGAAGGGAGTTAAAATCAAGGTGAATTGAACTAAGTAGGCGAGGCCCTGCAGACTGGCGTCTTCGTAAGTTAATAGTTTGTGAATGGCCGATTTAGAAGCTAGCCACATCGTCCCAATAACGATCAAACTTGCCGCTAGGTAACTCCAAAAAACCATGGGTAGGCCGTAAGTTTTAAGAACAACTGTCTTCCTGATAGGGTCTTTATTATTTGAAATTATTTCAGTGCGATCACTTTCTTCTATAGAGACGGGGAAAATATACATGAGTCCCATAGTTGGTTTTATCCTTAGATTTACAAAATTCTTATAGCTCTCTATCATAGAAGCTACAGTTTATAAAATAAAGAACTTTTGCAATGGAGTGCGAATGAAACGTGATTTGAAATCTGGCCTTTGGACCTTATCTGTCCTCGTTCTATGTTTGTTCTCATATTCCTTTCAAGCCTTTTCAAAAACGATTGTCATTGCCGATATCGATGACACTTTAAAGAAAGCCAACTCTGTTGGTAAAATCCAAGAGCAGGCGTATCACTTTCTAAAAAAAATACCCTATTTCGAAATGCGTGATCTTCTCGTTGAAATAAAAGGAAATGAAAAAGCAAAATCTGAGGCCATTGGTTTTTACTATGTTTCTGCAGCACAAACTATTACCTTTAATGCCCAAGAGTGGTTACAAAAGTACAATTTCCCAATTGGTAGATCGACGCTTAAAACTTTAAAAAACAAAGAGTCTACTTATGATTTTAAACATGCAGTTATCAAAAATATTTTACAAGAAGAGATAAAGACTCTTGATACTAGAACAGGAGAGAAACTTCATATCCTAATGTTTGGAGATAATGCCCAGGCAGACGCTATGGTTTATAGCGACCTAACTCGCGAGATGGGTCTTGATTCTCAAATTTATATTCGCGATGTAAAAACAGAAGCGACTTATTTTGATACTTCGATTGCAGTTAAAAAAATTCCAGGCGTAAAATATTATTTCTCAGAAGTAGAGCTTTTTCAAAACGCAGAGTTTGACTATTTATCTGCCGGTCTAAAGTCTAGAACTTATGATAGTTATAAAAAAAGAGAACTTATTCCAGCTTATACTTATAAGACTCTCACACGTCGTTTAGAAGCTTTATACAATGATAAAAGCAGAGCAAAAGACGATGCTGGAAAATTCTGGAATGATTATTATTCTCGTTTCTAGAATGTAATTGTAAAATAAAAAATCCCCAGATTTTCAGTTCTGGGGTCTGCTTTTTTAAATGGATATTCAAAATTATTTTGATTGCGTAGTTACTTCACTTATTCTTGGCGAAAAAAATCCTGCTTTTGGATTAACTACCGGTGTAATAACTTTTGCAGCTCTGTTTTGATTAACAACCGCATCAGTCTTTGCAGGAATACGACTCTCTTCGATCAAGCGGGTACTGGCAGAAATTTCTTTTGGAGCAAGTTGAGCTATTCCAATTGAGTGAGCTACAATAAATCCTGCTTCATCAACACATACTTTAATAGAATTTATATTTATATACTGAGTGCCATAAGAGTCGTATGTGAGGGCGAAATCACCGTCACAGTAGAGTTTATTTATATCTGAATTAAGAACTTTTGAGTAAAAATCACTCATTTCTTTAGTATTGAAATTAATTTTTACAACTGTCCGAGGACTTTCATGAATATGTCTCAATTCTAATTTGTCTGATAGAAGTCTATATTTTGATAACTCGAGTACTTTTGGTTTTACTGGAAGCGAGTTAAATTCAATTGTCCATGCTAGAGATGGAATAACAAATAAAAATAATAAAATCTTTTTCATAAAATCCTCGCCTGATGGGTTTATCGTGATTACGAGTAATCTTGCATGTAAGGTGCCAAAAATAATCTGATCTTAATTCAAGGAATTAAACTACGAGAGTGTTTACTTTTTTGACATATAATATATATATGTCGAAATTTTTTACAAATTAATGAGCTTCAAAACAAGCAACTTCACGTCCCTGTTTAATCTCTAACAAAGGGATACTTTCCTTGCAACCAGGTTTAGCAAATGGACAGCGAGGTTCAAACGCGCATCCCTTTGGTAAATTTAAGGCCGAGGGAAGTTCACCTTTTACGGTGATTGCTTGATTGGATTTTTCTCTATGAGTTTTAGGAGCACTTTCTAATAAAATTTTTGTGTAGGGATGAAGGGGATTATTAAAAATTTGATCTCTACTTCCATATTCAACCACGCGGCCTAAATACATGACTAAAATTCGATCAGACATATGTTGAACCACTTCCAGGTCGTGAGAGATGAATATATAGGATAGTTTAAATTCTTCTTGAAGTTCAAGAAGGAGATTTAGCACTTGGGCCTGAATAGATACATCGAGAGCTGAAACCGGTTCATCCAAGATAAGAATTTCTGGACGAAGCATAAGGGCACGAGCAATTCCTAAGCGTTGGCGCTGGCCACCACTAAAATGGTGTGGGTAGCGTAGAGCGAACTCTTCGCGGAGTCCTACTTTCTTCATCATGGCCATGACAAGATCGCGAGTTTCATTCGCCGATGTATTCGTATTGATGCGAAGTGGATCAGCAATTATATCTAAAGCTTTTTTTCTAGGGTTTAATGATTGATATGGATCTTGGAAAACCATTTGGATTTTTGAATGAAAATCATGTGATGAAATTTCATCGTATTTAATTCCTTGTAGGTTTATCTCTCCGAGAGTTCTGGGTTCAAGTTTTGTGAGAACTTTTGCCAAAGTGCTTTTTCCACAACCAGATTCACCAACGATACCTAGTGTTTCTTTTTTATCTAAATGAAAATTTATGTCCGAAAGGGCCTTGAGCTTTAGGGTCGGTCTAAAAAGTTTTTTAATATCGTAAGTTTTGTGGAGGGCATCCACACTTAATATTTCCTTGGATAAGTCTCTCATGACAAGGCCTCCATCATGGGATGAAGACAACGCACACCACGCTCTATTGGAATACTTCCTTTCTTACAATCTTCTTGTACATGAACACAACGAGGATTGAATTGGCAGCCTACAGGTCTTTGATGAAACGCCGGGACGATTCCAGCAATAGAAGCTAGGGGAGTTTTAGCGAGTCTTTCTACGGCCCCAGGACGCGAACTCAAAAGTCCAAAGGTATAGGGGTGATGAGGATTTTTAATTAAATCTGATGTATTTCCTGTTTCTACCAATTCGCCAGCGTACATAACTTGAACTCGTTCACTAAATTCACTGACCACGCCCAGGTCGTGAGTCACGAGTATAACGGACATATTATTTTTTTCTTGAAGGGACTTGATCAAAGTTAATATTTGTTTTTGAATCGTTACATCAAGGGCCGTTGTTGGTTCATCAGCAATTAAAAGTTTTGGTCCGGTTGAAATCGCCATGGCAATCATCACTCTTTGGGCCATTCCGCCTGATAGTTCAAAGGGATAAGATTTTAAACGGTCTTTGGGAGAGGTGATTCCCACTTGTAATAAAAGTTCAATCGCTTTATTTTTTGCTTCTGATTTAGAAATATTTAAATGGGCGAGGATCGTTTCGACTATTTGAAATTCAACAGTAAGAAAAGGATTTAGGGCCGTCATGGGGTCTTGGAAAATCATGGCAATTTCACCACCACGAACTTTTTGCCATTCACGTTCTTTGAGAGATAAAAGTTCTCTGCCGTTAAACGAGCACTCCCTTGCTTTAACGATAGCGCCATCACCTAAAATTCCCATGAGGGCGAGATTGGTAATGCTTTTTCCAGAACCAGATTCTCCTACAACTCCCAGCATCTCTCCTTGTTTAAGTGAAAAACTTAAATCGCGGACAGCGTGAATAGGCTCGGGATTTTTATCGGATTTAAAAAAAATATTGAGATCTTTAATATCTAATAGATTCTCACTCATATTAATTCTGCTTCTTTAAGCGTGGGTCCAGAGCATCTCTGAGTCCATCACCTAAAAGATTAAAAGATAAAACTGTTAAAAGAATACATATGCCCGGTAGAGTCACCATCCAAGGCGAGCTCTCTATATAACTTCTAGCATCTGAGAGCATCGTTCCCCATTCAGACATTGGTGCTTGAGCTCCCAAACCTAAAAATCCCAAGGCCGCCACGTTTAGGATTCCATCGCTGAATCCAAGACTGGCCTGAACTATTAAAGGCGCCATACAGTTAGGAAGAATTTCAATAAACATGATTCTAGCATTTCCAGCACCAAAAAGTTTTGCTGCTTGAACATATTGACGGTTTTTTTCCACCATAACTTGCGCTCTGATAATACGAATAAAATTGGGAACAGCAACTACGCTGACAGCGACTATTGCGTTGGTGATTCCAGGACCTAAAACCGCGACTATAACAATGGCAAATAAAATACTTGGAAGTGACATAATTAAGTCAGTAAGGCGCATAATAAGCCTGTCGATCATTCCACCATAATATCCTGAGACAACACCTAAAAAAGTTCCAGAGATTAAAGAGATAACTACAACGCTAAATCCAACAGAGAGTGAAATACGAGAACCATAAATTAGCCTGCTTAAAAGGTCTCGACCAATATCATCGGTACCAAAGAAAAATCCTGCTTTTCCACCTGAAATAAAAGAAGGTGGAAGTCTTAATGCATCCGCAAAAACTTCAGTGGGGTTATGGGGTGCAATTAGTGGTGCCAGAAATGCAATAAATAAACTAAAAATTATAAAGACGATTCCAATCATGGCACCGCAGTTTTTTTTTAATTCAAAAAAGAGTTCGCTAAAAAATATCTTCATTAGTTACGCATCTTAGGGTTTAAGAAATAATAGATCACATCGACAATAATATTAGTCATGATGATAATAAATGAAATGATCAGCACTCCACCTTGAATGACGGGATAATCGCGAGAGGTGATACTTTGTACAATCCATTTGCCGATTCCCGGCCATGAGAAAATAGTCTCAGTTAAAATTGCACCAGTTATAATAGACCCAAATAAAAGAGCGAGGGTAGTTACAATAGGCACCAAAGCATTCCTTAGAGCATGAATATAAATGATCCGCGTTTTACTCATACCTTTGGCACGAGCGGTTCTAATATAATCTTCGCCTAAAACTTCCAACATCGAAGATCTAGTCATTCGTGCAATAACAGCAAGTGGAATAGTCCCCAAGGCCGTTGCAGGAAGGATAAGATGTTTAATGGCACTCCAGAAAGGTTTAAGACCATCGGCCTTAAGAACTGCTGATTGAAGTGTATCGATTAAATAAAGACCAGAAAAAAGTGGGATATCAAAAGTTAAATCAATTCGGCCTGAAACGGGTGTGAGCCCAAGTTTAACCGAGAAAATCAATATGAGGATAAGTCCCCACCAAAAGATTGGCATAGAGTATCCAATGAGCGAGCTGCTCATTAAAAAATAATCGAAGAAACTATTTCTTTTAATGGCCGCATAAATTCCCAGCGGAATACCTATAAGAGTCGCAAAAAATAAAGCAACCAGGCTTAGTTCAATTGTCGCTGGAAAGCGTTCCATAAATTCAAACCAAACTGAATTATTTGAAACGATTGATGTACCTAAATTGCCATGAAAGGCATTTTTTAAGAAATGCCAGAATTGTTCGATGATAGGAAGATCAAGGCCTAAGGCTTTTTTCATTTCGAGATATCTAACTGGATCAACACCGCGTTCACCCACTAAATTTAAAACCGGATCTCCTGGAATTAGTCTGATCATAAAAAAACAGATTAAGCTAATTCCAAGAAGAGTCGGTATGAGATCTAAAAATTTCTTAAGAAAAAATTTCATTAATTAATAGTGTCCTATTCAACATTGACTAGATTAAAACTATCGTGTCCAAGAGGATCTACTTTATAGCCTTTAATATTTTTTGCCATTGCTTTAAACACAGTCGAGTGTGCAAGTGTTACCCAAGGAGCTTGCTCTTTAAATATTTTTTGTGCTTCTTTATAGAGACTAGACCTTTTTTTCATATCAGGAGTTGTTTTTGCTTCTACTACTGCCTGGTTGAATTTTTTATCACACCACATAGAGTAGTTACTTCCACCTTTGATAGCTCCACATCCAAGAAGAGTATTTAAGAAGTTGTCTGGATCTCCATTATCTCCAGTCCATCCCATTTGTAACATCTGTTGATCCCCCTGACTTGCTTTCTTTAGGTATGTCGGCCAGTCAAAAGTTAAAAGTTTAACTTTGATTCCTACTTTTGCTAAATCAGCTTGCATAAGTTCACCCATTTTTTTTCCGTTTGGGTTGTATGGGCGTGATACTGGAAGAGTCCAAATTTCTGTTTCAAATCCATTAGGAAGACCGGCCTTTGCTAGAAGTGCTTTCGCTTTTTCCGGGCTGTATTCATAATCTTTTACAGAATCATTATATGACCAGATAGTTGGAGGAATTGGGTTTTTAGCAATGATTGCATTCCCAAGATAAATAGCGTCGATATATGATTTTTTATTAAGAGCGTGGTTGATTGCTTGTCTGACAAGAAGATTATCAAAAGGTTTTTTTGTCACGTTCATTGAAAGATAACCAATGTTTAATCCTGCATCTTGCATAACAGTTAAAGCAGGATTTTTCTTCATTTCAGGAATATCGGCCGGGCTTGGTTCGTTCACAAATTGGCATTCGCCAGTTTTCAATTTTTGGTGTCGAACATTTGCGTCTGGAGTAATGGCGAAAATTAACTTGTCGATATTTCCATGCTTGCCCCAGTACTGAGGGTTGCTAGTGTATTTAATTACGCTATCTTTAGCATATGATTGAAAAATAAAAGCACTTGTACCAACTGGGAAATTATCCATATCTGCTTTTTTATTAGCAGCTGTCAGTTTTGCTCCGTATTCTTCAGAGAGGATTCCCATAAAACTCATAGCCATGTTTGCAAGGAATGGGGCTTCAGGAGAACTAAGAGTGATTTGAACAAGATATGGGTCAAGAGCTTTAACTTCTTTTATAATTTTTCCCATTTCCATGCCGTCAAAGTATTCATACTTTCCACCACTCACTAAATGGAATGGATGAGATGCTAACCGTTGGCGATCGATTGAAAATAGTACGTCGGTAGCATTGAAGTCGCGAGTTGGAGTGAAATATTTTGTGGTATGAAACTTAACACCTTTTCTAAGTTTAAAAGTATAAGTCATCTTGTCTTTAGATATTTCCCAAGACTCTGCCAATGCTGGAACAATTTTTGTCGTACCGATTTGAAATTCTACAAGTCCATTATAAAGGACTCCTGCCGTTGCGTTAGTAGAAGTTCCATCTGTAACCAACTGTGGGTTAAATGAACTTGGAGATCCTTCTGAGCAGTACACAAAGCTTTTTGCATGCACGCTGAGTGCAGATAAAAAGAGAACACATGTGAGAATGAATTTATTCATTAACAACCTCTTGAAATAAAATTAATTGAACCGATTTATTGTTAATTGCCTGTGATCTTTTGACAAGCCCAATTTACTTTAGAGCTTCTCTTATAACTGAAGATGCCCAGTCCATTGTCCAAACGATCGCAGCAATCAGAATAACCAGTAAACCAACTTCACTCCAACGGGCCTGTCCTTGGTATTGCATTAAAAGGTTTCCGATACCACCTCCACCAACTAAACCGATGACAGTTGCCATACGAACGTTGATGTCCCAGCGATAAATTGTATATGACAGATAAGGAAGAACAATTTGAGGAACGACACCAAACCAAACTACTTGAATGGGATGCGCTCCAGTCGCTGTTATGGCCTCAACGGGGCCATCGTTGATTGATTCAATTTGTTCAGAGTATTGTTTTGTTAAAGATGCAATTGAGTGCAAGCAAAGAGCGAGCATCCCTGAAAATGGCCCGATACCAACCCAAACTGAGAAGATAATTGCCCAGACCAAAGGTTCAATTGAACGAGAAATATTTAAAACGGCACGAAGTGCGCTGTAACAGAAAAATGCAAATTTATTTCCACTCATCAAGTTTCTGGCCGCAAAAAATCCAAGGATAAAAGCAATTGGAATGGCGATGGCCGTTGCAATGAAGGCCATGTAAATTGTTTCAATGGCCGCGAATAAACCTTGTTCAAAAATTCCCCAGTTTGGGTGAATTAGAGCTGTGAATATTCTTTTTGCGCCTTCAAGACCGTTGGCCGAAAAAAATTCTTTAATTGAAACTTGAGAGACGTAAAATCCAGTAAGAAAAGTCAAAGCGATTAAAAGATAACCGAGAAAAGCAAAGGGTTTGCTGGTGGCCGAATCATTTTCATCTATTTTAATCAGACCAAATAGACCTTTTCCTAGTGAAAAATTAGTAAAAAAGAAAATGATCGAAACAGCTATACCAAAGTATAGTGAGTAAATCGGTTGTTTCCAGGCAAATTCCGGGTAGCGAACATCGATTATTATTTTTTCGTAAATGATTTTATAACTGACAAGTGCAATATAGGCCCAAGATAGTGCATCAAGGATAAATGCCTTTATTATTTGTACTTGTTTATTTGCTTTTCGCTTAATTATTTTTTGCATAAGTAATCTCTAATAATTTTTTAGTTAATCGTCACTTCTACAGCATCTTCGCCGTAAATCGTTTTAAACCATTCTTCACTGATCTCTAATGGTCTACCATCGTAAATCAATTTTCCGTGCTTAAGGGCAACGACTCTATGGGCGTATTGGCGAACTAATGAAAGAAAGTGGAGGTTGCAGATAACTGTTACGCCAAGTTCTTCGTTAACTTTTTTAAGATATTGCATAACTGAGTGAGAAGTTGCAGGATCGAGAGAAGCTACAGGTTCATCAGCTAATAAAATTTTTGGATTTTGCATAAGCGCACGAGCAATTGAAACACGTTGCTGTTGTCCACCAGAGAGATTGTCAGCGCGATTTTTCTCTTTGCCTTTAAGTCCAACAATGTCGATATATTTTTTTGCGCGTTCAACTACTTCTGGATCATATATACCAAGAATAGATTTCAATACTCCTGTTCGAGAAAGATTTCCCGAAAGAACATTCGCCATGACTGTCTTTCTTGGGATGAGATTGAAATGTTGGAAGATCATTCCGATTTCCGATCTCATCTTGCGAAGACTGGATCCTTTTAACTTAGTTGAATCAACTCCGTTAAAAAGAATTTCTCCTCCCGTTGGATCATGAAGACGGTTAATACATCTTAGCATTGTCGATTTTCCCGATCCCGAAAGACCAATAACGACTAAAAATTCTCCTTTGGGTACGCTAAAAGAAATATCTTTTAAAGCGTGGTGACCATTGGGATAAACTTTCTCAAGATTTTTGATTTCTAACATATCAACTCACCCAAAAATTAGGACTTATTTAATTAAAGAAGAAACATCTGTATTAGTTGCTTTTAAAACTTTTCTTAGGTCATCATAGTCTTTGTTTGTCGCAGGAACGACACCATCAACAGCGTAGATACTTTTAAATGCTTCTTTTCCATCTTTAGTCGCAAGGTATTTATTTAAACCATCGATGAATTTTTTAGTAATGTCAGCAGGCATACCTTTTCTAAAAACAAATGGATCGTTTGGAATATGATCAGTGATTTTTAAAACAAGCACTTTCTTTTCTACATCTGGAAACTGAGTAAGAACTCTCTCTCTGGCATCTTTGATTTTTCCATCATAGGCGTCTGAATAGAAGGCAGCTCCGGCATCAACCTGCCCCTGGTAAATCATAGTGATAACGTTGTCGTGTTTAATCGCAAAAGTTGTATTGGCAAGTTTGATTTTATTATCGTTCATAATCTTAAGAGGAAATAGATATCCTGATGTTGATGAAGCATCAGTGTATGCGAATTTTTTTCCATTTAAATCTTTAAGCGTTTTAATTCCAGAGTTGGCATTTACGTAGATTGCTCCAGCGTAATAATCTTTGCCATGGCGAAGAGTTTTTAATTTTGCCTCAGCGCCGAATTTTGTATTGGCAAGCAAGTATCCGAAAGAATTCATAACAGCGATATCTGCTCTAGAAGAACCAAAAGCTTCTACCACCGCGATATAGTTTGATGGAATTCCAGACTTGTAAAAAAGACCTGTTTCTTTTTCCATAAATTTTAAAAAGTGTTCTGAGTTTGTCGCGATAGAGTTCGCATCAACCGAAGGAGTGAAATAAATTTTAACCGGGTTTTCTCTAGTTCCAAGTTTGTCTTCAGCAAAAGTAGTAAAAGAAACTGCAAGAAGCAAAAGTCCAAGTAACGGTCTTTTCAAGATCAGCATGGAAAAACTCCTTATAAGAATTCAACGGTTTATATCTAAAAATTGAAGGCTTAAAATAGCACATAATATTTGAATTGGTTAGTCAGGAATTGGTTTTAAGGGCCTTTTTACAAAATTAATGATAATTTTTTTATAAATAAACCAATACTTGGAGAATAATGCAGTGAAAACTTTATTAGGAACGCTTATCTCAATCATAATGTTATCCGCTTCAATCCCCGCTATGGCCGAAATAAAAACTTATCAATCGATTGATAATGCCGGACTAAACAAACAAGAACGAATTGAAGTGATTGATAAATATCTCGTCGATTTAGCTGCTTCTCTTAAAAATATGGAAAGTAAGTTGGATGAAAATTCTAAAAAACTAAAGTCGTTAGAAGATGTAGTGAAAGTAATAAAAGAAACTGAATTAAAAAAAGTTGAGCCACAACTAGGCGAGAAAAAAACATCTCCAGCTGTGGCATCAAAAGACTTAAGTGAAACTGAAAAACTTAAGGCCGATATATTAACTCTTAAAAATCAAGATATCGAAAAAATGAAAATTGATTTTCAAGAACTAAAAGATACTGTTAATGCACTTCAGGCAACTATAAAAAATTTTCACCTGAAATAATTTAGCGAATAACGAATCCAATAAATTCTGATGCTGCGATTTCATGGTCTTGGACTTTTATTTTTATAATGTCTGAGACCTTTGGGTCAGCACTTGATTTCACAATAATTGCGCTACAATCTTCTTTCATCAAAACTCCGTCTGGCAACACGAGACCTGCCAAACTATGAACCGAAAATTTTGATCCCGCTCCAGTGAGCTCTCCCATTTTTACTTGCAGGCCTTGCCTTATCAGAATATCGATTGGACTTAAGTCTTCGGCCAAAGCAGTATTAAAAATGGCAATCGTAAGCAACAGGGCAGCTATTAATTTTTTCATTGAAGAACTCCTTCATTATTATTTTTAATTGGTGTTAAGCCTAAAACATCTGATAAAATCACGGCGAAGTAGGCAATCTCACCATGATTTTTTATATCATTCATTAGTTCATATATTTTTTTAACAGCGTCTTTTTCAATTTCTTTTATTTTCTTGATGCCGCTTTCATTCATACCTTCCGACAACGAATAAAACAGGTTGTAGCCAGCCTCTACGTCACGAGGCTTATAGAAATCAACTAACGAGTGGGTAAGTTGATGAGCGAGTCCAAGATCTACTGAGAAGTTTTTTTCTCTAGCGTGAAGTTTATCATTATTATCTTTATCGGCTACGATCCAATTTTTTTCAATCAGCTCACTTAATTTCTGCAATCCAGATAATCCAAAAATATTTTTGACTTCATCCATTGTTGTACCACATTGATTCGCGGCCAATTTATAGATGAGATAGCATGTTTTATCCTGGAAGATTGTATTGAGATCTGAATCGAGAGTATGACTTGAAGATTCTTCATCGAAAATAAATTGATCAAAGCAGCGATTGAGAAGTTCTGCAACTGGTCCGTCTATTTTTTTAAGGAGTGAAGATATTTTTTTTTCTTTTAAAAGGTAAGAAATAAGAGAGAGTACAGAGTGTGGAGCTAACTCACTTTTTTGTTCACCTTCAGGACTTTTTTGCATAAGCCTGCGCATCGTTGTGGCAGGAACTCCGCATCTCACTGCAAGGGCATTAAGAGATAAACCTGAATGCCGGGCCATGTAGGCCTCTGTGAGTTGCCGAAGTTGAGAGTTGACTGAATAGTTTTCATTTTGCGAAAGATTCATACTCTTTGTTTGTAACAATCCTTTAAGATTGTGCAAACAAAAAATAGATTGGTGAAAGTAAGAGTTAGTTATTGCAATCATATTATATGTAATTAATTCAAGACTGGAGTCATAGTGAAACTTAATGGTGTTTCATTAGTGCCTCTTTGACCCCAGCCGTTTTAGCTCATATTAAATTATTTTATTGGCAAATCATCTGCGCTCTACCGTTGACTCTAACTACTCGACAATTTCTTCCTGGACCTGGTGGAGTAGGTCCGACATTACAAACTGAAGTATTAGCTCGAAGTCTTATGCCACCTTTTAAATCTGATGAATCCATTGTGATTGTTCCAGAAGCATTTGTTCTTTCAAAGCCACCAAGTATTTGACTTCCTAATTGGTGTTGAAGATGAATTGAAACTCTATCTGTATTTGCACCTCTGCCACATTGAGATGCTATAGAGAGTGATTTAGTCGCTTGTACTAAAAAATCTTCTTCCTGATCGACGCCCGTATTGAGCCAATTTTTTTCTTGTAATAGTTGAACACCTTGAGATCTTTCAGTCCCCAAACCGTTACTGCTTATTAAGAAGCTCTTAAAATTTCCACTGACACCGCGGTCTAAGAAAGCATGTCCTCTCATATCGTAGCTTATTTCTAAAGAGTCTAACTTCTGACCGGCCGGCAATTTAATATCTAAGAAAACATTACAATTTAAAATAGAGATAGTCGGTGTGGCCTTTGGATTATCGACTACAGCAGGAACATGTGACTCGAAACTCTGAAAAAGAATACTGGCAGAACTAAAATCAGGTGCCATAACAATTTGTGTAATGTCCGACGGACAACCTGTTCCACCAACTCTAATATTTTGGAATTGAAAGTTTTCGGCATGGGCAACTGTTAGAGTGCTCATAAGACCAAGAGCTAATAGAAGTGTTTTTGTTTTCATAAAGTATCCCCCTAATAAAAATAAATAATGGATTCATTGAAACATAACAATCTAAAAAAGAGAGTGTGAACAATCAGATCGCCAGTTGGCGGACCATGAAAATCGAAATAAACCAATTGGCGATCAAACTCTGGCTTCACTAGTTTTGGGCTTTTAAATTAAAAATAAATGTTTTAAAAAAAGATTAACGAAAGCATTAAAGCTTTTCTAGAATTCTGGGGGAAATATGAAATTGAACAAAACATTGGTAACATCAGCTCTACTAGCTCTAACTATCTCAGCATTTCAATCGGTCCATGCAGATGATATCCAATTAGGGACACCAGCTTACGGCGGAAACGGCTGTCCAGCAGGAACTGCGTCTGTCACTTTAAGCCAAGATTCAAAATCATTATCACTTATCTTCGATCAATTTATTGTTGAGGCCGGTGGAGCAAATAGAACTTTAGAAAGAAAGTCATGTAACGTTGCAATTCCAGTTCATATTCCACAAGGCTTTAGTGTTTCAGTTGTAAACGTTGACTACCGCGGATACGTGTCTCTGCCAGCACAGGCATCAGCAAGAATGACTGCTGAATACTTTTTAGCGGGATCGGTAGGCCCAAAATTTGATAAAATGTTTCTTGGTAGAACAGATACAGATTACCAATTTTCTAACAAGCTTGATATCAATGCCCAGGTTTGGTCTGCCTGCGGAGCCGATACTATCTTAAGAGTAAACGCAGCGATGTTGGTTAAAACTAACCGCCTTAACGACCAGGCAACTGCTACGGTCGACTCTGCTGACTTTAAGACAGGTATCCTATACCAATTACAATGGAAACGTTGTTCAAGATAATTTAATTATTTTGGATCACGACTTAGGCCCACATTTTATGTGGGCTTTTTTTTTGCTTATTTTTTTAAGGCTTTAGTTCTTTTTTCAGGTATCCCTGGTGGAATATCGTTCTCAATATCTTTTACAGAGCGTCCTGGATTATTAACAGCATTTTTATCATCACAACCATTTTCGCTATTTTCTTTTTTAGCTTGTTCAAAGCCTTCTGCATAATATGTAGCTGCAGTGTAAGCAATATCGCAGGCCTTTTCAAAATGAAATTTGCTTTCTTTATTTTTTATTTTTTCTTGAGTCAGCTTGAAGCAGCGATTATACATTTCAGCAATAATATCATTTGAACTTTTATCTGTTTTACATAAACTGCTAAACTCATCTTTTAAAGATTTTTTCATTTCCATGAATGGCCTTGCTTCGTCACCAATAAAAATCGTGTTAGAAACTGTAAATGTCAGCATTTGACCTGCTGTTGTTTTGCAAAGGGGTTCTTCAGCTCTGATTATCCTAGAGGATAAAAGAGCTATAACGAAAAGGGTTTTTTTCATGAATATTCCTCTGAGTAGTGCATTATCTTCGGAAGAAATTTAAGAATCTTAATATAATTTTAAGATTTAAATTCGCAAAAATGAGAAGGAATTTAGTTTTTAATTTAATAGAGTGTAAGTACTGAAAATCTGAATCATCGAGAAAAGAATTTTACTTAAGAAGTGTAAAGATAAATAACATCTAAAATATCCAGGCGTGGAACAATCATGCCTTTTGTTGTCGGATGGAAAATTAATCTAGGAATTTTTAATTCAAAATTATAAACAGCACGTAGTTTTGGATGAATTATTTTATCTTCTTCCAATGTCTTGGCCACTTTTAGGATGCGTTCTAACCGGCCTATAAATAGCAGACAATGATCATTGAGCGTTTGGGGAAGATGACCTTCCATTTTTTTGAAATCATGTAAAAGAGTCATTAAAACTTTTGGATGAGTCTCAAACATATACTGTGCAATTAAAAAATAAAATTCGGCGACACCTTTTTCTGCATAATGCTCCAAATGATCAATGGCGAATTGTAAATTGTGATAAACAATTTGGGCATCGTTGAGATCAAATCCTTTTTGGGCCTTCATTAAAGATGCAGTTCCTTGATAATAATCTTCAGATACAACCTTATGCTTTTTGTTTTTGACTTCTTTTTGCAAGAGGTTGTTAAAACAATCAGTGATGGAAATTAAGTTGTCGCGATAAAGTTTTGGGGCTGGACCGTCAATATAAAGCGCAGTTCCTGAAGTGGGATTCATGGTCATAACGGTTAGACTTGATGGCGTAATATTATCCATTAGATAATTTTCATAATGCCCGGTTTTTTTTATTTTTTGATTATAAGGTGTGGCCATCATCCGAATTAATTCTAGTTCAGATTTTTGCTTGTTTTTAACAAAATGATTAATTTTTTTCTGAGCAATTTCTTCCCGCATTAAGTTGTATTGGTGAAAACCAGTCGGCAGCATATCTTCTTGTTTGATGGCCTTATTTTCTAAATGATTGCAAAAGTACAAAACTCCATCATCAGGAACAGTTAATTCATTTGCATAAATTTCTTTACCCATAAGATCGACGGCCAGTGCATCTCCATTTTTAAAGGACATGTAAAGACACCAGGTCGTGATACTTTCATGGGAGCGCAAGTATTCCAGAGTTGATTTTCTATCGTTGGCGTTTTTGATCAGATCAAAAATTAATTCAAAGATTGATGATCCATCTTTATTAAAAACATTTGTGAATTTTTGGTGAAGAGAAAGAGTAATGCCATCTTCAGTCATTAAAGTAATTGAAGGATAGGGAATACCGCTAGCTCCAAAGCTTAACATCTTAGGCATTCCTTTGAGGTCATAGAGAATTGCACGTTCATAAGTATCGTAAGAGCCTTGCAACGGAAAATCTAATATGCGCCCGTGAACGACTTCGCTTTGCTCGTTTCTCATAAAAAAACTTGAGCAACCTAAGTTTCCTTTAATGAGCCCTGGTGCCCATTTCGACATACAGCTTACGATTTCTGGAATCAGCATGACGTAAACGGCTTCTTCAAATTTAATTCCCAAACCCTCACTATAACTTTTTAAGTGACGGTATTGGTCAGTCTTTTTCAGGATTGAGTTCTTAAGAACTATTTTAGCGACCTCTTCAATCGCTTGGTTAACTGGTTTCCACCTCGTTCGCAACATCAGTTTTACATCGCGATGGACTTCTTTTGCCCGTTCGCGGTCAAGAAGTCCTAATTGGTAAAAATTTTCTTCAGCATCACCGATAAGGGTAAGGAGATCCATAAACCTTGTGTCCTAAGAGGATTCGTATGTTTAATATTGTAAATGGTTTTAACGGTGCAAGCAATCAATGGTTAAATATCGCAATGCTTATTGCTGCTGTTTTTCGTGTGTATCTGGAAATAATTAAATTTGATTTTTCAGAATTACCTTTAACCAAAGGAATGTTCAAAGACGCCACAATTGCTCGAAAATTCCATAAAAATGGACTTTACTTATGCTTGGGCTATATTGTTTTATCGGCTCCATTTACACTCTTTTCTTGAGGTAAGCGGTCAAATTCTTCTTGATAAAGGCCGTCGTACATTTCGATTAAATCCAGAAATGTTTTTTGTTTTTCAAAAAATTCAGGTGCAACCAGTTCATCTGCCTTGAACCTTTTTCTGATATAAATTTTAATCATTATTTTTTTTGCAGGATTTTGGTAGCCGCCTTCTTTTCTTTTACGTGTCAGAAGATTGTCGAGCTGGTAGATCTTATTTAAGAACTGTGAATTTTGTTTTTTCTTAAGCTGAAAAATATCCTGTTCTTTAATGTTATTCCAAATTACCCATGGATCTATATCTTCGCGAAGAATTTTTGCCAATGTAAGGTAAATGGCCGGATCAGATTCAAAATTATCCCCCATCAACACCAGTTCATCTGGAATACCAGTCATCAGCAAAATATCCAAAAGATGATTGAGTTTATAGAGACCTTGGAACTTTAAATCTTTAGTAGTGAGTTCTCCTTCGAGAAAAGAGAAAAAATGACGGTAATCTTTCAAAAATATTCCGGCCGAAAAAATATTATTTTTATAAAGCCAGTCTCTCATCGTATCTTCGTAGAAATGAGGAGAGGCAGAAAGGATGAAGGGGTGATGGCCCATTCTAATATAGCGATGAAGAATATTTACACTTGATGTCACTGTTGGATTCTCGGCCATAGGCCTCGTCAGCGAGCGGTAAACTTCTTTGGTAGTTGAATACTTGGTATCAACTAATGTTTTATCAAAGTCACAAATGATAATTTTCTTGGGAGAGAAGATGCGCAGTGGGATATAAGTTCCAAGATGCAACTCAAGTCCTGGACGTTTTTTGACTTCAAAGAGTTGAAGGATTTCGATCTGATCGCGCTCGAGAGTTTTGGGGATTTTAAAATTAAAATTTCCAAATGAATCAGATTCAAAAGATTTTTTATAAATTTCTTTCTGATCTTTGGTCACACCTACTATTTTCATGGTGAATTGATAAGCATTGAGTAGCCTTAAGGCCTGTATAGGAAATTTTGGAGTCGGAATGTCGAGATCGAGGTTTTGGGCGATTACGTTTTCCTTTAAAGTGATGGATGCCTTGATGTTAATCGAGTCATCAGTCACTATGGCCAAAAAATGAACGAGATGTGGTCTTTTCATAATAAGGAAACTGATCTTATAATAGATTATTAATACTCAAATCTATTATATCAAAAGCATGATCTAGATAAAAGGTATTAGTGCAAAGTTATTAAGTTTAAAGATAATCATAAGGAATAGGGACAATGATGGTTGCTACAGAGACAGTTTTTATCGAGCATTTGGGTCAAGTTGATGCTTATTTAGGAATGGGAATCAAAATTGTTACAGGCTTAATATTGGGAAGCTTGGTCGGATATGACCGAGAACAGAAAATGAAAAATGCCGGTATTAAGACCAATGTACTTATTTGTCTCGGAGCAACTCTTTATACGGCCATATCGATGTTAGGCCATAGCCAAGGTGGAGGGATTAGTTACGATGCTTCCAGAATTCCTGCGCAGATCGTATCAGGGATCGGTTTTCTTGGGGCAGGGGCCATTATGCAGGACCGCGGAAATATTATTGGTTTGACTACAGCTGCCACTATTTGGGTTGTCGCTGCCATTGGGATGACGATTGGATATGGCTTTCCGATTATAGCTACCATTTTCACACTTACTATTTTGTCAGTTCTAAGACTTTTGGGTCCTATTTATCAAGGTTTCGAATCGACTAAAAATCACCGTTATTACCATATTGAAATTCTTTCAACCGGGGATATAAAAAACTTTGTAAAAGAAATCGTTTTTAATATTACAGATCGTATTGATGAGCTTCATGAAGAGATTCTTGATAAAGAAAAGAATACGCGACATATTGATTTTTACGTATTTTTACATCCTAAGAAAATGAGAATTATGGGGGATGAACTTCGCGATATCGTTCAAGTTGAAAAAATACATTATCATCAAATTGAAAGCAAATCGATCAACAGGGCCGCTGCTACCAATACTACAACTTCCGACGATTAGAGTTTTTGAATTTTATAAGTCAGGACGCCATCTTCGTATTTTTGAACGACTTGTTTTGGATTTAAGATATCTTTACTTGGAAACTCTTTACTATAGAGCTCGTTTCTTGTGGACCTATTAGTGCTGCCATCTTTATCATCCATAGATTCGGTATATTTTCTGGTTAACGTCATCTTAACACCACGTCCATGAACCGATAAATGGACATTTTCTTTTTCATGTTCAGGCACAGCGATTGAAACCACGTATTCTTTTACATTCTCAACAATAGTTGGCTTGAGAGTTTCAACCCGGTAGAACTGATCATCAGATCTATTAGCAATAATTCTTTTTTGACCGGCATTTTGCTCGACCATTTTTTTAACATCTGCTGCAAAATGGGTTTTTAATTCCGTCAGTAATGTTTCGTGCTCTTTCACCAGATTTTCATAACGAACTTTGAAGTCACTTTGTTTTTGAGATAAAATATCTTTTTGGTGAAGGTCGAGATAGGTGAGTTCGTCTGTTTGAACTTTTGCTTTTTCTGTTTCCAGTCTTTTATTTTGTTCAGTAGTTTTATCCATCACTTTTTTTAATTCAGTCTTTTGAAGATTAATATCAGCTTGATGCGCTCGAAGATCATTATCTAAAGTGGCCCGGTATTCTCTTTCGGTAGAAACACCTTTTTGATTATATTCACTAGAAAGAGCATTGATCTCGGCCCTCGCTGTTGTATCGAGGTGAATTTTTTCAGCCCGTGATTTGTCGGTTATAGTTTGCAAGTTATTTTGGGTTTCCTGGTGAAGAGCTTCCTGGTTATCATTAGCAGATTTAAACTGCTCATGCATATTGCTAAGGTATTGATCCTTAAAGCCTTCCATTTTCTGATTATGATCACTCTTAAGTGAATTTTCTTCTTGAGAGATGCTTTTCTGAGTTTTCTCAAGATTTTCTCTATAGTTGTTTAATTTATCTTCGTAATTTTTTGAAGCTCCGACTAAAAGATCATCGTTTCTTTTAATGCTGTTAACGTAGTTGTCTTCGCCCTCAACTTTAGTGGCATCTATTTTCTTTTCGTAAATCTTTTTTAAATTATCAATCTCGGTTTCTTTTTTAATCGTTTCGTTGCGAAGTTTATTATCGAGTTTTTTTGAATAATCCAGTAATTCAGTGCTATTGTCAGTTACTTTCATGGTTTAACTCCAAAAGCAGCTGTTGGAACTAATGCCGTTGCAACTGGAGGGGCACCGTTTAGTTCACGCCCTTCACTGATCGAGCAAACTTGAGCTTTAGAAGTGTTACCCATGCATTGCCAAGAACGAAGAAGATTAACTTCCACAGATTCATTCCCACCGTGATAGGCCACATACGCAATCGGATCAAGAGTAGACGTCACTAGTTCGGCCGAAACTATAGTGATGTTCTGAATTTTAGGTCGGACGTAGTATTGAAAAACTCTATACTCGCACAATGCGAGCTTTGAATTGAGCAGAATGAATAAAGAGATAAAAATCTTTTTTTTCAAATTTAGTGAATCTCAGGTTTTAGATCGAGGATTTTTCCTTCGACCAATTTAAAAAAAGCTTTCATAAAAAGGATTCTGTCTTCATCGGCCATTGATTGAAGCACAGTTTTTTTGTGTTCTAGTTGTCGATGTTTTGAAACTCTTTGAAAAAGTTTTTTAGCTCGTGCCCTTTCGAGGCCTGTAATTTTTTGAAACTTTTTTTCTTTTATTTCAGGATCTTTCATCCATATTTCATGAAAGAGAGGATAGTGTCCCTGAGTTCCTAAATGAATAAGTGCTTTCATAGATTCCTCTGGGCGATAATGAATTTCCAAATACATCCTCCAATAAAAAAGATCCGTTTAATTATGTTAGTTGAATTCTTTTCTTTATATGGAGAGGTAAGTCTTTCCGAAGTCGCTCAAATTTCTAAAAACAATAAGTTAGAATGAAAAAATATTGACCGCTAAAATTGCTCGGCTAAATTTACTTGGTTTAAATTTTTCCCTTTTGCAGGTATCCTATCTATAGGTACATGAAGTACTCGCCAAAAATGATTTTGAGCATCCAAGGATTGGTATGAATATTAAAACTTTATCATTGCCCATATTTCTCTTCACGCTTTCATTCAGCGCACATGCCTTAGTTGATTATAGTGAGGCCATACCTGATTCTAAAATTCCTGCTAAAAATAATTCGGCCATGCAACTTCAGGTTCCGCGTTCGGAATCGAAGTCATTGATCTGGAAATCAGATTTTTCTTTTAATACCAACTATGAGGCAACTGAGATAGATTCTGAAAAAGTCGGAGTGTTCAATCTTAATACTCATCTACAGACCCCATTTAATATTTATGTCGATGCGTCTTATTGGAATGCCCAAACTAAATCCAGCTCTCAAAGTGGAAATCCAAAAGTGCTCATTGGCTTTAATTGGCTTCGCTTTGGGAATCCTAGCGATGAGGCCCGTCTTGATATTTATGGAGGAGCAAAACTTCCTGGCTCTTCTTTATTAGGAAGTTCAAGAACGGATAAAATTTTTGGAGTAGAAACAACTAAACGCTTTGGAACTTTTGGATTGGGGCTTGGCTACGACTTGACTGTGGCAGGTTCTCCTAAGAAGGTCCAGGATATGAGTATTGGAAATATTAACCGTATTACTATTAGCGGTGGTTGGATGGTTTCGAATGATATTCAATTTGAAATGGAATTGGAAAATTTTAAAATTAATCAGTCTTCTGACACTTCGAGATCAAATTACTTAATGAAGAGTATAAGTTTTTCAACTTTTTCTCCAAAACTTAATCTAACTATTGCGAAGGGAGTTAGCCTGGAATTAGGAGCACGTTTTAGAACTAATAAACCAAAAACTGATCAAGAATTGGCCTCAGCAAAATTATTTGATTTGCATGGAGCTTATTCCAATTCACTTTTTGCTGGTTTAAACCTGAATCTTTAGCAATGATTGAAACAAATGAAATTTAATAAACCTCTTTATTACTGTACTGAGTGTAAGGTCATACTTCCTACGCTTGATAAACTACTTTTTGTTGAAGACAATAGCACCAAGGGCTTTTGCTCAGAAGCTTGTATTGAAGATTTTTATATTCCACTCATTCGCCATTTTGAAAGTATTGAATTAGACGTGAGAAAAAATCTTGGTATCGAGGAAGAAAAAATAAATTATAATTTTTCGGACAAACAATTAGTGGACGAAATTTTATCAAGTCCTAGCGAAGTTTGGAAAGCAAGCAATGAATTGGAAGAAGAAATTCTTACGTATATAAAGCATTACAGCGATTTTAGCGGAGTTGTTATTTGCAAAATCTATAACGGTGAAGCTTCGTTTGTTTTTCTCACTACAACAACAAAGTCTCGTCAATTCCTAGCAGAGATCCGTGCAGGCGAAAAAATTGATAATACGCTAAACACTGATAAGGGCGATATCTCAGAAGAGTTTAGTGAAGAAGATTTTAACTTCATGCAACTCCTCGAAAATAAAAAATCAATTTTACTGGCGGAATTGCTGGTCAAAAGAAAAGATGACGATATTTCATTTGAAGACTTTACACTTTATGAGTCCTGTTTTCCTGAAACCCTGGAAAATCCAGATGAAGTTTTCGAAAGTCGCGACAAAGAAGGGGATTCTTTCTTTGTATATATAAAATCTTATATCAAAGAACTAGATAACTATTTTTATATTATCTCATGCTTAAAAAGAAAAGATGCCGGGGATTCTCCTGAAGTAAGTGTTTTCCCAGTGCTGGCCTTTCCGACGAATGATTTGGAGTTATATTCTGAATTTAGGGCCGGCAAAAGAATCGCCGGCCACTTAAAAAATTAACACTATATTATTTTAGAATTGTTTAAAGACGTACTGACCAACAGTTTTAAATGACTGGCAGTAAGCTGTATTTCCATAGGCAAGCATGTTCATACATGTCTTATAAGCATCAAGAGTCATCATATAATTATTATAAACCGGGTAATACCAGCTCAAATCTTTAAAGAAGATTACTCCATTGATAGTTGCATTAGCGTATTGGGCATATTTAATGAAGTTAATTTTGCGAACGGCCTTAGGGTCTGTAAAATAACCGCACATAGGATTACCAACATAAATCGAACTTGATCCGCTGCTGGTTGTAGGGATAAGGCAAATACTGACGTTGCCATTACTATTAACAGGTGGAGTTTTTAACTGAAAATAAACAATACTTTTATCAACTGAACTTTGGCAAAGAGTGTAGTTACCAAGGTGAGTACTTGTCGATTCAAAACCGGTTACTCCATCGCTGGCAAATTTACATTGAGTGGCGTCTGTTGGAATAACAGATGTAGTTGTAGTTGCTCCAGAAGCCGTTGTTGTCGTGGTAGTTGATGTAGAAGATGAATTGCTATTGTCTAAATTAACAGCAGCTACATTTCCACTACTGGTAAGTCCGTTATTTGAAGTAGAGCTAATGGCCCTTTGTGTTCTTGGAGAATCACAAGAAGCTAGAGCGAGTGCAATGATCATTAAAGGTATAAAATTTTTCATATTAATAACGCCTTTTTGGATATCTTTATCCTATTATTCATTATACTTCTCGGCGTTTGCCTAAAAATAGTTGAGGCAAATATTTACCTGCTCAGTGTTTTATTTCGACTCTCATTTCAGCAATATTCATTAACTTAAGCACTCTAACACCCGATATTGTTTGATATGTTGAAAAAAACGATATTCTTGACTGTCGCACTTTTGTTGATTGCAGGTGGAGCAGGCCTCTTTGTGATCGCGCCTTACCATATTTATACTCTGACTTTAACTGAAGGAGTGTCCACTCGTTTTTTAGTAATGAAACCTAGTCATCCTGTTTTTTATGACGGACAAGAATTTGTTTTTAGAAAAGACCTAGGTTCGGCCCGAGATGATTCGTCTCTTTATGCCAATTTTCATTTTTCTAATTTTCAAATGCCTTTACCGTTTAATCATCCCATTTTTTCACTAATCCCAATAATCAAAATAGAAAGTACAGGGCCTCGGTTAGGGGGAAGTTTTTTCGATGGAAAAAGCTCAGAGCTTTTTTCTTTTATGCTGGAAAAAACCTATAAACTTGAAACTATTTCCGGGGATCAACAATTATTTTTACTCCCTGTTTTTAGAAATCATATTTCAAGAAAGTTGGAAGAAGATATTTGGCGAGACCTTTTTTCCAAAAAACTTTCTCTGCCTTCCAATGTTGGAAAAAGTTTTTATGAATCTCTTTTAACTCTAAGAAAAGTAACTTATAACGATCTTGTTTATAATCTCTATATTCTTTACAACCGTACTCATCTTTTTCCGGCCAATACTTTGCGAATTTCATTTGATAAGGATTCCAATCATGGGCTGTTGGAATTGCCCAGTGATGATCCGAAATATTTAGTAGAACGACTTTTTATCATTGATAAAGGGGTTGTCTATTCGATGACTATCAGGACTAAAGTCGACAATATAGCTGCCGAACATGCTCGAGAGCGAATCTTGAAAGAATCGATCTATAAAAGCAGTACAGCTGATTCGGCCATTCCAATCTACGCTCAATATAAGAATATTTCTTACGGGCATCGTATCGATCAACAGGGGATGACTTATCTCTTTGCGGCCTGGTCTCACGATCTTAGTAATCGCGATTATGTAAGAGTGATTATTTTATTTTTAGAACGTGGAAAATCCAATCTAAAATTTTTAAAACCTTTTTACGAATACGCTTATAAAAAATTTGGTTCTAACCTATCTTCAGAAAATGATGTGTTGTTAGAAACAGCTGATGAGAAATTAAAAAGACGCATGAAAGAAGAGCTCGAAGGAGAGGTCAAAAAAGAAGAACAGAGTTCGAGTAATCCAAAATTTGAAGGAAATTTCAGCACGCCTGATGAAAAAATAAAATTCTATTTACAAAAAGCAAAAGAAACTAAAACTAATTCTGATGATTCAGATAAAGTGCTCATTCAAGAATAAACGAATTATATTTCGAAGGCAAAACCAATGCTGAGATTGATACCATCAATTTTAGTTATGCCGCTCATTTTATTGCCATTGGCATCAACCAATTCACCCATTCGTAATACTTTATAGCTGCGATAACCAATGCCTCCAATGGCATGATACTTTTGATTAGGGAATAATATCATGCGAGCACCTAGCTGAGGTCCCCAGAGAAAACCCGAAGGTTGACTAGTATTTTGAATGCTCAATTGAGCACTGAGGGCAAAATCCAATGATAAAGTTAAATCGACTAAAAAAAGCGGATTTCTGATTGGTGTGTATCCAACTGTAGGTGTGAGGAGGTAAAGAGCAAATTTTACATTTGAGGTTGAAAGACCATTGTACTCATATCCCGCTCCGTAAAAAGCACGTCCTGTTGGCTGGCGGTGAAAAAGCGAAATTCCGAATCCAGTAAAATGATTCTTAGTAGATTGGTCTATATTTTTCACTAGATTTTCTGTTTCCATCCCGGCCGAAAATTGGTGGAGATAGAAATAGGCCGAATTATTTTCTGAAAGTTTTTCTTCGGGTTTAGCTAGGATAATATCGATATTATGCTCGCGAGGAGCTCCGCGTTTTGAGCTGATTATTTCAATAGATTCGTTCTCAAAATGGATATTTTTAGATTCAATGAAGGCCAGACGTCCGTAAACTACTAATGGCACGAGCTCAGGGTTTCTTTTTCTGGGATTTCCCACTGTAATTAGCTTGTCGTTCGAGATATAACCCAATGGACTACTTAAGTTTTCATCAGAATAGACTATGGCCTTTGGAACGATCACCCGTGCAACGTGAGATCCAATGAGCAAGTCTGATTGATCAGACGACTGGTCTTCTGTACTCGCCATTATGGGAGTGACGAATAAAAAGATAAATCCTAGAATCAGAACATTCAATTTTGTTAGCATTAAGATAAATTATAAGGGGCATTCCTTGAAATTTCCAGGCAAAAGAAAAACAAAGCATTACTTCCCCGTCACAGAGTCTGGTAGAATTCCATTTGATTTGGATTTCTCTGAAAGAGGATCAGTTTACCTGGTTGGAATCGATCAATTGATCGTTGATATCGAGGCTAATGTCGATTTCTCGTTCTTGGAGAAATATGAAATTACTAAAGGTGAGTCTGCAGTAATGTCCGACCAAGTAGTTGAAGAAATCTATCGTGAATTAAAAAAGTCCAATTCAATCATCGGAGAGTATGCCGGTGGTGCAATTGGAAATACTCTTCATAACTACAGCGTACTCTCTGATTCACGTTCAGTTGCCTTGGGGGCGATCTCTAAAAATATTTCGGTAGGTGATTATGCTTTTAAGTATATTTGCACCACCAATTCATTTGTCGATTTCTCTTACTTAAAACCGGTTGATGGGCCGATGGGAAGAGCTCTTTGTTTGCTCACTCCAGATCGCGAACGCTCATTTGCTATCGGAAAAGGAATCATGAATGAACTTTCTCCAGATTTTATTCCTGAAGAATTGATTAAAGGCGCCGCGGCCTTACTGGTTTCTGCCTATGCACTTCGCGATGAAAATTCATCGATATTCCAGGCAAATTTAGCTGCCTGTGAATTTGCAAAGAAATATAAAGTTCCAGTTGTTCTCTCGTTGGGAACAAGTACTTTAATTGGTTCAAAGAAAGAATTTTTTAAAAATTTTATTAAAGACTACGTTTCACTCTGTGCCATGAATGAAGAAGAAGCATTGGCATTGGTAGACGAGCAGGATCCGCTTCTTGCGTGTGAAAAGATTTTGGATCTTTGCGATTTGGTTCTTTTGACGGTTGGGCCTCGCGGGCTTTATCTGGCGGGACATGTGGATGAGTTGAGCAAACGTGAAACAAAAGATTTGATTCATTCGAAATCGATTGCTGAGTATAATAAGTTTGAATACTCCCGGGCGATGATGAAAGGTGATTGCAAGAATCCGGTTAAAATTTATACTCATATCAATCCCTATATGGGGGGGCCTGGAGTTATCAAGAATACTAACGGAGCTGGGGATGCGGCCCTCGCAGGCCTTTTGCATGACATCGCTTCAAACACTTATCACCGTCAAGTAACACCTAATTCACCAAAGCATGCGGCCCGCTTTTTAACTTATTCTTCTATACATCAAGTGAGTAAATATTCTAATCGAGCTAGTTTTGAAGTTCTGAAACAAAACTCGCCGAGATTAGTGAAAGGTCTTCCTGCTAGAGAAGAGAGTTTAGAAGATGCTTATTGGGATAATTAAGGATTTCATGAAAACATTTTTATTTACTTTGTTTTTTATTCAATCTTTTGCTCCTATGTGACAACAAATCTTGCTATAGAAGTTGATGGGAAATCTATTTTTCTTCCAATGAAATACAGTCAATCAGAATGTTATAAAGACTTGAGTAAGAGTCATAATTAGAAAAATATTTTTGAAATAAAAATTATTGTTAAACATAATTTCATTCTATATCAATCAAGTACTATCTAATAAATTCTTGCTTCCATAGCGAAATTCTATAATTCAATCACTTAAAATAAATGTCTTTCTTGCATTTTTTTAGCAATCCAAGATATGCTAATTCTCCCCAGGAGAATCAATGAAAATTATAAGAAGCATAGCTGAGCTAAAGAAAGGCGATACAATCATTGTGAAGGATCACTCAAAGTTTTCTGCACTCGGGTACGCTAGAGTATTCGGTGATGTTTTTAACATCGACCTGGGAAAACCTATTTTCACAATTAGATGCAAGGAAACGAATACTCTGGAGAATATCTCTGTAGAGAACGGGAAAATTTTCTTAATTGGCTAGGCCGTGAAGTGAAGGATATTTAAAAAAGCTTAGCTTCAAAATCTGCTTTAAATTTCTTTCTCTGCCACCTGATTTTTGGAAACATTACTCCCGTCATTCAAGCCAGGTTCGCCTTCCGATTATCCCAAGGTTTACCATTACTATGATGAACTTCTTCACCATATTCAAGCGATCGTCCAATTGGTTGTTCAACTTTTACACGGTGCTCGAATTCTCCGGCCCTAGTAAGGACATAACCGAATTCATTTTTACGCTTGAATAAAGCTGAAGTGGACAAAAAGATGAATACAAAAATGTAATCCACAGTGAATTTAAGCTCCCTGCATAGTATGAAATAAACTATGTAGGGATCAGTAAATCATGTTTACTCGAGTTCTTTTAAACGTAAACCCAGGTCTTGGGCCTTAGTTAGCGATCTGCCAATCACCACAAAATCTGCACCCAATTTAAAGGCATCTTTCGGACTTGCCACTCTTTTTTGATCCTGAATATGTTGAGAATTTATTTCGTCATTAAATCGAATTCCTGGAGTGATTGCCAGAAGTTTTGGGTAATGTTTTTTCACCAGCGCTATTTCATGAGGAGAGCAAATAACTCCATCGATCTTTGAGCTATCGGCGACGCTAAATAGTCTCAGAAAGGCTTCTTCCATATTGGTAATACCAAAAAGTGTTTTCAAATCTTTTTCTTCGAGAGAAGTAAGAAAACTCACTCCTAATATTTTGCATTCCGGAATGCTTTTTCTCGCCTCATTTAGAGCGGCCTTTAGCATTTCTTCACCTCCACTTAAGTGAATGGTTAAGAAATCGATGGGTAGATTTTTAAGAGAATGGATCGCTCGTTCAACTGTAACGGGAATATCGTGAAGTTTCAGATCCAGAAAAATTTTTTTCTTATAGTCTCTATGAATTTTGTGAACGAGGTCAGGGCCATATTTTACAAAAAGTTCAAGGCCAATTTTGACTGTTTGCAGAGTATTTTCTGGACGAGAGAGAAAGAGATCAATCTCATCCAGACTCATCTGATCTAAGGCCACAATAGTCTGACTCAAGCTCATAGGTTTTTCCCCATCTCTTGGAGTGCTAGTGGGGTAATTTCGCTGTCGTGGGTGCCGATAAGAGCTTCAGCTACTGCTCTGATATTTTCCGGTCGAGTAAAACACGGGATTGCATATTGAATGGCCGAGTTTCTAATATGTTCACCGTCGTTTTGAGACTGGCCTTGGTTTTGAGGAGTGTTAAATACCATTTTCATGGATTCGTCTTTTAGAACTTCTAAAATATTAAGTCCGTCTTCATCAATTTTTTTAACCAACTCACAAGGAATGCCCTGTTTTTTTATATAATCACAAGTTCCGCGTGTTGCTACAAATGTAAAACCAATTTTATAAAGAGACTTGATATAAGGAAGAATTGTATCTTTGGTATTATCAGCAAGACTGATGAGGATTTTCCCTCTTGTTCCCAAGTTAGGATAATTTCCCTGGTAAGATTTAAGGATGGCCTTTTCTTTATCGCGGTCAATTCCCATTGTCTCGCCAGTCGAGCGCATTTTAGGTCCAAGTAGTATATTATCCTGGATAAAGCGGTCAAAAGGGAAGGTCGATTGTTTTACGCTGAAGTAACCTGAGTTAGGTTGTTCAAGGTTTTGTATTCGATCACCTAACATTGCATCAGTTGCTATTTTTGGAATTGAAACGTTATAGGCTTTGCTTAAAAAAGGAAGAGTTCGAGAGCCGCGTGGGTTGGCTTCGATACAATAAATTTTTCCTTCTTTGATGGCGAATTGAAAATTAATGGGCCCGATAATCTCAAGCTTGTTGGCTATTTCAAAAGAAATAGATTTTAATTCTTCATAATTTTTTTGTGTGAGTACAACTGGTGGTGTAATCATTCCCGAGTCACCTGAGTGGACTCCGGCAAATTCTATATGCTCGCAAATGGCAAAAACAAAATTACCAAAAGAGTCGCGCACTAAATCTACATCGTATTCAATTGCATTTTCTAAATACGTTTCAACAAAAAAAGTGGCCGTTCCATCTTGCAGCTGATCTTTAAAAGCCCTCGGGAGACAGTTTAAATCTTCATGAGAGTAAAAGATATACATTGATTCGCCACCGATAACAAAAGAGGGGCGGATAATGACTGGAAGACCAATATCAATCATGGCGTTGACCAGATCTTTCTTTCCACTGATTTCTCGCGAATGGGTATGGGAGAGTTTAGTTTCACGAGTAAGTTCACTAAATTGTTTTCTATCTTCAGTCGTTTCTAACATTTTCCAAGTTGGGCCCAGGAAATTTATTTTAAATAAATCTTTTCGAAAACTACGTTCTAAGTGTTCGCGCAATTGAATTCCGGTTTGCCCTGAAAAAGAAGCGATGACCCCAAAAGGTTTTTCATTCAAAAGTATATCAAAGAGATCTTCAGAGTATAATGGCGAGAGATAGAGGCGATCAGAACTATCATAATCCGTAGAAACTGTTTCCGGATTAGAATTGATCATGATCGACAGAACATTTTTTTCTCGCAAACGCTCGCAAGATTTTACACAAGAGTAATCGAATTCAATTCCCTGGCCAATACGGTTGGGACCTGAGCCCAGGATCGCTACAGATTTTCCTTTTTTACTAAGAGACTCAGCTTCATTTTCATCAGCATAAGTAGAGTAGAAATAAGGAGTCACTGCGAGGAATTCTCCTGAGCAAGTATCAACAGCTTTATACACTGGAAAAATTTTATGAAGAAATCTGTATTCTAAAATATCTTTTTGAGATTTATTGGTAAGAAGAGCAATATGTTTGTCTGAAAAACCTAATTTTTTAATTTCCAGAATGCTTTCTGGATTCTTAAATAGATCTTTTTCGATCTTTAAATTTATTTCAGCAACAACCAACAATTGCATTTGCTCAACAAACCACCTAGTGATTTTTGAGTGCGAACAAATTTCTTCAACACTCATTCCTGATCTAAGTGCTTCAAGCACAGTTAAGAGAGACAACTCCCGAGGAGTTTGCAGTCTTTTTTTGATATAGTCTAAATCCATATCAAGCGGTGTTGATTTCAGTTGAGTTAAGCTTGGAATTTCTAGACCCATCTCCAAAGCGCGAAGTGCTTTTAGCCAAGCTTCATTAAAACTTCCACCTAAGGCCAATACTTCACCAACAGATCTCATTTGAGGTCCGAGAGTTTTAGAAGAACTTGGAAATTTACTAAAAGGAAAAATGGGAATTTTTAAGGCCACATAATCGAGCGTTGGCTCAAACGTTACCGGAGAAGTTTTGGTAATATCATTGAGAATTTCTTTAAGAGTGTATCCTATAGCAAGAAGTGCTGAAATTTTGGCGATCGGGTAACCAGTTGCCTTAGATGCTAGAGCACTCGAGCGTGAAACTCGTGGGTTCATTTCAATAACAGTTATATCATCTTCATCAAATTCATTGATAGCGAATTGAACGTTTGCTCCACCTGCGACAACACCCATATGTTTAGCAATAGTCAGAGTCATATTTCGAAGTTGTTGCATGCAGCGATCACTAATAGTCATTGCCGGGGCAACTGTGATTGAGTCTCCTGTATGGATTCCACATGGATCGACGTTTTCTATTGAACAGACGATGACACCGTTGCGGTCGCAATCTACCATGACTTCAAGTTCAATTTCTTTTTGGCCTACTAAAGATTTCTCCATAGTGACCGGAAATTTAATATCGGAAGTGAAGACTTCTTTAAGATCGTCCGTATTGTAGACAAGTGCGGCACCTTTTCCACCGAGAGCAAAATCACGTCGGATGATCAATGGAAATTTAACTTTCTCAGTCGCCATGACCAGAGCTTCAGCTTCACTTTGTGCGGTAAATCTTTTTCCTGTCTGGTAGCCAAGTTTGTCGAGTTCTAGTGCAAAGAGCCCTCGGTCTTCTGTTTTTTTAATTGTATCAACATTCGCTCCAAGCAAGGCCACGTTGTTATTTTTTAGAAAATTCTCTTCTTCTAGTTCCACACAAAGATTAAGTGCAGTCTGGCCACCCATCGTAGAGAGTACAGCATCAACACGTTCTTTAAGAATAATTTTTTTTATAGTTTCTTTGGTGATGGGCTCTATATATGTACGAGTACACATTTCCGGATCTGTCATGATTGTGGCAGGATTCGAATTTAGTAGCACGACATCTATGCCTTCTTCTTTTAATGCTTTTAGTGCCTGAGTTCCGGAATAATCAAACTCACTGGCCTGACCAATTTTTATAGGTCCTGATCCAATTAAGAGAATGCGTTTATAGGGAGTTTCTTTTCTTAAACGTGTAGTGAGTTTATTAAAAGGAAAAAGTTTTTTAGTATCGATTGGATCTTTTATTTTTCCATCTAAGAAATCTTTGATCTCTAGAAAAAAATCATGGGCATCATGAGGACCAGGATTGGCTTCAGGGTGAAACTGCACGGCTTTCATAAAATGATCTGTTGTTGCAATTGATTCAATTGAATCATCAAATAGTGAAGTATGCTGAACATACAATTCACGATTTAATGAATTGCTGTTCTTTTTTTGCTTAAATGATTTTGTCTCAATGGCATAACCATGGTTTTGAGACGTAATGGCTATTTTATTGGTTGTATGATCTATCACTGGGTGATTGGCCCCGCGCTGACCGAAGGGAAGTTTTTCTACTTCTATTTCAAGTGCTCTGCCGATTAGCTGAATCCCAAGACAGATGGCGCGCATTGGAGTTTTTGTTTGCAACAGCTCGCGAACGACGGCAATTTCGTTATAAAAATTTCTTGGATCTCCCGGACCATTTGAGAGAAAAACTAAGCGTGGGTTTAGCGCTTGTATCTGAGCTACATTGGCATTATAGGGAAGAGATACAAGTGGAAAGCCCAAAGTATTTAATTGATCAACAATTGCTTGTTTGATTCCGTAGTTTAAAATAACAATCGGGTTAGGACCTTCACGATGAACAATTAAATCTTTTTGTGAAACTAAATGAAGCTCATCAGTAAGTAGTGTTGCCTTCGTAAACTCAGCCTGAGTCGGAGTCGTCTCTTTGAAAGTCAAAACTGATTTATGAGAATTTGTTTTTTTTGAAGTTAAGTAACGAACTAATTTTCTAGTATCAGTTCCTGAGAAAAGAGGAATATTTAGTTTATTTAAGAATTCATTATAAGAAAAATTTCGGGCAATTATGCAAGTGGCATAACTTTTAATAGATTGGGCGACGTTGATTTTGGGATTTGCTTCATAATTTCCGATATGAGCGTTGGTAAAAATAATATGCTGACCTAGAAATGATGGATCAGTAATGGTTTCTTGATAGCCACTCATACCGGTAGTGAAAGCAGCTTCTCCCCAAATTCCAAGCTGTAATTCAGGATCAAAAGAGTCTCGGTTTACATGGCCTCTAAATTTAGTTCCATCTTCAAAATGAAGGTAGGCAACAGATTTTTTGAGATTCTGATTAAAATTTTTCTCCATGCACATTCCCAATATTTTTATCGTTATTTACGAGCATTGATTGAATGATCGCCATTCTCATAGGAATGGAATTTTGAACTTGAAGGTATCCGCAATACAAAGAAGATTTGATGAGGGCAATATCCAATTCAACGCCAATATTGGCAGGTCCTGGGTGCAGAACAGGAACTAGTTTTTGCAATTTTTTAAGAAGATCCAAACTCACACCATAGCTTTCTAAATAATCATCGCCCTCGATGGAAAGATGATTAATTCCTCTATCGAGGTGGCGCTCTTTTTGTATTCTTAACAAATAAATAAAATCACATTTTTTAAGAGTTGCATCGCGGTCATTGGATAATTCCACACCTGCAGGAAGATCTTTTTTATTGGGAAGAAAAGCTTCTGGACCACAAAGTATAATTTTCATTCCAAACATTGGAAGAAGTTTTGTTAATGAATGTCCTACTCGAGAATGGATATTATCACCAAAAATGGCGATCGTTTTTCCTTCTAATACGGGTGAAAGTTCAAATAAAGTATAAAGATCTAACAGGGCCTGAGAAGGGTGTTCGTTAACACCATCGCCGCCATTGATAATTTTAATCGGAGGGGATTCTCTAAATTGGCTTAATTGATGTGAGACACTCGATCTAAAAATGCAAAGATTGACTCCTTGATTATAAAGAGTGAGAAATGTTTCTTCAAGACTTTCACCTTTTTTGAGGCTCGATGTTTCGGCATTAAAATCTATATACATTGCGCCCATTTTTTGGATAGCAATGGCAAATGAGTGTTTTGTCCGTGTAGAATTTTCTAAAAATGAAGTTGCGATAATCGGACGGCGATAAGAAAATAAACTTGATTCGCTTTCACGATGTTTAAATTTGGTTGAAAGAGAGAGGAGTCCGTCGATCTGAATTTTATTGAGATCGGCGATACTTTCAAGTAATGAAGGAAATGAATTCATTTTCTTCCTTGAGTGGCCTTGCTACTATTAAGAGCAAAGTTCGGTTCTTGGTTTTATTTAGTCTAGTGATTGAGATACCGTTTGAAAAGAATAAAAATATTAAAATTTAAGTATACAAAAAAATGAAAAATATTGACTATAGTAATCAAATTCAAAAAGAGGCAATTCTCAATGAATGCAAAGGGAATCTCTTTGAATTTTTAGTCGCTCAGGGTTTAGCATCTCGCTCTTGTGTAGAGGATCATTTTCTCTTGAATCTCCCCATTGAATTTAAAACTAAACTGGCAAGTTACGAAGAATTAATGCGCACTCATGAGCCTAGATTATTAGTTAAGCTGCCAATTCTGGCGAAGAATACCATAAAAAGCATCTGGGAAGAGATTGGTTTGGATCAATACAATTTTACCCAATGGAAGGTCATAGGGAAGATGATGGCCACAAATGATAATGAATTTTGGAATGAAACTGATATTGTCGGAACTTATAAAAATGAAGATGGGGTTGAAAAACATCTCCCTCTGAGTCTAAAATTGACGAAAGATCATAGCTATACCAACACTAAAAGTGCAGGAGTCAAAAGTTTTTTAACTAAATATTTTTCTACTTATGGGGATGCCGTTATCCAGTTTCAAATAGAACTTAATAACGAAGTTGATGAATCTTTCTTGATGATGGGGCATCGGCTTTACACATCGATCGATCGCGATTTTCGTGGCTCATTTAATTCAGAGTGGAGTGATTACTACACCGAACTTCCCGGGGAGTTACCTCTTGAGATGAGAATTATTGTGCATGAAAATTATCACAGAGTTGCTATCAAATTATCGAATATCTTAAATCAGTTGAAACATATTGATCGCCATTTGTTTTTTGATTCTCTTGCTGCTCTTTGTGGTTTTGGGCACTCAGAAATTATTCAAGTAAGTTGTTTTCATCAAGAATACGAATTAAAAGAAGTCACGATCAAGAACTTTGATGATTTTTTTTCAAAAACAAATAAGGAATGTGAACTGCTTCCTATAAAGGATCTCGCAAGCTCTGTAGAAATAATTATGGGTAAGGTATCTTTACAGGTGCGTGTGAAGCCCATGAATAAATTTACGACTGCTGCTTATAAAATAAATTGTTCGATAAAGGTAAAAGCATGAACGACCAGATAAATGACAAAAAAGCCCTTTTTTTAGACCGCGATGGAATTCTTAATATTGATAAGGCCTATGTTTATCGTTTTGAAGATATCCTCTGGGTAGAAGGTATCTTTGAACTGATTCATTTTGCCAACACTCACGGTTTATTAGTCGTTGTACTGACCAATCAATCCGGAGTTGCTCAAGGCATGTATCAGGAAGCCGATGTCATAAAATTGCATGCTGAAATGAAGAAGTTTTTGGAGGCACGCAATTTGCGCGTTGATGATTGGTTTTACTGCACTGAATACTATAGTGAACGCAGAAAACCACGCCCAGGCATGATGATAGAAGCAAGTAATAAACACAATATCGATTTATCTCAATCTTATATGATTGGAGATAAACCTACTGATGTTTTAGATATAATCGGTCCAAAAACTTTCTTACTCAAAGGAAATTATCCTTTGGATGAAATTGAAAAAACGAAAACAGCAGAAATTTTCACTTCTCTCGAAGAGATTCTCGAGAGACTTAAAAAAGAAATTAATTAATTTAATATTTTTTCAATTGATCTTTTATTGAAGCAGCTATTTCTAATGCCTTTAAGGTGTACTTGAATCCAGATTGACTCATTCCCATTGCAAATTCTCTTGAATGATCTTCTGGGTAAGATACTTCTCCATTAGAGCTGAGAGTAAATGTATCGAATTTAACTACTATTTTCCAGTTTTCATCACCCCAGTTTGGTTTATAGGCATATTGTCCGTGACAAACATGACTCCCCATATCCCACGATTCGCGCGAGTAGGCAGTTGTTGGAGCATTGATAATATCTAGCAGAATATTTGGAACAACATGATTGGCCACTGAGACTTTTGTTTTTGGATTTGTAATAGTGTCCCAGGCAAGACATTTACAGGAGTAAGAGCATATTTTATCAATTCCACCTGTCGTTTTATTTGTCGCCTCAAACCCAGGAGCTTTAGCTTTGCACTGGCATTGGAATTCATCCAAGGCCCATAATGGTTTGATAGTGAAGACGGCTATAAATAAGATTTTTAAAATTGTTTTCATAATTTTCTCCATAAGAATTTTTTATTATATCGGGATTTTGTCGCGACTTTAAGGACCGTGAAATTTTTTGGCAGGGGTGTCTAAAGTTTGGACAGTAATGCCACAGATTTCATCGCTATGTACCCTCAATATTGCATTTAATTATATGGCATTCATTATGCACAATAAGTAGAATCTATATTCTTATTTAGATCTATTGTTAAATGGAGTCAGAATTATGAAGACTATAACTGCTGTTTTGAGTTTAATTTTCGCTCAATCACTTTTGGCCCACGATCTGCCCATAAAATTATCCTCCAATCTAGATTCTTCCAAGAAAATAATACTTGAGCGAGTTCTTGGTGAAGTTTCATTACTTCTTCCGGCAAAACTTAAAGCGGGTCTTCCTGCCGGTATTGAACTCTCTATCGAAAAACTTTCTGATCATCAGAAGATTCCTATTGATATCTGTTCTGAAAAAATAGAAAAAGTTGATAAAAATAAAAAAATTATCAGACCATTCGTTTATGGTGAATATAACCAAAATAAAAATCTCCTTGTTATTAATGCTCCGGTTTTTCAAGAACTCGCTCACGGCCGTGCAGCTTCATTAATTATTAACTGCCAACACAAATCTTTATATGACCAGGCCATATCAACAATCGTTCATGAGCTGGCCCACGCTTATGATTTTAATAATCAATACATTTCTAATAAAAGTGAATTTATTCGTCGTGCTGGATTTAAAAAAGGGCTTTTAAAAGTTAAGACTAAAAATATTGAAGCGATGAGATCGGCCGATCCTTACGAATTGGTAAATATCGCTGAAGCCTACGCTGTTAATATGGAATATTTTACGATGGACCCTGAATATGCCTGTAGAAAGCCGGCAATGTTTGATTATTATAAGAGGTCACTTGAAATTGATCCGTTTCCTAATCGCAATTGTAATTTAAATAATATGGTTATGATGTCGACTTCGGCAGGCTTCTATCCAATGAAGTTGGATACAAAGCGTGTTTACCGTATTGACTATCTTATGGCCTCGGCCGGAGCCGAAATGTCATCAGGTTTTGGGCATTCAATGTTTAGAATTGTTATGTGTGCTCCAGATCGCTTTGATCCGATTACTAATAAGAATATTGCGGCCACTCCTTTTGGTCCAAAATGTATTGAAGATAGACTCTTTCATATGGTTGTGAGTTATAGAGCAAACGTAGAAGACGCCACCCTCAATTATTTTAAAGGGATGTTTGGCGGATATCCTTCTATGCTTTTTATTTTAAACTTTGGTGATGTGCTCGATGAATATAACCGTGATGAACTCCGGGATGTAATCTCTTATCCTTTAGTTCTCAATACCAGAGAAAAAGAAGATTTTATTAATAAGGTAATTGAAGAGCATTGGAATTATCGTGGTTCATACAAGTTTTTTACAAATAATTGTGCAGTAGAGTCTTACGACCTGCTTAAAGGAGCACTCGATAGATCTCAACTTCAAGGCTTTTCTTCTCTATCTCCAAAAGGAGTTTTGGAAGATCTTGATAAGCACGAGTTCCTATCCCTTAAAAATGATTCCCAAGAGTCTTTTAAGGCCCGTACTGAGCAATTAATTTTAGCCTTTAGGGAAGCCTTTGGGTACAAGCTAAAGGATGGCAAAATAGATAAAAAAGAGTTGGTGAAATTTATTGCTGATAGCTCTGCAGATGAACGTCTGTCGATTTTCAACAAGTTCTCTAAAACAAAAATTGAAACATTAGACCTCCATACTGAAATGAGCTTGAAGAAAATACGCTTAATTAAAGCCTCTTCTTTCTCAGTAATGGAGCAACAAATTCTAAGAAGTAAAACATCAGAATTCAGGAAAAAAGCCGCTGATCTCTTTATGAATTCTAAAGATGAAAAAGTAAAAAAATTACTAATTGAGAGCAGCTCTGCCTTAAAACAGAACTTCACTGAATTGACTCTTGCTGGTTATGGAGTTCCTCTTTTTGATGAAATGGTAAGTCGTCATGATATCGAAGAGAAAGTGGAACAATCAAAAGAAAAAATGGCCAACTTAGAAGCAGCTCTTAAGGAAATGATGCCAGTTGAGTTAGGTATGTTGGATGCAATCAATGTCAATATTGGAACTTTTAATCAAAAATCTCTTGGAATAAGAAAAGAATACAGAGAAAAACTCGAAGTTTATATTCATCAAGTATTAGTTAATCTCTCTAATGAAGATGAAGGAAGAACGTTGCTTAAAAATTCTCTTAATTCAAAAGAAAGTTTAAATAAAGTAAGAGATCTTTTAGATAAAAATCTTGTGAGTGACAAAGAAATGCTTGATGTGAAACTTAGAAAACTGATTGAAGAAATTTTAGCTTAATAACCTTACCCCACTCTGGCCGTGGGGTTTTTTCCTTTAAACTTCCATAAAACAGGCTCAAAATATCACCACTTGCCTACGGCGCTTAGTGGATCGGTAGCAAAATGGAACTGAGTTTCTCTTAGTTTTTGCATAACACTTACAGCTTGAGTGAATTAGTCGACTTAATTTTTTGCCGATGTTACACCTTAAATAGAGATCAGCACAAACGTTGAACGAGGGGGACACACATGAGAGCAAATTTAAAAACATTATTAAAGGTATCTATGCTTTTGGCACTAACAACTCTTGTTAGCTGTAGTGGAGGCGGCGGCGGTGGTGGATCTTCAAGCGGTGGTTCTTCGAGCTCAGGATCAACAAGCGGATCTGGTGGATCTAGCGGTGGTGGAGCAGTTTCTACTTATGGATCTTATTCTTCTCCAAATATCCTGGCTTCTGAATTCGTGGCCGCTCTTAATACTAACGATGGAACTTATTCTTCATCTGTTCAACTTTATACAAATGAAACTCTTAGATCAAAGCAAGCAGGACAAGAACAATGGTTTGTTATCTGGGACGCAAAATTTAGCGAATACAAAGCTGTTAGCTTAAATTATGTTCGCACTATTCAATATTATGATTATTACTCGAATAACAAAGCTGTTGCTTCTGAATTCAGATCTGTTGAAAGAAGCGATGTTTTATCAGGTCGTATTAATGGAGACACATATGGAAATGATTATGAAGTTGTTGATTACCATTCTACTACTGGCTACTACGAAGGAAGAAATTCTGGCTACCTGTATGAAGATGAAGCTGGTTCGACAGACGTAAGCTTACTTGCTAAAGAACAAGAGAAAATGAAATTTTACGAAAAAGCAGCAAGAGTTTCTTTTGCTTACAGTGTAAGTATTGAAACATCTATGTCTATGGTTACTCTTGGATCAAAAATCGAAAAAATGTTAAGTCATGGCAATGGAGAATTAACTTCAGAAGACCAGATCGCTCTAATGGGTGATTTAAAAACTCTAACAGGTGTGAGCCTGGAAGAAATCGCAGCAGCTTCACAGGATTCAAAAGCAAAGTCTGATGTTCTTGCTAAAATCGCTGCTAAAATTGGAACAAGTTCTCAGAATTTAGAACAAAAATTTCTACCTGAAGTTTTTGGTATCACTCTTTAATAAAATATTAAATTACAACTAAAAAGGGTCGGCTTAATGCCGCCCTTTTTTTTATTCTCTGCGGTCAATTCAAAAAAAGAATATATCCTATTGAATTTTTCTATACGAAGATCAATTTACCAGGTGCGGTTGTTCAATATTATCTCCCATGCTACCAAAGCATAAATTTTCTAAGGGGGGAGACATGAAAACACTTATTTCTATATCACTTTTATTTCTTATGAATACACTTGCATTTGCCTATGACCCAAGCCTTTTAATTAACGTTAAAAAAGTAGGTTCACTTTTAAAAAGAGCAGAATCAACAGGTAAAACAAGTAACGGAACAAAGTGCGAAGCAGAAATCAGAAGAATTGAAGATGGCTATTATACTCTCTTATTGACACTTGAAGAGAATACTATTTTCATCGCTCTGGATCTGGAGGTCTATGGACAAAGACCAGTATCAAGTTGGACTAAGACTTCGTTTGTGCTTCATGAAAAGGGTGATGAAGGCTCTCAGGGGTTGGTGATGATTGAAGAATTTGCAACAAAGAAATTAATGATCAAAGCTTATGATGAACTAAATGGTTACAAGAGAGAAGTGACGTGCTTTTTGTCTTTAAAAAAATAAAATGATTAAGGGCCGGAGCTCTCACTCCGGTCAATTTTATCTATTGGCTATTCGGCTAAAATAATTTGAGAAGCTTCTAATAAAAGGTCTACGGATTCTGAATCTGAAAGCTTTGAATCCAATTCTTTGGTCATTTCAATTTTACTTTCAAGATAAATGCTGGCAACTCCCTTTTGGAAATAATCTTGCGCTTCTCTTTGAATCCTAAGAGCTTCAGCTTTTTGTTGTTTTTTAGTGACTGATATCGTTCCTGCTTCAGTAGTTGCAACGGTTAAGGCCCCAGAAAAAATGGTCTGTGCCAATGTATATGCAAGCGCGTTGGTTCCAATATCGAGCGCATATGTATTTGACGATAATACTGAAGCGAAGACCAAAATTAATAGTTTTTTCATTAACGACTCCTAAATACAGTGAACAAAATTTATAACGAATTTTAACACGGTCTTCTTCAACGAATGATTCGAAGTCTAATAACCTGTAAATTTTATCCTTTTAATGTCAACTTTTCGGTTCTTTTGGGCCATTTTGTACTTGCTAGTTTATGTATGTACAACTAGTTATAGAACTGCTGTATAAATTTGTTTTGGAGTTTATGGAAACGCCCCCTAATGATAGTCCCAAGCATGCTACGTTTGCCGACAAGTTCAGCAAATTTAAAATTAGATTTTTTCTAGTCTTCTGGCTAATTGTATTACTAAGCGCATTTAATTTTTCTTCATCGATATTTTCAACACTTTATTCAATTACTAAAATTCAAGAAAGTTACTTCAACATCAATGTTGTCGATTATCATCCGATTTACACCAAAGTAAAAACTCCCCCTCCGTCCTGGGTGCCGTTATCAAAAATCTCCAAAAGAGTTCAGCAAGCAATCATTTCAAGTGAAGATGGAAAATTCTACCTTCACCCGGGCTACGACTTAGAGCAATTAAGAGACGCAATTAATGATTCTTTTGTTTTAAAAAAGAAAATGCGTGGAGCTTCGACAATTACTCAGCAACTTGTAAAAAATCTTTACTTAAATAAAGAAAAAACTTTTGGAAGAAAGGCCCAGGAATTAGTGATGGCCTTAATGATTGAGAAGTACTCCGACAAACAAAAAATACTCGAGATTTATTTAAATATTATTGAATATGGTAAAGGTTTGTACGGAATTGATAAGGCCTCACGTTTTTATTTTAAAAAATCACCTTCAATTTTAAATGCCAGAGAAGCAGCATTTCTTGCAATGCTATTACCGAGTCCGGTAAAATACTCTAAGTCTTTTAAAAATAAATCGCTGACTCCTTTTGCAAAAAGAATGATTGATTCAATTTTACTCAAAATGCGACAAGCGGGTCAGATCTCTGAAGAAGAGTATGATGCCCAATTAAACGGACGCTTTTCTTGGGAGAAGGCCCTGAGCGAGGAAGATAAAAAAGCGGAACAGCAAAGTGGTAGTGAAGAAGAAATAGAAGGTGAATAAGTGACAAATAAAACAAAATTGCGAGTTCTCATATCGGACACATTCGATCCTTGGTTTAATATTGCCACAGAAGACTGGATCTTCCGCGATATGCTCACTCCCGAAGAACTGGAAGAAACTAAAATTCTTTTTCTTTGGAGAAATGATAATACGGTGGTTATCGGTCGTTTTCAAAATCCCTGGACGGAATGCAATACCCAAAAAATGGAAGAAGATAAAATTATTCTCGCCAGAAGACAAAGTGGTGGCGGAGCCGTTTTTCATGATTTAGGAAATACCAATTTTACATTTTTATCGAGCAAATCAAACTTTGATAAATCGGTTAATAATAAAATTATCACTAATGCCATTAATTCTTTTGGACTCAATTCCTGGGCGAGTGGTCGGAACGATCTGCTCGTTGAAACGTCCGAGGGAGAAAAAAAAATTTCCGGCAGTGCTTTTAAAGAAACCAAAGACCGCTCCTTTCATCACGGAACTCTACTCATCAATGCCGACATGACCAAGCTGGGGCAGTATTTAAATCCGAGTAAAAAGAAACTTGAATCAAAGGGCATAACTTCAGTTCGGGCCCGCGTAACAAACTTACAAGAAATTAATCCTGAAATCACCCACGAGTTATTATGTGAACGAATTATTCAGGAATTTTTTGATTATTACCAAACCGAGTGCTCGATTGAAGTCTTGGATCATAATTATTTGCAGTCTTTACCAAAATTACAGGAACATTTTTTACGAATGAGCAATTGGAAGTGGCGTTTTGGTGAGGCACCTAAGTTTAACCATCAAATGTCTGAGCGTTTTACTTGGGGAACAATAGATGTCCATTTAGACGTCCATAAAGCAATTGTCGAAAAATCGCAGATTTTCTCAGACTCACTTCACCCGGAAATGATCGAACTACTCATGGCCTCTTTAGAGAATGTTTCTTATACTAAGGATGCTTTTCGGGCATCAATTGCTCGAGTAAGGGCAGAACTACCAATGATTGAAGATTATCTTCTCGAATTTGAAGAATGGATCCTAAAAGAAATTAGTTAGCTGCCAAAGCTAACTGTATTTACCAAAGTAATTAAATGAGAAACATGAAGTTTCAAAGTCACGCTAAATTTATTTGGAAGAGATACCTAACTGATCGTTGGGCCATATATACTTGGGGTGCAATCTCAGTTCTTCTGACTAATTTAATGCAGGTTCTCGCTCCAAAGAATATTGGTTGGATTGTCGATTTTATGACGAAAAAGCCAGTTCCAAAAATGCTTACTGGTACTAATGATCACCAAACTTTTATCAAACTTTTTTTAGTCTTGGCAGTTTCCCGAATCTTGATTAATTTTTTTCGTTTTATGTGGAGAATCACTTTAGGACGCCAAACTCATTATGCTTGTGGAATGCTCAGGCGCGAAGTTTGGCAACACGTGAGATTCTTTAAAAAGAAAGATTTGGATCAGAAGTTCACTAAAGGTGTTTTGATGAATGCTTCGGCATCTGACACAAACAGCGCTCGTTTTGTTTTTGGTTTTACTTTAGTGGCCATAACTGATGTTTTGTTTCTCGGAATTTTTACTTTCTTCACCATGGCCGCGATTCATGTTCCGATGGCCTTGCTTTCTTTCGTAGTTCTTTTATTTGTTCCCATTTTTGTGAGAAAACTTTCAAAGCGCGAAGTTGAACAATACCGTTTGATTCAGGATACGTTGTCAAATTTTAACGATCTCTCTTCTCAAGCAGTCTCAACGATAAAGCTTCAGCGCTTAACTCAAACAGGTCCTTTTTGGGAACGTCGTTTAATGATCATTGCCGAAAATCATAGAACTCAAAAACTAAAAGGAATTAATCTTTCATTGCTTTATATACCAGTGATGGGTGTTGCCTCAATTGTTTCTTATGTAGTGCTATTTGCAATGGGGATAAGTTTTACATTTAACGGAAAAATGACCGTCGGTGAATTCATCTCAATGCAAGGATTAATTTTTCTCTTACATGATCCACTCATGTCTCTAGGCTTTATTATTTCGGAGTGGAAAAAAGGTTTTACTGCCCTTGAGAGACTATCGGAAATTTATCTTCATGAAAAAGATCAGTACCTTTTAATAAAAGGCGATGAGATCAATGAGTCTGGAAATCAGGACGTACTGGAAGTTCAGGATTTAAGTTACACTTTTAATGAATCGACTCCACTATTTGCCCATTTAAATTTTAAATTAAAAAAAGGTGAGCGTTTAGGAATTACTGGTCCAATCGGTGCAGGTAAAAGTACTTTGCTTTCTATTTTAACAGGCCTTGAACGAGATCTGAGTGGTGGGACTGTTACCCTTTTTGGAAAACCGTTTTCTGCTTATTCACACGATCATCTTAGAAATTATATTGGTCATGTCGGCCAGAAACCTTTTTTATTTGCTGATTCAATACGAGTGAATGTGGCCATGAATAGTGAACTCTCTGATGAAGAGATTTGGAAATTTATCGACCTTGCAGGACTTAAAGAGGATGTAGAATTATTTCCCGATAAATTAGACACTCAATTAGGAGAGTGGGGAATTAATCTTTCGGGCGGACAAAAGCAAAGACTTACTTTGGCGCGAGCTTTGGCCAAGAAACCAAAACTTTTATTCTTAGACGATTGTCTGAGTGCCGTTGACACTATTACTGAAGAAAAAATCTTAAAAAACCTGGACCTTCATTTAAAAGATGTCACACTTGTCTGGGTCGCTCATCGAAAATCAACTCTTAAGTATTGCAATCAAACTTTTGAATTGAAACCGATGATGGACGGTTTGCAATGAAAAAAATTAAAATTAAAAAAATTCTCAATCGTTCATTTAAAAAAAATCTTACGCCTGTTGGACTTTATAGCGAGAAGACAAAAAATGCATATTTGACGGCCGATGACCAAGACGAGTCTCGTCTTCATGAAAGCGGCCTTGGAGATTTAAAGTCACTCCAAACTCTTCTTAAATACGCTAAACCTTTCCAATTGCAAATTACAGCTGCCATGGCACTCATTTTCGTCAGTTCGTTTCTTGCCATTTTATCGGCCAAATTGATGGGGGATTTGTTAGAGAAAGGATTGATCGCTAAAAATATGAATAAATCTATCAACTATGCTCTCAGTATTGTTGCCCTGGAAGTAGGAAGTGTTTATTTTATTTGGCACGGCCGAAAAATATTAGCTGACTCGGCCTCTAAAGTTATTTTTATTGTTAGAGAACACCTCTTCAGAAAACTTCAAGAACTTCCGTTGCAGTACTACGACCGTCAGCCTCAAGGTCGAATCGTCACGCGTATTACACACGATGTAGAAGGGATTGAAGAATTTTTTACTTCTAGCTTGGGAAATTTAGTCTCGGCCAGCATGATGACAATCTTGGCAGTAGCGGCCATGATTCTTTCAAATTTTCGACTGGGAATGATCATGACTGCGGCAATCTTACCTTCTCTTTTTCTCATGTTTAAAACCAAAGATTTTTTAAAAAACTCCAACCGAAGAGTTTCTAAATTCTCATCGGCGATCAATGCCAAACTCTCTGAATACCTCAATGGAATTGATGTTATCAGAAGCTTTGGATTAGAAAAATGGACCATGGAAAAATACGACCAAACAGTTGATGATTATCTTTATGCTCAACTAAGAGGAAATGTTTTATTTGCTTGGAGTATGCCGCTAGTGTCTTTTTGCGCAACTATTCCTTTGATTGGTTTAGTTTGGTACGGAGGCCTAGGAGTGATAAACGGAATTTTTAGTGTCGGTCTTTTTATTTCTTTCATTCGTTATTATGAACGTTTTTTCAACCCTATGATGCTCCTCTCCCGAGAGATTCACGTCGTTCAACAGGCCTTTACCAGTACTGAGCGAGTTATGAGTTTTTTAAATGAAGACGATGAAGAAAAAGTCCTTATAAATAATGGCAAGATGACGCTAACTCATCTTGAAGGCGATATTAAATTTGAAAAAGTTTTCATGCAGTATAGTGAAGGTAGTTGGGTTTTAAAGGATCTTAACTTTCATATTAAACCAGGGGAAAAAATTGGTTTAGTTGGGAAAACAGGTTGTGGCAAAAGTTCCACTGTTTCACTTTTATCGCGTCTCTATGAATTCCAAATGGGCGAAATTAAAATTGACGATATTCCCATTAGAAATTTTGATCGACATGCACTTCGGGATCAAATTGGTTTCGTCGCCCAAGACGCCATTATTTTCAAAGGAAGTCTTAGAGAAAATCTTTCTTGTGATGATAAATTGAGTGATCAGGAATTAATTGAAGGAGCAAAAACTACGGGCCTGATAAAAGCTCTTTCTAAAGAAGGCTTTAACCTCGATATGATCGTTTTGGAAAGTGGTACGAACTTAAGTGTAGGACAGAGACAATTAGTGAGCTTAACGAGAGTTCTCCTTAAGAATCCATCAATCCTCATTCTTGATGAGGCCACGGCAAACATTGATCCTTATTACGAAGAAATTATTCACGAAGCTGTTATGAAGATGATGACTAATAGAACTTGTTTGATTATTGCCCACAGATTGGAAACTCTAAAACAATGCGACCGAGTCTTTGTTTTTAATCAAGGACAATTAGTGGAAGAAGGTCCGCTTAGTGAGTTATTGACTCAGGGAAATTATTTTTACAAACTTCACCACGCTCAATCAGTTCATTAATTGTTTTGTCAGGCTTCTTTAGAATAAACAAAAGCGCGCTTTCTGATTGTCGTCATAATTTCGTCAGACTTATTAATTTTAACTTTTGAATTGTCCAGCGATTGCTGAGCATACATCGCCATAATGGCCTTACCCAGTGCCAACCCCAGTTTTGGTGGAACAGCGTTGCCAATTTGTCTCCACTGCGCAGAGAGCGGTCCCAAAAATTGAAAATCATTTGGAAAACTTTGTAGAGCGGCCGCTTCACGTTGTGTGAGGTAGCGGTTATCAGTTGGATGAAAATAATTATGTTTATGGGTCATGATAGTTGGACTTGGTTTTTTACGATCAAGTCTTTGGTACTTTGTTTGTCTCAAACGATTTTCGCGAATATTTTTCCAGTCCACACCTAATTGTAATTTTTTAGGAAGATAGGCTTTTTCATCAGCTTCATAACGAATGCCACATCCTTCTGGGATAAGATTGATCCGGTCGCGGTCTAGCTTTGACTTAATCACTGCTGAATCCAGGTCGTGATTATAAATTTTTCCATTGGGAGCTTTAAGGTTTTTGAGAGCAATACCCACCGTTTGAATATTTTCGGTAATGGGTTTTGGGAAAAAAATTTGGTTATTAAGTCTTGAACCAATGATAATAGTTCTTCTTCTGCGCTCTGGAACACCATAAAATTCTGCCGACATGACTTGGACGTCTAGGGTATAACCCATTTTTGCAAACAGCTTAAAAATGGCCTTAAGTGTTTTCTCGTTTTTTTTGGCGATCAAACCCGTTACGTTTTCAATAATAACGTAGTAGGGATTAGTGATTTTTACTAAACGGATAAATTCTTTAAATAAAGAATTTCTTAGATCATTCGGGTCGCCAATTCCCACGGTAGAAAAACCTTGGCAAGGCGGTCCACCAACAACAGCGTGAACAGGTTCGTTATTGATTAATTCTTTTAATTTTTTTTCGGTGAGATCAATCACTGAACCGCAAAAAGTATTGGCATAGTGGTGATTGGCCTTAAAGGTCTCTATGGCATTTTTATCCATATCGATCCCCAATAGACATTTCATTCCTGCTAGTTCAAGACCGCAAGAGAGTCCTCCGGCACCTGAGAATACATCGATAAAATTTAAAGGCGATTTGATTTTTGTCATATTTGTATATGATTATTATCTAGATGGAAGACCTATTCTGTCAAATATTAAGCTCACTAGGCCGCTGATTTTTTTCCAGCAATTTTCTTCGGGAATTGGAAAAATAGTTCTTGTGGGGGAGAAAAATCGTTTTTAAGAGGAGCATAAAAACGATCTTTTTCTTTAACCCAGGCCCAGTTTTTACTAATTTTCTCCGTGCTGAAGCTAAAGTCTTTTTCTCTTTTTACACGTTGTTGAATGTGAGGCATCCATAGATTTAAATGGTGGGAGAAAATGAAAACGTTTTGTTTATTTCTAGAAATATGATCTTTTAAGCAATTTATAAAAAGGGAAATGCATTCTTCATCCAAATCTTTTTCTGGTTCTTCCAGGAATATAAATTGGCCTTCGGAAATTAAAGATTTTATCAGCGAGCTTAATTTTCTCATCTGCGAATCAGAATGTTGAGGAAGTTCGTGAGGTACACCGATTTTTTGATACAATTTTTCCAGGTCTCGATTAGGCTGATCTTTTAAAAAGTCCTGAAATTGAAACTCTCTCCCTGCCGTAAGCGAGTTAGGGCTGAAATCCATCAAGATGTTTTCATTTAAAGTGAGTTCTGGAATCAGACAGTCGCCGCGACTAACGTAGGAGAATTTACAAGGGAGATTGCCCCTGTTGTACTTTAAAAAAGACAAAAATTCATTGAGCTTTGAAAAATTATTTTCAGGCCCAGATTCTGTGAATAAATAGATCTCGAAACTCTCTTCGAAGTTAACTTTTGTCATCAAAACTCTATCGACAATGGACCATAGAATCTTAAAAAAAGAATTCCCGAGTGTAATAGTCCTAAATCCCTATTTTCCACATCTTAAAAAATTTTCAAAAATTAATTTCAGCGATATAATAAATTCATGATAGAAAAAGCCTCCAAACAAACAGTTTTAGTTGCCATGACCGGGGGTCTAGAATCGACCGTCGCCGCCTATCTTTTAAAGAAGCAGGGTTATAAATGCATAGGAATTGGGCTGCAATTATTTCAACCTGGGGAAGATCCGGGACCTTTTGCAGATGTGATGGTTAATGACTTAAATAAAGTGAAGGCCATTTGCACCTATTTAGATATTCCTTTTTATGCGGTTAACGCCACAGAAATTTTTGCAGATACAGTGCTTGATCCGGTAGTGGGTCGTATTTTAAGTGGACATACTTTTGAACCGTTGGTTTTTCTCAATCTAGTTTTGATGGAAATTCTCCTTGAGAAGGCCGCTAAATTTAATACAAATTTAATTGCTACGGGCCACTACGCAAAAGTTTTAAAAAATCAAAAGACTGGATCATTCGAATTGCTTGTGGCCAATGATTTGGAACACGATCAATCGTATATACTTTCGAGGCTTGGGCAAAAACATCTTGAGCATTTAATGCTTCCTCTTTCTGAAATTAGAAAAAAAGAAGTCGAAAAAATAGGTGAGTTAATAAAAGTCGAATATTTAACGAGACCGAAAACAAATGTTCACCATATTATGCGCGACCCTCGAATGATTAGTTTGGTAGAGGCCCGCTCACCGAGAGATCTTCGTCGAACAGGATCAATTTATGACTATCGAGATGAGAATAATATTTGCGAACATATTGGGATTCACCGTTTTTATGTCGGACAAAAAAATCTACCTTCAAAACCTGAAAATCCAATAGATCCTCACAAAGAAGTTGTTTCAATCATTCCTTTTAAAGGAAATATTTTTATAGATTATCCCGATCGTTTAAAATATTCGCATGCACTCGTTTGTCGCTTTTGTCCGGCCGCTAGTTTAGACATTACATTGCCTTTATCGGTCTATGTAAAAATGTCTTCTGGAGGTCCCAAAATTCCGTGCAGACTTTATTTTAAAAACAATGATACCTGTGTCGTAGATTTTGAATGCGAGCGACCAGGTATTTTAGTTGGCGGACAATTTTTTGTTTTTTATAGCAGAGCTCAAGACAAGGGAAAAGTTTTGGGAAGTGCCATTGTAGAAATAGGTGGAGTATTTGGTGATGGAGAGTTTAATACTCTTCCAATTAATAAGAAGGAATCAGATGAAGAAGACAATTCAACAAAAGATCAAAATGAAAAAGTACATTTTTAATTTAAGTTTAATAATTACCATTATGGCCGCTACAACAGGACACTCCTTTGAAATAAAGGATTATGAAAAGAAAATTAAAACCGGCTATAACATTACTTCGGTAACCGAAAAAGTATCGCGTGATGCTCTTGAAAAAAATTTGAGAGATTTTGTGGCAAGCGGCAGACCCTCGCGATTCGTTGGAAGCCCGGGACACCAAAAAGCACTAAATTATTTAGAAGAGAAATTAAAAACTTTTAAATCAAAAGGAGTGAGTTTTAAAATAAGTGAATTCTCACCTAATATTGCACGCGCTGGCCTTTTTTACGCTGACGATTTTAAAAAAGAAGTGGTTGCTAAAATTTCTCCAACTGATCCTAATTATGATCATTGGAAAGGATTCACTCTTTCTATGATGAAGACGCTTGATTCTGTTAAAGATAAAAAAGGTTATAACTTAATTTGGGAAAAAATTGGAGCTACTAAGCCTGATGAAGTGATTATTCTCGGGGCCAATTATGACACACTTTTAAACGATCCTAAAACGATGAAGGTAGATTCAACAGGTGCCATGCCTGGAGCTGATAATAACGGAACAGGAGTTGCCGCACTTTTGTCCATGATTGAAATTCTCGATAAATTAGACCTGCCAAAAACTGTACGAATAGTCTTTTTTGATTTTGAAGAATTAGGTTTTTCCGGATCTCATGATTATGTTGAAAAATTAAAGGCCGATTCTGGAACTCAAAAAATTCTGGGTTACATCAATCTCGTGATGTTGGGGAATGATTCTAAGAGAGAAGATAAAGATAAAAAATTAAATAATATGAAGCTTTATTTACGTGCTCCTGGAGAAAAAGGCGCAGAAGACGACTTGAAACTTACGACCATGATTACCGACAATGGAAAACGTTTATACAATCAGATTGATTTTAAGCCTGAGGCCAACAGTATGAATTCAAGCTCTCATATTAGCTTTTGGGAAGCGGGTATTCCGGCCATTTGTTTGAGCCAGAATTGGGAAACTGATTTTAACCCTAGATTTCATACTCCAAGTGACATCGTGGAGACTTTGAATATAAATACTTACACCAACGCCTTTAGATTTATTACAGGGTCAGTGCTTGCCTGGAACTATGACGTGGTCAAATAGACTCAAATCTGTTATAAGACCACTATGAAAATCGGGGATAGCATTAAGCCTAAATCAGAAACCACAGTTATCGTCGGCATGTCCGGCGGAGTGGATTCTTCAGTCTGTGCGGCCCTTTTAAAAGAAGAAGGCTATAATGTGGTCGGACTCTTCATGAAAAACTGGGAAGAATTCGACGAGCATGGAGTTTGCGAGTCTTCCAAAGAATATGCTGATGTTGTTCGCGTCTGTGAAAAATTAGATATTCCTTATTACTCTGTGGATTTTATCGAAGAATACAAAACCCAGGTATTTAATCATTTTATCGAAGAATATAAATTAGGGTACACACCCAATCCAGATGTGCTTTGTAATCGCGAAATAAAATTCAAAGTTTTTTTTGAAAAGTCCCTTGAACTTGGAGCTGATTTTTTGGCGACAGGACATTACTGTCAAAAAAGATTAGATGAAAATGGAAATTTCGCTTTAGTCAAAGGAGCTGATCCTCTTAAAGATCAGTCTTATTTCCTCTACACCATAAAGTCCGAAGTGCTGGCAAAAGTTTTATTTCCCATTGGTCATTTACCCAAAACAGAAGTTAGAAAAATTGCCGAGAAATACGATCTCGCAACAAAATATAAAAAAGACTCGACTGGAATTTGTTTTATTGGTGAGCGAAATTTTAAAAATTTTCTTTCGAACTATGTCACTTTTGTCGATGGAAATTTTGAAACACTCGAAGGTGTTGTTGTCGGACGTCATACAGGTGCGACTTATTATACGATTGGGCAGAGAAAAGGCCTGGGCCTTGGTGGAGCAGGAGAAGCCTGGTTTGTCGTAGGCAAAGATATAAAAAGAAACATCGTTGTAGTTGAGCGCGGAGAAGCGCATCCGGCGATGTATGCTGATAATTTAGTAGCAACTGATCTCTCGTTTACTGCGGGAGAGTTTAAAAAGTATCTACCTTTTAAATGCAAAGCTAAAGTTCGCTATAGACAAAAAGATCAGGACTGCACCATCACAGCAATAATCGATGGCAAAATTTATGTAGAATTTGATGTTCCTCAAAGGGCCATTACTCCAAGGCAGTCGGTTGTTTTTTACGATGGGGATGATTGTTTTGGTGGTGCGATGATTGAGAAGTCAGGACCAACTTACTACGAACAAAATAAACCTTTGGTATTAGCTCCTCATCAGATTTTGGATCTTAGCCCCAGTATTTAGGGTCGTTGTAATCTTTTTTTCCATTATCATTTTCATCAGCTTTTTTAGCTTTCTCTTCGAAGGACGAACAGTCTTGTCCGCTTGATTGTTTAACCAGTACATAAGGCATTACGGCAGATTTAAATCCATAGAGCTTGCAGCCTCTTGGTGCTGTCTGGTCAAAGGTGACATGGTAATGTTTGCATTTCATACAGGCGATTCGTTCGAATTCCATTAGAGCTCCTCTAAATCTATTATAAATCAGAGTTTTTTAGCAGTTAATCGCTAGGCAAAGCTTGCCTGAGCATTGAGCTAAGTTGTTCATTTTTTAGACGGTCTATCTTGAATTGTACGAGTTACGGCCAAAGTGACTGTCTAAAGCACTAAATGTAGGTAATTATTTCAGGCATCTATTGTGCACTTTCTATATTCGGATGATCATGATTTTAGAAATTTTAAATTGAGTTTTAGAAAGGATTATTATGAAAACAAATTCTAGTGACGAGCTTGAAAATCACAATCTGGTGATGTTTCCGGCCTCAAAGAATTTTAAAATTGATCTCTCTGCGATGGAAATTGGACATGATCCACTTCACGATCTTTTGAATGAGTACGCTCACATAACGGAAGAGGATCTACCTAATCACCTCGATGATCGTTTTGATTTGGAATTAGAAGATGAACTCGATGGCGATGCCTTTCATAGTCTCGATGCCTTCATGACTCGCAATCTGCGCGGTGAAAGTCAGACTCCGGATGACAAGCTTATTAAAATGATCAACGATCGCATTCAGGCGATTAAAGAAGCTAAAGAACGTATAAAATTCTATCTCAACGAATTAGAAATGTTTCTACCGAGTCGCAGAAGATAGATTTCACAATTTTTGCTTGCCAACAAATTTTTAGACTTCTATTATTTGGGGACATACTTATGCCCGGGTGGTGAAATGGCAGACACGCTACCTTGAGGTGGTAGAACTCGCAAGGGTGTGCAGGTTCAAGTCCTGTTCCGGGCACCAATATTCAAAGTATTCTAACCAACATTCCTATTATTTTTTAAATTATTAGAATTATCAGCATTATACGAAGAATCGCAGGCGTCAGCCTGCGAAAACTCCCTTTTTGAACTCATAATCACTTCATTCGTATAAAACTCTTTATCTACATTCCAATGAATTTTAATGCAGTCTGGACCTATCTCAACTCGTTTGACAAATTTCTGCAAGATTTGTCTTCGAATATTGAAATCTGAATTTTCAGATATCACTTTTTTAGAAAATTCCGCAAACTTGTTAAAAGTCTCAAGAGGCACAAGTCTTTGATCGAGATTTATTTCTTTTATGGACATAAGTTTCTCCTCAATTTCTTTTTTAGCATTTTGGATCTTCTCTAATTGATTAAATAGAGGAGTCGGCGAAATCCCCTTAGGTAAAATCCCAATTCTTTCGGCCAGAGCATCTATTTGAGAGTTCACGCCGTACAATTTAGCTTTATAGCGGGCGCGTTCCTGTTGCTCATCGTTTTCTAAATGTTTCTCCTTAACCTTATTTAAAAGGTGCTTGATGAACTTCTCATTTGAGAGAAGCTTACAAAATTCATCCCAGACTACAGGCTCAATTCTTTTAGCTAAAACTCTATGAGGATCACACTTAAAAGTTTTCTTGGTTAAGCAAGACTCCCTTTTTGTGGCCCAAGAGTGTTCGTAGTAAGCAACCTTTCCATTTCTACCAGTGGCCGACTTGCCTGACATATGATCGCCACAAGTCATGCAAAACGAAACGCCTGATAAAATATAAGGATGACGATTTTCTTTAATCGGTTTAAGTCTCGCTCTATTTTTAGCAAGCAACTCATTGACCCTTCTAAAGACGACCTCATCAATAATTGCATCCCAGACCGCAGGAGCTTCGTGAGTCTCGCCTTTGTGGCTAAAAACCTTAAGACCGATATAGGCCTTATTGGTTAATATGAGATGCAAATTATCAACAGTGAAATGTCCAACTCGCATTTTGCTCCCACCACCTTGTAAATGTTTTTTAGGTTTGTAACCATTGTCATTTAACCAACGGGCTGTAGGTGACAAGCTCCCTTCTTTCAAAAATACTTGAAAAGCTTTTTTAACAGTCGGAGCGTGATCGGGATCAATTTCCAAATAACCCGGTCTGTTGGGAATTGTTTGTAATCCAAGAGGAACACTGCCTCCGTTATAAAGTCCTCGCTTCGATCTTGCGAGTAGGTTGGCAACGACTCTTTCGGACGTTTGCTTTCTTTCAAATTGGCTGAAGTTTACAATTTGGCAAAGGAGCATTTCACCAGCGGAAGTCGTCGTATCAAAATCTTCTCGAAGTGACATAAAACTGCATTTATTATCACGAAGCATATCCCACATCATAAAGAAGTCGCGATTGTTTCTAGATAGACGAGAAATTTCCGTGACCATTATGAAATTTATCTTTTTTAGCCTTACGTCCATCAACATTTCTTGAAGTTTCGGACGCTTCATATCCTTTGCAGAAATTCCGGCATCAATATAAACAGATACTATTTCACCAAAAGAAGATTGGCGATTGCGATAATTTACCGCTTCTCGAAGACGTTGCTCCTGACTTTTAATTGGCCCTTCTGGATTTTCCGCCTGCTCCTCAGTGGAGACACGGATGTATAAAGCAATTTTGAGATTTGAATTTTTAAGCATTGTAACTCGCTCCTTTTAATAAATTATTAATAGTCATCGAGTCGGCCTGATAAATTT
>JACMPM010000023.1 GCA_014377485.1 Bacteriovorax sp. | reverse complement strand
TATTGATTATATAATTAAAACCGCTACAAAATTTTTTTAAATCTAATCCCTTTTAAAAAAGGGATTACAAGAAGCTTCTTAAGTATTTTAAATGATTTTATACATTAAATCGAAAATGCATAATGTCGCCATCTTGAACAACATACTCTTTCCCTTCAACTCTAAACTTTCCAGCTTCTTTAACTTTAGCTTCAGATCCAAATTTAATTAAATCTTCGTAGCTAAAAACTTCAGCCTTAATGAAACCGCGTTCGAAGTCAGTATGAATTACACCAGCACACTGAGGAGCTTTAAATCCGTCTTGGAAAGTCCAAGCACGTACTTCTTTTACACCAGCTGTGAAGTAAGTTTTTAATCCAATCATATGATAAGCCGCGCGAGTAAGTTTATCCAAACCCGACTCTTCAATACCTGCTGCTTCCATGAATTCTTTCTTTTCTTCAAGGTTTTCAAGCGAGGCAATTTCAGATTCTAATTTTCCACAAATCACTTGGACTTCAGAATTCTCTTTCGCTGCATATTCTCTAACCATTTTAACGTGGTCGTTTTCAATTGAAACACCTTCTTCGTCAACGTTGCAGAGATAGAGGACTTTTTTCATTGTGATTAAATTCAAATCTGCCACTGCAGCTTTATCTTCGTCAGAGAGAGATGAATTTCTTGCGGCTACGCCGCTTTCTAGTTCTATTTTAAGTTTTTCGAGTAGTGGAAGTTGGATTTTTGCGGAAGTTAGCACGTCCTTATTTTGGCTTTTTAAAAGCTTTGGAATGTTCGTCAGTTTTTTCTCAACAACTTCTAAGTCAGCAAAGGCCAACTCTAGATTAATTGTTTCGATATCGTCTTTCGGATCTACTTTTCCGTGAACGTGGATAATATCGTCATCTTCGAAACAACGAACAACATGAATGATCGCATTTACTGCGCGTATGTGACCTAAGAATTGATTGCCTAAACCTTCACCTTTTGAAGCACCTTTTACAAGGCCCGCGATATCTACAAATTCAACTGAAGTTGGAATAAGTTTTTCTGGTCCGACGATGTCTGCAATTTTTTGCATACGAGGATCTGAAACTGCAACAATTCCTACGTTTGGTTCAATCGTACAAAATGGATAGTTAGCGGCTTCGGCCGGAGCTGAAGTAATCGCTGAAAAAATTGTTGATTTACCAACGTTTGGAAGACCTACGATTCCACAATTCAATGCCATATCTTTTTCCTTTTATAAAAAATCTAAACTATTTTTTTCTTTGTATATGTCATGGCAGTTTTATCGAAGCCCAATTTTATGTACTCTTCAATCGCCAAAGCTGCACCCTTTAAAAAGGGTACAAAAAAATCTTTATCCTCTCCTGTATACCCCGAGAGAACCCAATTGGATACATCGCCATGTATCGGACGGCCGATTCCCATCCTCACTCGTTTAAATTCCTGAGAACCTAGCTTTTCTGTTATAGATTTCAGACCGTTGTGACCAGCAAGTCCTCCACCTTTTTTAAAGGCGATTATACCAAATGGTAGATCTATTTCATCGTGTACCACTAGAACGTTCTCAATATCGATTTTAAAAAAGGCTATCATTGGCTGAACACTCTCACCCGATAAATTCATAAATGTTTGTGGTTTAAGGAAATAGATTTTATCTGCACCATTATTATAAACAGCGTACTGTCCTTTAAATTTTTCAGACCATTTAAGGTCACTCGAAAAAGATAATTCTTCGAAAACATCCCAACCAATATTATGTCGTGTGTGATGATACTTTGAACCTGGATTTCCAAGGCCCACAATTAAGAGATCCATACTTCAGTATTCCTGATTAGATAAACAGCGAGCTGACTGAATCGTTATTAAATGTTCTATGGATGGCCTTAGCTAAAAGTTCAGCTGTTGATAAAACTTTAATCTTATCGCACTTTTTAGCCGCTTCAGTAACTGGAATGGTGTCTGTTACAATCACTCGATCAAGCTCTTCACATTCTGAAATTCTTTTAATCGCTGGATCAGAAAAAACAGGATGAGTTGCACAGGCATAAATCTTAGTAGCGCCATTTCTGCGAAGAGCTTTACAGGCCTCTACTAAGGTCCCCGCCGTATCGATCATATCGTCTATGATAATACATTCTTTTCCAGAGACGTTCCCGATAACGTTCATTGCTTCTGCAATGTTTTTACCCGTGCGGCGTTTATCGATCATGGCAATATCTGCATTCAATTTTTTTGCATAAAAACGAACGCGCTCTACTCCACCAGCATCCGGTGAAACGAAAATTGTATTTTCAGTAAAAATTTCTTTCTTAATATAATTTAAGATAACAGGTGAAGCGTAAATATTATCGAATGGAATATTGAAGAAACCTTGAATCTGACCTGCGTGAAGATCCATCGTTACAACACGACTTGCTCCGGCCACAGTAATAAGGTCTGCAACTAATTTTGCTGAAATTGGAGTTCTTGGCGAAGCCTTTCTATCTTGGCGAGCATACCCATAAAAAGGAATAACCGTTGTGATTGAACTGGCCGAAGCTCTTTTTAGAGCATCGATCATAATCAAGAGCTCCATCAGGTTATCATTTACTGGTGAACATGTAGACTGAATGACAAATACATCAGCTCCACGTACATGTTTTTCGATTTCACAATATATTTCGCCATTCGCAAAGCGAACTAACTGTGGATTAACTAGAGGCACGTCTAAATAATCAGAAATTTGATTTGCGAGCTGTTGATTAGAAGATCCAGAAACTAGGACGATTCGTTTCAAAAGATCCTCCTTAAATTAGTTAATTTGTTTTAAAGATAAAAATGGTTGGGGTGCAAGGATTCGAACCTTGGCATGGCAGAATCAAAATCTGCAGACTTACCACTTGTCGACACCCCAATACATCTAAAATGCGTGAGTTTAATATAAACTTTAAGACTCTTTTTTGCAAGAGCTAGTTAGTGACTTCACAGCCGAATTGTTGAAAACGCTTCCCATGATCACGGTAATAATTTTGGAAAACATTAAAAGCCGTGGTTGCGCCGTATAATCCGAGTGATTTTGTTTTGCGCTCACCTTCATAGCCCACCCAAATAATTGATAGGTTTTTTCCATCAAACGCCACATACCAGTTATCGTAGCCATTGTTGGTGGTTCCAGTTTTGCCAAAAAAGTGTAACTTCTGCATAACTGCATCGACTGCATGCTCTACTGTCGTTAAATTGGGATCAGATAAAGCGTAGAGCACACTTTGATCTTTCTCTCTCTCGCCTGCTTTTATTTTTTTACATTCGTCTTTTATAAAAGCACTATAAACGTCGCGAAGCTCACTTACACTTAGCTCCATACTTCCTAAAAGTTCTGAAGGATATTCCCCAAGAGGAGACTTGAGAGAAGTAAAATAAGGTTTCAATTTCTCTTCAACTTTTTCAAATCCAATTTCATCTGCAATACGAATAACCGGGCGATTGTATGATTTTAAAAGTGCTTCAAGAAGAGTGATTTCACTTTCTTTAATAACATGGGCTTCTTTAGGAGACCATGGACCTGACTTAAGTTGAAGCTTAATTTCTTTCGTCGGAACCATATCTGTTAACTTCTTGCCGAATTCTTCATAAATGCTATAAATGATGGGCTTTATTGTGCTTCCAACTTGATGACGTTCAGTAAAAATGGCTTTTTCTTTATTGCGCTCAACTCGAGAGTAATAACTATACCAGCTATTGCCGTTTACGGGCCCAAGTAACACTTTTACAGAAATATCTGCTACTGAATTTTTTCCATTAGTCACACTTGCGAACTTGTCGTTAATTTTCGAGCGTACATCGGCTACTTTTTGTATGAGTACAAATTTCTCATAGGTAGAAAGCGTTGGTTCATTATCGTTTAATGTTCGCCAGACAGACTGATAGTATTGCTGTTTTTCTTGCCGTTTTAACTTTGCATTCCATTTGTCCCATTCTTTTTGCGACCAAATTTGACTAGGATCATTTGGAATTAAATTTTCTTGAATTAATTTATTATAAACGACAAGTGCGCGCTCTTTGAGGCGCTCTATTTTTTTTAATGGTGAGAAATAACTTGGTCCCTTTAAAAGGCTGATGAGAATCGCGCCTTCGTACGCACTAATATCTGCCGGTTTTTTTCCAAAATAAAAAACTGAAGCTCCAAGAATTCCTTTGATTTTTATTCCTTGAAGAGCACCCCAATAAACTTCATTCAAATAAGCTTCAAGAATTTTTTCTTTGGGAAATCGGCTTTCAATATATATCGACATAACCATTTCTTTAAACTTACGTGAAAAAGTTTTTTCATTGGTAAAAAATAAATTTTTGACCAATTGTTGAGAAATGGTAGAACCACCTTGCTCAAATCTCATTTTTCGAACATTGGTAACGAAGGCCCTAAAAATAGATTTAACATCGATCCCATGATGGGTAAGGTAGCGCTGGTCCTCAACACCAATTAATCCTTTCCAAAAAATAGAAGGGATATAATCAAAAGAAACATAGTGCTGATAGCAATAAACTTCTACGCAATCATTACTGAGAAGATTTTTTATTTCAATATTCTGATTAACTTGTAAAAGACCCGGGACTTCTTTTAATTCATAAAGAGCATTGCTTTGCTTTTTGTTTGCAAAAAAATCTTCACTCGACATTTTTTCAGCAGAAAAAAGATAAAAGGCCTGAAGCTCTTCTTTTTTTATGACTGAGCCTTCATCTAAAATAATATTTGGAGCAATTGTGGTGTAAGGATCAATTTCTTTTTTGGTTTTTTCTTCCAGCACTGATAGTGAGGTTTCGGCGATTGTCCATTTTACGAATCCAAAGCCAGCAGCGACTAAGATTATAAAGCATACCAGAGAGAGTTTTAATATACGAATTGCCCATTGCTTCATTACGATTTACTTGGTTTGTTGTTTTTGACTTAACTACCTTCATTTCATATAGTATTTTAAAGATTCTTTCCAATGTTTATTGTTCTATTTTGTGGAGTATTTATGTCCAAGCAATTGCAAAAATTATTAGCAATGACTGTTCTCGTCCTTTTACCAGTCGCTTCTCAGGCTCTACCAATTGATTGGCATGGCTCTTTCGGAGTTGATTCTACTTTGATTAGTGATTTCCGTAGAATTAAAGCTAAGACGATAAACTCTACTGGGGATGGTACGCAAGAAGTTGGCCTCGATACCGGAAGTAAAGGAAGTGCTTCTTGGCAAAGTTATGTTTTCAGACTTGCTCCAACAATGGTGATAAATGACGCTGCTACTTTTTTTGGTGAATTAAGTACTGGTTATGCCAATGGTGGTTATTTGGGGGATAGTCCTCAGACTGACGCTAATCAAGTTGCTAGTACAACAACTGCTGGTGCTAACGGTGCTCCGCTTTATTACCACAACCAAGCTAAAGGCCAGAGCCTTAACGTTAAAAAAGCATATATCGAACTTTATTCAGACACTGCAACTTATATGATTGGTCGACATTCTTACGAATGGGGCCTAGGTGCTGTCTATAACGACGGAAGCGATGCATGGGATCGTCATTCTTATTCTCGCGATGGAATAACAATGAAATTAAAAATTGGAAACTTTCACGTTTCACCT